>NZ_JBCDMV010000029.1:0-50646 GCF_038433135.1 Luteococcus sp. H91 | reverse complement strand
GGCAGTGGAACCGACGCCTACCCGCAGCGCATGCGGGACCTTGTCACACCCCCATGCCAGAATCATGACTACGAGACCGGCAACGACGCTGGACCGTTGACCAACCAGCCCTCATGAAAGATCGAGGCTAGACGTGCAGCCGTTGCACTACTCCCTGGAATAGAAGAGGATGGGCAACATTATTGGGTATTGCTGGCACGAGTGCCTCGGGGATGGGTGGCGCAGATGGCTCGTTTGGCTTCGCTGACTTTCGGTGATCTCAAGGCGTGCGTTGATGAAAAGCTCGAGAGAGCCCGTGAGCAGTCGTCGGTGCAGGCTTGGCAGCGGCTCCGTGAGGTGATTGAAGAGCTGGCCGGGGAAAGCCCAAGGCAAGGTGAGTTCGATCCTGCCGCGAGTGGGGCTGTTTGGTGGCTGATTCGCGCAGAAGTATCGGGAATTCGTGGGATCCCAGAGTCGGGTATGGCTCTTGACTTCGAAGCAGGGCCCGGGATCACGATTGTGCATGGCGCCAACGGATCTGGGAAGTCTAGTTTCGCGCATGGTGTCGATATGGCTATTCACGGGAGCACCGCGGGTGGGGTGGTGCGTGCTTCAGGGGCAGCCGGCAGAGCGCGAGTCTGGGCGCCGGTGCCGGTGCATGATCAAGCACCTTCGGGGCGGATCCTGTTGGTGCTGCAGCAGTCAACGGGGGAGAAGCTCGCGCTGACGGTCAGAGTGCCTCGGGATGGTGAGGTGGAGATTCAGGCAACCCGAACGCCTGTTGGAGGTGTCGGGGCAACCGTGACGCTTGGGTCGGGGTGGCGCGATGCGGCTGTTGCGTATAGTCCGGTCTTTGCCTACGCGGAGTGGGAGAGTTATATCCAAAATTCTAAACAGTTGCAGGAGTATCTTGAGCGGCTTCTCGTTCTCGGCAACTGCTTTTCTCTCGTTCGTGATGAGATCGCAACTCGTTCCGAAGAAGCGCTCGAGGCTGCGCGGGCAGTGGAGCAAACTCGTGCCGACACGGTGCGAAACCTGGCCCAGCTGGCTGCAGATGAGGGGCGCCCAACTATTTCCCTTTTTTCGTTGGGTGACAACGTGGAGACCTGGCTCTCCGAGAACGAACTTGTGATGGCCGGTGGCGATGAGGTGCCCGTCAAGCTGGACCCGCAAGCCTTGAATGCATTGAATGGTCTCTTCGATGATGTCGAGACCGCCACTCTTGCGGTGGCCGGTCTGGGGCAGCAGCATAATCCGGGTCTCATTGGGAATCTGAAAGACCTGAATGACGCCCCTGATGAGTCCCCCCTGGCCTGTCCAGTTTGCGGCTCAGTCACGGATTGGCGCAAGCATCTTCAGGAGACCCTGAAGGCAAACAAGCAAGTTGTGGTTGCGGTGACGCGGTGGCGAGGGCTGATCGGTCAAGTGATCGAGGCAACCAGCGTGCTTCTCGCTGCTATGGGCGGCATGGCCGAAACCAGTGAACGGGACGAGACAGACAAGGCTATCGAGATCTTGAGTCGGCTCCGTGAGACGTTTCTGGATTCGGGCTATTCTGACCGCTGCTGCGCTGCTGCTGAAGAATTGGGCCAACACATGCGTTCGGATTCGTTTGCCGACGAGTATCGCCTTATGGTTGAGCGCGCATCAGACGAAGCGCGCTGGAGGCGGAGCTGTGCCGCGGCTGTAGCGCCATTGCTCCAAATTGTGCAAACGCGCGGTGAAGAGGCGATCCAATCCAAGCTCTGGGAGGATGTCAAGAAGCAACTGGCCAAGCTTGAGACTGATCTGATGCAGCAACGCCAAGGGGCCTTGAGGGTCGAGTCCAGTAGGGTGTTGAAGCACCTGTTGCAGGACGTCGGAATGGAGATCAGCAATCTCAGGGTGCTCAAGAAGCAAGCCACTGTCGAGCTGCAGGAAGACAGTGGAAATGTGCTGGGTCCCGGCATGTTGAGTGCGGGGCAACGCAATGCCCTGTTGCTCGCGCCTGCGTTGGCTGGAGTGGAAGATAGTCCGTTTGGTTTCCTGATTGTCGATGACCCTGTTCATTCCTTTGACGAGTTGCGGGTTGACTACTTGGCAAAGCACTTGGTCCAGGTGGCCAAAGATCGTCGCGTTGTTGTGTTAACCCACGATGAGCGGCTCCGGGAACATTTGGTGGCCAGTAGCCTTGACGCGGACGCGCGTAGTGTCAGGAGAGTGTCTGGGTCCAACAAGATCTGTGTGACAAGTGCTCCCTCGATTTCCGCACTCCTGATGGATGATGCAGAGTCATTGATGTTGCTAGACAACAGTCCAGATACGCTGATGGCGATGACGAATCCTATCCGTATTCTGTGTCGACAGGCTGTCGAAAATGCCCTACGTCGATTCGTCATTTCGAGGGCAATCGTTTGCGGTCAGGATCCGCGCGCGTGGCTTGAGAAGCTCGATGATGAATCCGCTGCTACGACGAAGAAGCGAATGGGGGTAGCGGCTGATCTGGTGGGTAGTGAAGGTTCAGTCGCCATTGATCGGGCGAAGCTCTTGATGTCTCCCTATGATGTTGGGTGGAACCAGGCGAGTCATGGAAATCCGCCTCGGTGCGTAGTATCGGATATCGAGCTCCAAGCAGCTCGGTCGGCCTGTGAGGCGCTGTCATGAACTCTATTGACGAGCTGCCAGGGGTCGAATCTCTGCCGGATGATACCTTCCTCCGTCTTCGGGTATCCGTACTTCGAACTCGTATTGAAGTGGTGGTCGCTGATGGATACTCGAAGTGTTCGGGGCGACCTGCGCGGCAGAATCGAGTGAACGAAAAGATCCCAGTGCTCCTGCGTCACTCCAAACCTCAGGAATGGATGAATGACTATGAGACGGTCAGGCTCGCTCGGTATTGCTATTCGCGATCGTCGGATGTCATGCACGGCCGCGCAACCATGCTCGCGGTAAACTCGTCGATCGTGGCAGAATGGGAGTCAATCGTCGACGACTTGGTTGAGTTGTACTCGCGTTTTGTGGAACGCGACAAGCAGGTTAGATCGATGTAGATTAGCCATCGGCTGTTTTCGATAGATTATTTCTCCGATTCGTCCGTGGATCGTCTAGCTCTCGTTGCAGCTCTTAATGGCTTGGCGGCGCACTTCTGTTCGCTGCCGCCAGGGGTTCCGATGCACTTTTGGAATGTGTCCCGGTCCGCTGGTCACCTGTTGCGGCGCAAGGCCGCTGCTGACGAGTCGATTGGTTTGTGGTAAGGCGAAATTGCAGAGCATCAGGCTGGTGATCGATCGGCCACGCCGAACATCCATTATGATGTCTTAGTGTTCGTCAAGTGTCGGCCGATGTAGCCCACGTACACGTTCCCGTCTAGTGATGTTGCATCGTAGTAGTAGAGGCGTGGGGAGATCATCCCGTAGTTGGCGATTCGGAAATGCGCCTGCATGAATGTGCTGCCGGACGGGTCGATCGTTGGTGGAACGGGTAGTGTCCGCTCCCTTTTTGCTTGCTTGTTGTTGTTCACCCACTCGGATTCCACGGCGGCGTGCTTGCCGGCCGAAGCAGCGCTGCGGGTCGTACGGCCGGGCGGCGGATTCTGCAGGAACTGATGCACGTTTCCGGAAAATTCCCCCACTTGAACGGATTGGGCATAGTCCTCCAGCGTGGCACAAATGTCGGCTACTGCTGCCGACCATGATCCGAGTGCGTCATGCTGTTCCAATGACAGAGTGTCCTTTGGGTCGCCAGTAAAGACGACGTGTGGCCACACCTGATTTGTGAACCACTCCAGGAGTGATTCCATCTGATCGGGAGCTTCAGGGACCACCGGCTCCGATGGATAGGCGAGTTCACCTTGACCGTTCACCAGTGCGTCGTGGCGAAGGCGGCTGAGCTCTGCTTCGAGTCGCCGTGTGGCGTCGGCTCGTTCGGCAACCTCAAGCTGCAGGTCCTCCTGCCTCTTGGTTAGCTCAGCGATGGAGTCCTGTTGGGACTCAATTCGATGCTGCTGGTCACTCAGACGATCTGCGAGTCGTGTCTCGCGCAGTGTTTGGGCATCGCGCATGGCCTGGAGCGTGGATGCCAAGGCGGCCCTCTGCGCATCAACAGAAACCAGTCGTTGGATCGCCTCCAGAATCTCTCGGGAGTTGCTGGAGCAGCCAAGTGTCGTGGCAATCTGCAGTAGAAGATCCGTACCGGTGTCGACGAGTGGAACCGTCGGGGTGGACTCTACTGGAGCAATCGTGATTGATTCTGCCGGTTGAAGCAGCAGTGCGTCCTGTGCGCGGTCCAGCAGACGATCCATGCGAAGTGCGCTGGGTGGCAGAGGACGCGAGACGGCATATTCTTTGACGGCATTGGTTACGATGCGACGAAGAATCTTCTCGTCGAGATTGACCAATGCGTGGGGTGACATGATTCGGTGTCGCCGATGATTGCCGCCTTCTTCGAGCTTTAGGTCAGGCAGAAAGGTGCGCAGGGATCCCGCAGGTACTGTCAAACTTCCTGGGAGATTCTCATGGAATAGCGTTGTTGTCTCAGGGGTCAGCACGTGGGTGGCAGCCATTCCTACCGTATTACGTGTGATCCCGTCCACCATCCTCCGCCAGGATTCTGGTTCAATTCCTGGCAGCGGCCCGGCGACGATCACTGGAATATGCCGCTCGGGTGAAGTGATGCCTTCGAGCAACTTATGGACATCATCGGCTGTGGTGACGAACGCTGGCTGGTCGCGAATGTCCAACGGCCCGTCCAAAGCGTGGAACTCTGCCAAGAGATCCCTGACGATGCGCGGCACACCAACGAACTGGTCCCGCTTGACGTCTCCTGCCAGCGGGCGGTTCGAGTTGGGTGGTTCGATATCGATCCAAATGCGGTTATTTGAAATCCCGAAGTGAGCAGAGATGGTGCTCGTCCACCCCTCTGGCTTGTTCTCGACCAGCTGGTAGCGAAGGCCTCGAAGCCCTTCTCCACGTGGTTCGTGGGACGCGACGGTGAGGACTGTGCTGTCGTTGAGTGAGTGAGTCCCGACAGAGACATCCTGCGATGGGAGCCGCTTGTGCCGGAGCCATTGCGATACGGCTTGGGGAAGGTTGCGTTCCAGATCGGAGTCCGCCGGCGTGCTGAAAACTGTGCGATAGCCGATCGTCATTTGGTCTTGTCCTTCGTCATGGGCCGGTCACCACGGGATATCTTCATCGTTCCTCGAAACCATGCTGCTCGAACTTGAGCGTGGCAGCGTTCTCGGACACGGTGCGGATCTGGGCCTCGGTGAACCCGGCGGCTTCGGTGGCTTCGACCTCGAGGTGGACGCTGATGCGGGTCGAGGGGTTGGCGCGCAGGTGAGCGAGGATCTCGTCGCTGATCTGCTTGAAGTCCATCGCCAGTCGGTCGGGGTTGAGCGATCGCTGCCCGTAGAAGCGGGTCTTGGCCGCTGTGGCAGGGGCGGGCGGCAGGGGCGGTGTCGGTGGCTGGGGAACCATGCCACCGCCGGTCTCGACGCTGCTGGGGCTGTCGTCACCGCCGATCGGCTGCGAGGCCGGGTCGGCGGGTTGAACATCCTTGGCCATCTGCACGGCCGCAACGTCGGCGCGGACGAGCAGCATGGTGTCGATGGTGGCAGGGGGCTGCTGGTCGAGGTGTTCGGGGGTCCAGAGTCCTTCGTAGCGCTGGGTGTCGTCGTTGTAGCGGGTGGCGAGGGCGAATCCTTCGAGCTGCCAGTGCAGGGGCATGTCGGTGACGCCGTGTTCGAGGACGGTCCGGTCCCGCAGACGGGGCATGTAGCAGTAGTCGCTGTACAGGCCCCAGAGGGTGCCGAGCGGCACGTGTCCGGACTGCCAGATCTGGGGGACGTTCTGGATCGCGAGGCGGATGGTGTTGGCGGCCTGCCGGGTGGACAGGTTGCCGTCGTTGCCGAGGCGCTTGGCGACGCGTTCGGCGAGCCAGTCGCCTTGGGTGTCAATGCGGCGCTCGTCGACGGTGAACGGCAGCTGCGGGTTGGGCTGGGTCGGCACCAACGCCCAGATGTAGGCCTGGACCAGCCGTGTGGTGGCGGTCTGGTCGGCCTGGGCCTTGCGGGTGCGGGCCTGGGTGCGCTGGTTCTCGGTCAGGTCGAGCTCGGCGCCGGAGTCGAGCACGAACGACCACCCGAGGTAGTCACGGATCGCGGCTTCGAGGCTGTCGAGCTGCTTCGTGTCGGGGGCGAGGTAGACCAGCGTGTTGCGGTGGGTGCGGTTGGCGGTGCCGCGGCTGGCGGTGGCGTGATGGGCGAAGTCCATCGCCTCGGACGTGTCCTTGCCCTTGGTGTGGGCGAAGCGTGGGTGCAGCACCACGAGCCGGGCGGTGTCGAGGTCGGGAATGTCGCTCGACGTATCAGGGCAGGTATGGACGGCTGCGAAGTCCCCGCGTCGGCCGGCCTGGGCGGCGAGGCGTCGGGTGATGTCGGCCCACACGTCTTCGATATGGAGGCTGTCAGCCTGGTCGCGGGCGGTGCGGGTGATGTTGGCCTGGATGTCGTACCAGTACTTGCCGTTGCCGGAGTAGAAGTAGGTGGCCTTGTCCTGCAGCCGGTTGAGGGCGGCGTGGAAGTTGCCGACCACGTCGCCGGGCATGGCGGTGCCGAGCATGACGCGTTGGGTGGCGATGCCCTTCGTGGTGGCGCCGGGCGCGATTGTTGGGGCAGCACCGAAGAACACGGTCCGGGCGAGGCGCTTGGTCAGCGCGCGGGCGCCGAACTGCGGGTTGTCGGTGTCGATGCGGACGGGTTCGGAGTTGGGTCCGTCCACGTCGGCGTCGATGATCGCCTTCCAGCTATCGGCCAGGTACTGGGTGAGTTCGCTGTTGACGCTCGACGCCGAGAGGGGGATGGATCCGGGCAGGATCATCGGGGCCTGGTCGTCGCCGGTCCACAGCGCGTGGATGACGGTGGCCATCAGCCGCAGCACACCACGCGTGCGCTGGAACCGCTCCAACGAGGACCACTCTTCGTAGAGAGTGTCGAACAGTTCGGGGTGCAGCGGGTAGGTCTCGCGGATTCGGCGGACGTAGTCGTTGTCGCGGACCTCGGAGGGGAACTCGCTGGGCGAGGTGCGGTACATGTCGACGAAGGCGTGGGCGGTGGCGTTGATCTCGGCCAGCGCTTCCGGGGTGGGCTGGGTGAACAGCCGCTGCTTGACGATGTGGTAGGCCTCGGTCGACGAGGCGGGCCGCCACTGGTCGGCCACGCGCCGCACCACGTTCTGCAGCCGCTTCAAGGCTTCGAGGCCGTTGGCGCCGCCCACTTCCTCGGCATTGCCGGCGGCTTCGTCGCCGTACTTGCCGACATCGGATGCGGGGATCGAGATCGCGAGCAGGACGCCGGGGGTGCCCTTCGCGGCCTCGGTCAGGGCCTGGGCGAAGGTGAACTGGTCATCAAAGGATCCGCCAGCCAAGTCGTCGCGGCCCACTAGGCTGCGGGCGTAGGCCACCCATTCGTCGATCAGGATCACCGCGGGGGCGTACTGGGCGAGCAGGATGTGGAGGGCCTGGCCTGGTGGGGTGCGGTCAGCGTCGGCGCGGGCGACGAGCTGGAACGCTTCGGGACCGCCGAGCTGCCAGGCGAGCTCGCCCCAGATGGTGTTGACGACGGTGCCATCGGGCTTGGTGACGCCGGCAGGCGAGATGTGGTTGCCGACGATCGCGACTCGGTTCACCTGCCGCGGGACATATCCGTTGGCCTGCAGCAGCTCCTGAGTCTCCTGCGGGAACGAGTCCAGCGGCAGGCCGGCGGCCAGATGCCACAGAGACAGCATGGAGTGGGTCTTGCCGCCACCGAAGTTGGTCTGCAGGTTGATCACCGGCGACGCATTCGGGTCACTGTTCAGGCGCTTCACGGCCCGACCGATCAGGTCCTGCAGGCCCTCGGTCAGGTAGGTGCGGCGAAAGAACTCACCCGGGTCGCTGTACTCGACATCGCCGCTCTGGCTGCTGGCGACCTTGTACAGGTCGGCGGCGAACTCGGAAGCGTGGAAGTTGCCCGTGGCCACGTCATGGTGCGGGGGCAGGACCTCGCGCCATGGCCGCAGGCCCTGGGCACCCGGGTTACCGACGGCCTGCTTCAGCACCTTCTTGTCGTCGCGGTCAGCTGTCATCCGGCGCAGCGAGACGCGAATTGTGCGCACACCCGCAGCAGCATCGGTCGCACCGATCAATGTCATCAACCGCTCACTGGTGTCCAAAGCGCGATAGGCATCGTCATCGGTGAATGACGCACCGTGGGCCCACTTGTTGCGCACATCCCGCAGTTCGGAGGCGAACGACTCGCCCACCCGGCCCAGCTGATTGCTGATCGGGTACCAGCCCGGCTTGAGCCCCGCGGTGACATTGGACTCGGTCAGGATCCGCAACTGTGTCTGCGGATCTGCCGGGTCGTAGACCTTGTCGGTGATGCCCTTCTTGGCGTCCTTGGCCTGCAGCAGCTGAGGCCACTGCGCACCCAGCGCCCGGTCCTCCTGCCCGATAGCGGTGGAGATGAAGTCATCCAATGCTGGCGACATCACCTGGAACATCTGGTCGATTCGGGCGCGGTTGCTGTTGAGCGACATGTCAGTTCTCCTCGTCGGTGAAGTCGAACGCACCCTGGGCGTGGCCTGTCTGAAGAGAGTGGTCGCGGGATGCTGCGACGATGTCGGGCCACGAGGTGACCAGAGTGTTGAAGCTGATGGCCTCCTTCGTCCAGCCCTGCGCCTCGCACACGCGGTAGAGCAGGTGGCCAAGCTCCTTGACCTGGTCCGGATCCACCGCAGCATCCGCACGGGCCTTCGCCTGGCGCAGGAACACACCGGCCTGGTTGATGCCCTCGGACTCGAGGACCCGGATGATGTGGTGCGCCGCCTCCCAGTTCGACGTGTGCGAATCGGTCGCCACGTCATACGACGCCGGCAGATCAGACGGCCGCAGCAGCTGCACCTTGCCCGCGCGGCTGGTGAGGATCTCGTCGCGGTCCATCACATCGACGCTGGTGTTGCGTGCCCGGGCCAGACTGTCCGCGTCACCGTAGGAACCGGACTGGTAGCCGTGCTGCTTGAACCAAGCGATCGCGAACCGACTCGTCGGATCCAGATCACCCTCCTGCTCATTGAGCACCTCATCCAGGATCTCGTTGATCCGCGCCAACGCTGAACGAACGGTCATCTTCGACCCATCAGGTTCGATCACACCCGAATAGCGGGAGAACACCGCCATGCCTGGACCGATCGCCGCTTGGGGCAGATCGACAGGTGCCACGGCGCCCTGCTGCAGCTTCCGCAGCGCATCGGGAAGCTCTGCCTGCAAGGCCTTGATGAACCCACGTCGATCCACCATCGGCGCGTCCTCCGGACGCGGACGCAACGACAACACGATGGACGATGCGAGCGCATTGGTGCCCGAGGCGATCATGCGATTGCTCAGCTCGCTGCGCATCGGCCACGTGGCGGTGATCTGCCAACCCGAGCGGATCATGCCCTCCAGCAGCGTTTCCCAACCCGACGATGCCGTGCCGGTGAGGTCGGACTCGGACTGCTTGAAGGCGTAGTACACCGTGATCGGAAAATCCCTCAGGGCTTGCTCACGCGCATTGGCGAAGACCTGCCGGAAACCATCCTCGAAGAACCGCTTCGCTCCGTCCTTGCCGTCGTGCCGGTATGGGTTGGCCACAAGCTCCTCGGCCTTCGGCACCAGCATCGTCGACAACAACTCGGGATGGACATCGCGCAGCGAACGGCGTAGCCAGACGTAGAAAAAATCCGACAGGTCGGAGTAGCCGATGTTGTCGTAGTAGGGCGGGTCTGTACTGACCAGCACTCCGGAAGTCAGCACTTGGGCAGCGTCTGCTTGGCGCGCTGTACTTGTGGCGGTGGCAGTCACGTAATGGCGCTCGAGAACTGATGCCACCCAGTTGAGGTCATTGCCGTAGTCCCCGGACGAGCCGCCGGCGAGATTCGCTTCGGCAAAGTCCCACGCCATCGGAATGGCCTGACGAGCAAAGAGGCCTCGGACAGCTTCCATCTTCGGGCTGCTGTCCCAAGTATTGATCGAGGTGCTCTTATTCAGGGTTCGGCTCAGCGCCATCGCGAGGTAAGTAGCAATCGCGTCTGCGTACTCCTCGGCCGGGCGACTGCGGGCGAGCGAGTGATGGGCGGTGTCACTGAGTAGGCGCTCCCGTGCCTCCACGACCAGATCGCTCAGCGTCGTTAGGGCTTGGAGCTGCCGTGCCGTGAAGAGGTCCACAAAGTGGGTCAAGCCGTACGTGGGCGCCTTCAGATCTCGGGGATAGTAGCCGAGAGTCCCTTCCACGGAGTGAGCTGGGATGGGCACCGCTGCGGCAGAGACTTGATCTGCGGTAGGGGACAGATAGATGCGGCGACGACTACCCTCTGCTGCGACCGCCATGAGCACCGTGCCCAAGGCGCGCTCACGTCCTTGCTCCTTGATGTACTGCAAGGGGATTCCAGTGCTACAGGCGACGCAGGTAGCCCCGGTTCGGCCAACAGTGCCCGCGTCTGCGACTGCAGGATTGACGGGCGGGCCATCCACGACAGCAAAGGTGATGTGTGTCCCACTTTGGCTGTGCACGACATTGGGCGCGATGTGCGCCTCCTTGCCCTTCTTCTTCCCTAGCCACCATGAACGAGTGAGAGGCGTCTCAGCTCGGCAAGCGGGGTTGGGGCAGGTGACGGTGCGCGCCCAGATCCAAGCGATGACGTTGGCGGTGGTGCCGTCGGGGAGTGTGGCCTTGGGGTAGAGGTGGCCGATGCGCTGCTGGGCTTGGTCGCGCATCCAGTCGCCGTAGGCCCGCACGTCGGCGGCTAGGCCTTCGGCGCCCTTCCATGAGTTTCGGGTGTCGGCGAGGCCTGGGAAGACGGGGGGCTGGTCCTTAAACTTGGGCGGGATCTCGATCAGGGCCTTGTTGATCAGTACGGCGACTGGGTTCAGGTCGGAGGCGTGGGCTTCGAGCCCGAGGCGCTGGGCTTCGAGCGGGATGGTGCCGCCGCCGGCGAAGGGGTCCAGGATCGGCGGCGGGTTGCCGTTGGTGGATTTTAGGATCTCCTGGTGCGCGGCTTCGAGGAGTTTCTCGTCGCAGGTGTTCTCCCACACGACGAGCTGTTCGATCATGCGGTGCAGCCGGTCGCGTTCGATGCGCTGCTTTTCCTCGGTCAGGGTGTCGTCGCTGGAGGGGTCGTCGACGAGCTGGGCGAACAGCACGGCCCTGGCTGCTGCGAGCGGTCGGCGGGCCCACCACAGGTGGAGGGTGGAGGGGTGGCCGTGGCGGATCGACTTCTCCCTGGCTGATTCACGGTTGATCGCCTCCAACGGGAGGGATACCTCGATCAGCTTGCGCTTGACTGCCACGGCTGGGTCACCAGTTCCTTCATGCTGTGGCGCTCCCAGCATGGGGGCGCGGTGGTTTGTTCCGGTCCCCGTACCGGTGTGTCCAAGTGTGCCGGTCACGGGGGTGAGTTTCAGCTCACGCGGGAGGAAGTTCCTTGGGAGTGTGGAGCAGGGCTCGCTGGTAGGCCAGGTTCGCGCGCATCCCGGCAAGCGTGGCCGGGTTCCCAATCGGTTGGGCGAGCGCGGTGGGGTTGGCGTTTGCGAGGCGCTGCGTGAAGTCGTCGATGTTGGCCGCCAGCGCTTCGAGCCCGAGATCGTCGAGGGCGATGGTGGGTTTGTCCGTGGTGAGCGCGTCGAGGGTCTCGATGGTGCGGTCGATGTGCTCGGTGGTGAGGCTCTGGTCCTGACCCGCGGTGATGTAGGCGGTCAAGGCCTTGTTGAGGCGACGTTTGAGGGCGTGCTTGCGGCGATCCACGAGGGTGGCGGTTCCGGCGGCCGCGGCTCCGACCGCGAGGACTGTGGCGGCGCCGGCGATGACGACGGGGTTCTTCGCGTGGGCAGCCAGGGCCTTGGCTTGTGGGGCGATGTCCTTCGCCTTCTTGACGGCGAGTTCGGCGACGGTGGGCAGGTGTTGTGCGATGGCACCCCCTGCATCGCGGACGACTCCGCCGTACTGGACGAGGGCACCGCTGTCGAGACCGGCCTGGACGGCTGGTTCGACGTAGAGGGCGACGATCTGGATCGGCATGGTCGGGGGATCCTTTGGGTCAGTGCGGTGGGTTGCCGCGGTCCCACATAGGGAGCCATTTGAGGGCGATGTACTCGGTTTGCAGATCGCCGAGGATGGTGGTGGCGAAGGGGTCGTCGACGTAGACGATGCGGTCGCGCTCGGGTCCGTCAGGGGAGACCTCGATCATGGCGAGTCGGTAGTCGGGCTGCATGTTCTTGGCCGTGAGCACTTCGGTGTGGCTGATGTTGAAAGTGTCGGCGCCCTTGATGCGGGCCTTGACCTCGATGCACAGGCTCTGTCCAGTGGTGGGGTCGATGGAGCGGATGTCGAAGCCGGGGTTGTTGAAGGGCTGTTCTTCGGGGATCCGTCCCAGGGCGCGTTCGCTGGCGAGGGCCAGCTCGACGCCGCGGCGCTCGACCTCTTTGGTCTCGCGGGCGAAGTGGGGTGGGAGCTCGTCGTCGGTGAACATGCTGCCGGGCAGCACGAGGGCGGTGGTGATGATCCGCGGCGGCCGGATCGACAGGGCGGCTTGCTTGTCGAGCAGGGCCATGCGGGCGATGCGTCGGGCTTCGAGTTCCTCGGCCTTGCGGTTCAGGTGCTCCGAGGACAGCTTGACGGGCTCGCCTGCGCGTTCCTTGTCAGCGGCCGCGATGGCGTCGAAGACGAGCCGGTCGCGTTCGTTGATGAGTCGGTTGGTGACTTGGGTGCGGGTCTTGTCGATCTCTGCGGTGATGCGGGGCTTGACCTCGCCCAGGTACTGGGGGAGGCGTTGGGTGATGATCCAGTCGCTGGCGGCCTTCTCCGCGTGGGCGATCCAGGGCAGCTGGCGGGCCTGCTCGACCGCAGCATGGTTGGTCGGTGCGGGAGTGCAGTCGAGGTAGGGGGCGGGTCCGGCGTCGGCGACTTGGCCCTGGTCGTCGACCCAGGCGTAGGAGAAGCGTCGGGCGACGGGGGTGGGGTCTGCGGCGTTGGTGATTTCCTCGACGAGGCCGACGAGCAGTTGTGGGGTGTCGATGGCCGGTGAGATCAGCACGGTGCCGGCCTCCAAGGCGTTGTCGAACTCGCGGGTGATGGCGTCCATGACGGCGTCGTGGAGGGCGTGGCCGGGGGCGATGAGCTCGGCCCTGGTGAGGCCGTCGGGTTGGATGTGGGCGAGGTCGAAGCAGACCCGTTCGTAGCGGGAGGCGATCGGCCGGTCGAGGTTGGTGCGCAGGCTGGCGGGGACGTGACGGATCTCGTAGCGGCCGTGTTCGCGGCGGGTGAGCTTGCCGCCGAGTCGGGTGAAGGCGGCGGTGAAGGCCTGCTGGATGTAGTGGGGTTGCAGGCGGCGGGCGCGGGCTTCGTCCATCGCGCGGCGCAGTTCATCGAGGCCGTCGGTGAGGGGATTGGCGGCCAGGGCGCGTTCGTCCAACAGCTCCTTCAGTCCGTCCCCGACATCCGCCTTGATCACCTGGTTGTTGCGGGCGCGCACTTCGGGATCGTCGCCGTATCGGATCGCGTTGAGGAGAAGCGTGCGCAGGGGAGTCCCTGCGAAGGCCTCGCCGAGCACGTCGAAGACGCGTCCGCCGTAGGTTTGGCGCATCTGGTCCAGTTTGCCGAGCAAGGCGGTGAACACTTCGCCTTCGCGGGTGTTGTCGGCGACCAGGTTCCACAGCCGGCAGACCTCGGTCTGGCCGATGCGGTGGATGCGGCCGAAACGCTGTTCGATGCGGTTGGGGTTCCAAGGAAGGTCGTAGTTGACCATGAGGTGCGCGACTTGCAGGTTGAGGCCCTCGCCGGCAGCGTCGGTGGCGAGCAGGATCTGCACGTCGGGGTTGTGGGTGAATTCCTCGGTGATCTGGCGCCGCTCCACACGCGAGACGCCACCGTGGATCGCGACCACCTGTTCGGGCCGGCCCAGCAGGCTGCTGATGCGCTGCTGGAGGTAGTTGAGGGTGTCGCGGTGTTCGGTGAACACGATCAGCTTGCGCGGGCGCCCGTCGGTGGCGCGGGCGATGGTTTCGTCCTGCAGGATGCGCGACAGTTCGGACCACTTCTTGTCCGTCCCCGAGGCCCGCACCTGCGCGGCCTTGCCGATCAGCATGCCCAGTTCGGCCAGTTCGGCGTCCAGCTCTTCGAGGGTGGCGGCGGCGGTGGCTTGGTCGATCAGCTCGTTCTCGAGCTGCTCGGTCTGCTCGGCGGTGTAGTCGTCGTCATCGAGGCCCTCGAGGTCGACCGTGTCGAGTTTCGAGTCGTCGACCAGGACGCCGTTGACCAGGTCGGTGCGGCGCTTGGTGAGTCGCTCGGAGCGGCGCACGAGTGACTGGTAGATCGCCTCGGGGCTGGAGGCGACGCGGCGTTGCAGGACGGTCAGGGCGAATCCGACGGTGTTCTTGCGCTGGTCGTTGAGCCGCTCGGCGCGGTTCATGCCCTCGCGGACGTAGTGGGTGACGGCCTCGTAGAGCTCCTGCTCGTCCGGGGTGAGCTCGTAGGGGACCGTCTCGGCGATGCGTTCGGGGAACAGGGGCTTGCCCTCGAAGGTGAGCAGCTGCTCCTTGACCATGCGGCGCATGATGCCGGCGGTGTCGGCCTTCTGGGTGGCCTTTCCGGCGAACCGGTCCGGGTCGAGAAGGGTGAGGAAGAGCTGGAAGTCGTCCTCCTTGCCCGAGTGCGGGGTGGCGGTCATCAGGAGCAGATGGCGGGTGACCTCCCCGAGGATTTGGCCTAGTTCGAAGCGGCGGGTGAAGCGCTGCTCGTTGCCGAAGTAGTGGGCGCCCATGCGGTGGGCCTCGTCGACGATGACCAGGTCCCACTCGGAGGTGCGCAGGCGGTCCTTGAGCTCGTCATTGCGGGAGAGCTGGTCCATGCGGGCGATCAGCAGCGGGTGCGAGTCGAAGACCGAGCCGTGGACGGTGGCCTGGATCATCGGATTGGTCAGCAGCTCGAACTCCAGCCCGAACTTGAAGTACAGCTCGTCCTGCCACTGCTCCACCAGCCCGCCCGGGGCCACGATCAGGCAGCGGTGCACGTCATCGCGCAGAAGCAGTTCCTTGATGAACAACCCAGCCATGATCGTCTTGCCAGCACCCGGGTCATCGGCGAGCAGGAAACGCAGGGGAGTGCGGGGCAGGAGTTCCTGGTAGACGGCGGTCAGCTGGTGGGGCAGGGGCTGCACATCGCTGGTCGAGACAGCCAGCATCGGGTCGTAGATGCCCGCCATCTTGATCCGCTGAGCCTCCGCCGCAAGCTTGAAATCGCTGGCAGGGGCGTCGAACGGGCGGCGGTTCGCATGAGCGAGCCTCAGATCTTCCTCATGCTCGCGGAAGAGGATCCTGGCGTTGTACAGGCCGTCAGTGGCATAGACGACCTCGATCGAGTTCGGCCCCGGCCAGTTGATGTCGATCAGCTTCACAGGGGTGCCGGGAATGATGCCGCTGACCACTTGGCCGCGCTCGAGCTCTTCAAGCTTCATTGCCATCCTCTGGGGTGGGGGATGTGGCCAGACTAGTGCTTGCATCATTGGGATTCTGCGTAGGTGTCGGGTCCCGGACGTCGATACAGCTGGCCTTCAGCTGGGGCGCTGGAAGGCTGCCGAGGTCGGAAGTGCAAGAGGTGTGTGCGACTTCGAGGTTCTCGTTTCTCCGGGGTGTTCGTGAGCACCGAGCAGTGACAGCGGGGTTGTCCTGAATGTCGAGGGTTCATCGGGACAGGCTGCGGTGGCTGATCCAGACGAGCTGGCCTCGACGGCGATCCAGGTTCACGACGGAAGGGGAGCGGTTGGGCGAAAGCTGGCGGGCTGAGCAGCCGGGTGGTGACCGGCGTGGTGGGCGGCCTGCGGCGAGCCGGAGCACGACGCTCGTGGTGGTCGGGGGACGCCGCCCGAGCAGGTGAAGTCCACCGGATGCGGCCCAGTCCGAGGGCTGTCGCTGAGCGCCGGCCCGAACAGTCAGTGGAGTTCGGAACATGTTCCGAACTATCATTGGGGCATGGCATCCATCGAGACTGGGTCCAAGGCGACCAAGCGTTCTGCTGCGCACACCACGGCGAGGAGTGCGAGTTCGGGGCGATTCGTGGGCAATGCCATGACGGTGACGCGGCGGTCCTCCGATTTGAGCAAGAAGTCGGCCGAGGTGTTCGCCGAGGCTGAGCAGGGGCCGGTGACGGTCACTCGGCGGGATGGAGAACCCATGGTGTTGATGGCTGCGAGACGGGCTGCCGAGATGGACCACTTGCTGGACTCTGCTGCCCAGTTCACCCAAGCCCTGCTGCGGGGTCAGTCTGAACCGGTTGCGGCGATGTCTGAGGTGTACCCGTGGATGATGGCGCTGACTCCCGAGGATCGGTCGGCCTGCGCCACCGAGCTCAGGGATGCTGCCCTGGCGTCCTTCTCTACTGGACAGGCGCGCCTGCTGGAGGAAGCTGAGGCATCGTGGCGCGGCACGGCTGAGGCAGTGGCGGCCGGGCTCGTGTGCGCGGACGTCGACTGGCTCGACGATGAGCCGCTCGTTGGGCGTCCCTGACCTGACCAAAGGGGGTGAGGTGCTCCAGGGCCAGGCGGAAGAACTGCTCAGTGTCGAGGCAGTTGCGGACGATCTCGGTGTCAGCCAGTTGATCGTGGCCAGACTCATCGACCGTGGCGCGATCGAGGCCACTGGTGGGGGAGTCTCTCGGAACGTCAGAGCATCCGAGGTGGAGCGTTATCTGCGGGAGCGCACGATGAAGCGTCGAGCGGCGCTCGCGACACTCGCTGGCGACATCGATGCCGATGTGCCCATCGACGAGGTGGTTAGCACGCGCTGAGCTCAACTCGCGCCAGCACCCATTGATACTAATGTGTCATCGGCCACACAATAGTGTGTATGTCGAGCATGTCCACTGGTGAGGTCGCGCAGCGGCTGGGTGTCTCCCGCACCGTCGTCGCTCGCCTGATTGCTGACGGCAGTCTGCCTGCCGAGAAGGTGGGCGGCTCCTGGGTTGTCGACGCGGATGACGTGGGGCGGGTGGCTGACGCCCGTCGTGGTCGAGCGCGACCCATGTCGCCTCGGATGGCGGCGGGTTTCCTCGATGTGATGGCCAGGGCTGAAGGGGATTCTGACGTGGGGCACTTCCTCAGCCTCAGTGCCACGGAGCGGCACCGGCTTCGGACCCGTCTGGACCGGCTGGTGGCCGCCAATGAGCCGGCGAAACTGCTGCGGTCGTGGCTCTCCAAGCGCCACCCGATTCACCGATTCACGATGCGGGGGAGCGCGGACGAGATCCTGCAGCAGTATCGCTGGGCGGCGGCGGCGGCGGGGGCGTTGCACCCTCGGCTGGGGCTGGCGATGGGGTCGGTTATCGACCTGCACTTGACCCAGCGAGGTGCTCGCGGACTGGTCGAGGACTTCTGGTTGGAGCAAGATCCGCGCGGACCGGTGCGAATCCACGTTCAGGAGGAACCTCGGGTCGACCTTGCTGCCGCGCTGGCGGATGTCGCTGACCTGGGTGGTCCCCGTGAGGACCACGCCGTTGCCGAGGTGATCCGATCGTGGCGGTGATCAGCCCTGCAAGCACCACGCCGGTCGGGCGGTGGTGGGCCCGGTCGATGCGGACGATCTTCGCGAGCGGGTGAGCGTCGGCCGCGTCTGACTTCGCCCCCGACGTCGAGTGACGTTCCCGATAGCGGGCGGCTGACAGCGGGTTCAATGCCTACACCCGGGGGCAGGGTCCGCTCTTGGCGCGGCTGTGGCGTGGCCCGAGAGGGGCCACGCCACAGTCAGTCGTGCGGTTGTGGTCAGCTCCGGCGGGCTTGTGTCAGCTCAGCGTCCTCGAGTGCGACGGTTGCGCGTCCGGTTCGGCTGCCGGTCTCGGGAATGGTTAGGTAGATGACTAGGCAGATTGCCACGATCCCCACCATGTACCAGGCGACCCACAGGGGATGGCCAGCGCCCACGAAGGCTGCAGCGATGGCGGGGGCAGTGCCACCGAGTGAGGCGATGACGAGCTGGTGGGCGAGTCCAATGCCAGAGACTCGCTTGGAGGCTGGGAAGAGCTCTGCCTGGATGGTTGGGTAGACCGCCTGCCAGATCCCGAGGAATACCCACCCTGAGGCTGCCACGACGACGTAAACGAGGAAGCCGGGGCGCTGGAGCAGCAGTAGGAGTGGGTAGAAGAGGATGATCATGCCGACCGCGCCGATGATTGGGAAGATCTTGCGGCGTCCCATTACATCGGACAGCCACCCGCAGAGGGGCACGATGGCGACGAGCAGGGCCAGACCAATCACACTGCCGGTCAGGGTGGAGGCCGCACTTCGCCCCGAAGTGATCTGTGCATAGGTGGGGAGGAAGGTTGCCCATGTGTAGTAAGCGACAGCAGGCGCAGACAGGGCCGCTGCCTGAATCAGCTGCTTGGGGTGGTTGCGGAAGAGGCTCAGAAGTCTTGCTCCAGCTGTTTCGGTGTCGACGGTGGCGCTGTCCTTGTACTCATCGGTCTCGTCGGCATGGGTGCGGGCGTAGAGACCGACCAGGCCGAGGACGCCGCCCAGGATGAAGGGGAGGCGCCAGCCCCAGGCAATAACCTGAGCGGGCTCGAGAAGACCCGTCACGAGTGCGGCGCAGCCGGTGGCGACCAAGGTGGCCAAGCCGCTGGCCATGTTGGAGAAGGACCCGAATAGTCCGCGACGATTGGCGGGGGCATGCTCGACCATGAAGGAGATGGCGCTTTGCTGCTCGCTGCCGGCCGAGATCCCTTGCAGGATTCTGGCCACGACGAAGAGGATGGGCGCTGCGAGCCCGATAGTGGCGTAGCTGGGGGTGAGGCCGATGATAAGTGAGCCCAGAGCCATGCCCGAGACAGACATGGTCAGCACGATGCGCCTGCCGTAGCGGTCTGCGAGTGGGGAGATGATCAGACCGCTGAAGGGACGGATCACGAAACCGATCGCGTAGGTGAGCAACGCCGCCATGAGCGAGGCGTGCTCGGAGTGACTGGGGAAGATCAGCGGCGAGAAGGTCTTTGCCATCAGGCCGTAGATGTACCAGTCGAACCACTCGACGAAGTGTCCGACCGTACCTGCGATGAGATTGGTGCGGGTTCGTGGATTGTGTGGAAGCCGCCCGCTTGGGGTAGGGGTAGTCGCCGAGGCGCTGATACCGTTCGACATTGAACTCTCCTGTGTGCGAGGGATCCTGCAGGGATCCCAGTCATTTGGGTGTTCGCGTGACTCGTGGTCGACTGCCATCGAGAAGACGAGTCATTGCTGTGATTGAGGGGGCGCTCGCTGTGATCAGTAGGCCCTTGTGCCGCGCTTGCGGCGGCTGTGCTGGTTCAGCGAGTGCCTCCGATCTGCGAGGTGGCCTGACTTGTCCACTCCCGATTTGGCGCCTCATGAGTGGGGAGGCCTGCAGCGGTGAGGATCTGGTCGAGCAGTTGTTGCGTTGCAACCGCTTCTCGGGCGCTGGTCAGTGGCTGGTTCCGATCCTTGATCCGGTCCAGGAAATGGTGGACGGCTTCTGCAAATCCGAGGGTCTGGGTGGCTGTGGCCCAGCCGAAGGCTTCAGAACTGAGGCTGCGGCTGGTGGTACCGGTGGGTGTGCTGATCGAAATGGACTCGGGGGCGATGATCTCGACGGAGGTGCTGTGTCCGTAGGCGTCCAGCTTCTCTCCCCAGCGGGCAGCCGTTCGTGCGGCGGTGAGGATGCCGGTGTTGCCATTGTCAAAACGGATGAGCGCGGCTGTGCCGTCTTCCTCCCATTCGTCCTGACCCGCCGCATGGGCGCTGACCTCGATGGGATGGCCGCCGCAGTACCAGCGGATGAGATCGATCATGTGAATCGCATTCTCGAAGGTCGCTCGATACTCGGACCCGGGGCGGTTCTTCTGGGCCACGCAGAAGGTGGCGCCCTTGTGGCCGAAGGCCTCTCGCCCCGCTGCGTAGACCGGCGCGTAGCGTCGGTTGAAGTCAACCATGAGGATTCGATCCACTTTGTCGGCGCTGTCGGCCAGAGCGCGTGACTCAGCGACAGTCGGCGCGAGCGGCTTCTCGCAGAAGACGTCCAGTCCGTTGGCGAGGCAGGCCTGCACGGCTTCTGCGTGCGCGAAGCGAGGGGTCAGGATGAACGCGGCGCCGAGCTCCTCGCTCTCGAGCATTTCTTCGACCGTGCGGTAGGCCTTGCCGAAGCCCCAGCGACGCATCAGGTGGGACGGATCATCCTTGCGGGTGACCAAGGCCGCCAGTTCGATGTCTTCGCGGTCGACCAATGTGGGCAGCTGTGCGATCGTCGCGATGTTTCCGGCGCCCACTACGCCAACTCGAGTCCTGGCGGTCATCGCTGCGCCTCCGTCTGCTTGTTGATCAGGGTCTTGAGGTGTTCGAGCGAGCGGGCCAGGCCCTCGCGGGGCTCGGGAAGGTCCTGAGGGTGCCAGCGATACTCGTACTCCAGCGACAAGAGCCCGTCATAACCGCGCTTGGCGAGTTCGCCGACGATGTCGGTCCACGGCAGGCTCCCTTCACCCACAACGCGAGACTTGACGGCACGCTCGGAGGCCTGAACTCGTGCAGTCTCAGCTGCCCGGAAGGGGGCGTCGGGGTCGGTGAAGACCAAATCCTTGACGTGCACGTGGCTGATCAGATCTCCTTGGACCTGAAAGGCCTGTTCGAAATCCTCGTCATGGGTGAAGGTTAGGTTGGCCTGGTCATAGAGCACGCGCACTGCTTCGTGTCCCACTTCGCGAACGAGGCGGGCCGTGGCCGCTGCGGTCTGGGTCATGGTGCCAAAGTGGTTCTCGACGCACAGGGTGGCGCCAGCGTCGGCTGCTTCTGATGCCAGCACGGACAGAGCCTTGGTCAGCTGCGCCCAGTGGCCCTCAAAATCCTCGTCGCCTGGGTGCCATGACCCAGCGTAGATTCGGATGACCTTGGCGCCCAACAGCTCCGCCGCTTCGATTGCCCCACGAAGCTCGTCGACTGCGGCTGTCCATTCCTGGTTGTTGAGGGAGTTATGCGCAGTTGTGTAGGGCGTGAGCCCCAAGATCGGAAGATCCAGCTGGTCGGCAGTCTGGCGGGCACTCTTGACCGCAGCCAAGTCGCCAACTGGCAGGCCGCTCCTGTAGTCGTTCTGGTAAATGACCTCTGCGCCGTCGAGGCCGATGGACCTGAACAGCTCGAGTGCCTCGGGCACGTTGCAGTGCGGTGTGCCAAGTGTGTGTCCGGTGATGCGCATCATGCTCCTTCGTGATGATTCGGGTGGTGGGCTTGGGAAGACCATTCAGCTGGTCCGACCAAGGCCGGCAAATTGACCGTCTTGGATCGTTCGGCCAGCTCCATCAACAGGCCCCACGGCGTGAGGAAGTACACCCAATTGCTGCCGGCCATGTTGGGGCTGTCCGAGGGCACAGTCTTTGTGTCGCCCAGGAGGCGCACCCCGGGAATGGTGCGCAAGACGGTAACCGCAGCGGCGACGTCCTCGACCGTCAGGCAGAGGTGGTGGCCGCCGGCGTCGCAGTGACGGGGCGCCAGCTCGCGGCGTGCTGCGGAGGACCACTCGAACAACTCGATGTTGAGATTGGGCGGGAATCGGAGCATTGCCAGGGTCATGGAGCTATCCGCGGGCACATCGAAGTTCTCAGGCATGAAGCTGGCATCGGCCGGACGGCTGGCCCGGTACAGCTCCTGGGCCCCGAGCACCTCGACGAAGAAGCGCACCGCCTCGTCGAGGTTGGGGACCGTGAAGGCGACGTGTTCCGTGTATTGCAATCCTGGCATGCGGGGGTAGGGGGCGGGTGAAGTGTTCATCGTGGCTCCAATGGTGAGGTGGATGAACGGACCAGCAGGTCCGGCGTGAGAGAGATATGCTCCGTGACACCGTGATCGACGCTCTTGAGGGCGAGATCGAGGGCGATGTCGCCGAGTTGTTCGATGGGTTGACGGATTGTGGTGAGTCCGGGATTGCAGCGTCCCCCCAGATCGAGGCCGTCAAACCCGATGACCGAGACATCGGCAGGCGTCTTGAAGCCGCGTTTCGCCAGCTCTGCAATGAGGCTCATCGCGGTGAGGTCGTTGGCAGCGATGATTGCGCTGGGCTTGTCCTGCATGGATTGGAAGTGGGCTGCCGCGCGCAGGCCCGCGTTCGCATCGGTCCCGTCGTCCAGCAACAAACTGTCGTTGCCGGCGTGCTCTAGGTATGACTTCAGTCGCTCTTGGCTCGTGTGAGTACCTGAAATGCCTGAGACGTAGCCGATTCGGCTGTGTCCCAGAGATCGCAGATGCTCGAAGGCCAACTCGATGCCGCGGTGGCTGTCGACCGAGACGCTGGGGGAGGGGGACGATGGCGCCACGCGATCAATCACCACGACCCGGCGCCCAAAGGGAGTGCTGGTCAGTTCTTCGAGGTCCAAGCGGGTCGAGGGCGCAATGACGCCGAATGGCGACATGAGCGAATTCATCATCTCCAAGTAGTGCATCGTTCTGTCGGCGTCGCCATTGGTGATACACATCACGAGCTGGTAGCCACGCCTCTGGGCGGCTTGGCTGACCGAGTTGGCGAGCTCGGCGAAGAAGGGGTTGAGCACGTCTGGGACGATCAGGGGGACGAAGGCGCTACTCTGACGGCGCAGTGCCTGAGCCAGCGGACTCATCGCGTAACCGAGCTCCTCGGCGACGGCCAGAACGTGGCGTCGGGTCTTCTCGTT
This sequence comes from Luteococcus sp. H91, assembly GCF_038433135.1. Classification (NCBI taxonomy): domain Bacteria; kingdom Bacillati; phylum Actinomycetota; class Actinomycetes; order Propionibacteriales; family Propionibacteriaceae; genus Luteococcus; species Luteococcus sp. H91. The sequence goes on along the minus strand of NZ_JBCDMV010000029.1, from coordinate 27,968 downwards.
CACTGAGTCCGGTTTGGAGAAGGCTCGCGAGACAGTGGAGCGGTGCACGCCGGCACGCTTGGCCACGTCATCGATCGTCACTTTGTCAGCCATTCTGATTCTCCTGGATATCGGCGTCACGAGCACGCCAGACGATATCCATGGAGGCTTCGAGTTCGGCGAGAGTTGGCATCCCGGCGAAGCCAGAGTTGAGAGTTGCAGCGACCTGTCGCACGAAGGGGTCATAGAGGGGGTCGCTGTCCACGTCGATCTGGGCCGTCTCGGTGTGACCATCGCTTGCAGTGAACATGACTGTGCCGACGGTATCGATCGACACGAAGCCTCCAGGGCCCGCGCTTGTGTAGCTGCAGTAGCGCTTCAATGGCGAGTCGGGGAAGGCGTAGCCAACCTCAATGATCGCCTCGGCACCTGTATCGGTGTGGATGATGAGCGTCGCATGATCCTCCACGTCCTGTTCGTGCAGGGTGGACGTCAAGTTCGAGGCAAGACCCGCTACGGATCCATTGACGTGGCGAAGGAACATGTCAATGAAGTGGGGGCCAAGATTCGCCAAGGCGCCGCAGCCAGCCTGCTGTCGCGTGAGCATCCAGGGGTTTCCGTTGAGCAGGTACCGCTGTGGGGGGCCCGCGATGAAGGAGAGTCTCTCGTAAACCGGTGCGCCGACCCTCTCCAACCACTGCTCGACAGGGCCACCCCGCTGGATGAGTGGGACAGTGGCAGGCACCCCCGCCTGTTCAGCTGCAGCACGGACAGCCTGGAGTTCGGCCAGAGATGTGCCAAGGGGCTTCTCGACGACGAAGGGAATGCCTCGTCGGATCAGGTCGAGACATGTGTCAGCCATCTGGTCATGTGAGCCGAAGACATAGGCCAGCTGCACGTCTTGCATGGCAAGCGCCTCGTCCAGGCTGTCCAGAATCGGGCATTCCCACAGAGTCGCCAGGTCCACGACCGTCGGGGTTTGGATTCCGGTGATGGCGACGACGTGGTGGGTCTCGAGGAGAGCCTGTGCGTACAGCGGGACATGCCAGTGGTGGGCGCCGATCACGATGGTGCGCGGCTTCGCTGCGCACGAGGGTGAGCCGTGTCCGGACGGCGGGTTTGACTGCCCTGGTAGTCGGGCGTCGAGCTGCTCGGATGCGTCCATCGGCGCGGTTGACATGTGAATCGCTCCTCATTGAGATCGATTGCTGAGATCGGTTGCAGAAACCGTATGGCGGGTGCGAGGATCTGTCAATAGGAGCTGTGCCACCAACAAGGAGACGACGATGTTCACCAAGCAGCGCACACTGGAAGCCATCCACCACACCGGAGCGATTCTCATCATCCGGTTGGACGACATCACGGCCACGGAGCAGGTTGCCCACCGCGCCATCGAGGGCGGCTTCAAGGCCCTCGAGATCACTCTCACAACCCCGGGCGCGGTGGACCTGATCCGCAAGTTGAGCTCTGAGTACGCCGACCGGGACATTGCCATTGGAGCCGGCACCGTCCTCGACGATCACTCTGCTTACGCCTGCGTTCAAGCAGGGGCCAAGTTCTTGGTCAGCCCTCAGCTCAACCCGGAGATGATCCGCGTTGCCAACCGCTATCAAGTCCCAACCGTTAGCGGGGCATATTCCCCGACCGAGCTTGTGGAGTCCGCGGAGGCTGGTGCGGACATCCTCAAGCTGTTCCCCACCGAAGGCGCTGGGATTCCCTATCTCAAGGCGGTGGCGGCACCATTGGCGCACCTGCCGTTGATGCCGTCCGGCGGTGTCACGACGGCTAACGTCGCAGATTGGTTCGCCGCAGGCGCGTGCTGCGTCGGCGTAGGCAGCGCCGTCACTAAGGCCTGGCAGCCGGACGGAGACTTCAGCCGGGTCACCGCCGCGGCCAAGGACTTCCTCGAGGCCATCAAGATTGCCCGGCGATGACTCGGCCGCGACTGTGGATCGTCATCGGGACCGCTGGATCGGGTAAGACAACGATCGCTCAAGGCCTTGCTCGGTCAAACGGCGCGGCCTATCTGGACAAGGATGCGATGTCAGCGCGCTTCGTTGAGGCCGCGCTCCTCGAGGCTGGGTATGACCCCGGGGATCGTGAATCCAACTCGTACTACTTGGAGCAGCTGTTGCCACTCGAGTACGAGTCTTTGCTCGACGTGGCGGGATCCAATCTTCGTTTGGGGCGATCGGTCGTCCTCGACGCCCCCTTTAGCCCATACCTGGACGATCCCGATTTCATCACCGATGCTGCCAAGCGACTTGACTGGCCGTCCGTCGACATCGAGGCAATCCAAGTTCGAGTGCCGCCGACAGTGCTTCAGGTGCGTCTCGCGGAGCGGGGCTTGGACCGCGACCGGTGGAAGCTCGCCCATTGGGATGACTACTGGGCAAAGCATGGGAACCGTGCCTGCCAATGGCGGGGTGTCGATCTGACGAACATTGATAACTCGGCGGACGTCGCCTGAGCGGTCGCTTCTAGGCCACGTCACGGACGACGTGGAGAGCTCTTTCCATTTCCAAGAGAGGTTCAATGATGATCACAGGAAATACGACCCTTGTGGCGCATCTGGGGTATCCCACGATGACCTTCAAATCTCCCCGCCTGTACAACAGCTGGTTCGCTGCGGCTGGCGTCGACGCAGTCATCGTCCCCATGGGCGCTCGTGCTGAGGGCTACCCGGAGATCTTTCGCGCAGTGTTTCAACTCACGAATCTTAGAGGCGCGTTGGTCACCATGCCGCACAAGGTGACCACCTTGGAGCTCGTGGATGAACTCACCTCGACCGCGCGCGTGGCGGGCGCCACGAATGTGGTGCTGCGTCGTGAAGACGGGACCTTGATTGGGGATCAGTTCGACGGTGCTGGGTTCACCAACGCAATCTCTGCCAAGGGGTTTGTGGCGCGCGGCAAGAGAGCCCTGATTGTAGGCAGCGGAGGGGTCGGGTCAGCTATCGCAGCTTCGCTCGCCCAAGAGGGAATACGGGAACTTGTGCTGTACGACGCTCATCGTGAGAGCTCTGAGAGGCTGGCGGCCAGAGTCGCCGACAACTTCCCGGCGGTGAAGGTCGAGCTTGGTGATACTAGCCCGGAAGGGTGCGACCTTGTGGTGAATGCCACCCCCTTGGGCACGTATCCCACAGACCCGCTGCCCGTGAATGTCAATGCGCTGGAGCCCGGGTGCTTGGTGGGGGATGTCTCGCTCAAGGCCGATATGACTCCCCTTCTCAAAGCGGCCCAGCAGCGAGGCTGCCAGATTCAGGTGGGCACTGACATGGTCTTTGCGATGGCGCCATCGGTGCTCGACTTCCTGGGTTTCCCATCGGCAGATGCGAGCCTCCTACGCAGCCACTACATGGCTGCTGAGGGATGACCTGCTGGTAGCCCTTGCTAGGACTGCGCTGGCAGTTCCTGAACCGATCGGAACCGGTCTCCGGCATGCAGCGGTGTTTTACAAGCTCTGTCGGTCAAGTCAGCGCCGCTCTGGGATGCCGAAACGGTAGGCTCAGGCCCATCCACAGTCGAAAGACACGCGAGAGACACGAACGCCCGCTCGGCCCACCTCCCAACAGGAGAAACGCCTGGTGAATCGGGGGAACGCACTGGTCATCGTCCTCTTCGAGTCCTGTCGCCCCGACAGTTTCGCGAAGATCGATGACAAGGCGTTTTCCTGGGTTGACTGAGGGAAAGGCCCTGTTTGATGTTCCAGCTCCGATGCGCACCAAGGGGCCTCCGCGGGGCTTTACCGAGCCCGGTTGAGCGTCAGCCGCTAACCGTGACGGCTTGCCCGGGCGCCGGTGTGCTGGCGGGATCCCCATGCGCTGACGTCACGATTCAGTACCGGGGCTAGGGCCTATGATGCGCCGCAAGACCCGCGCGTAGCCGAAGGCGACGGGCCCACGTGCGAGCGCCGCCACGGTGTCCGGAATGCCACGCGCGCCGAACTCTTGTTGCCAGTGCAGCCTGCTTCCGGTGCCCGCGGCCTCGACGCGCGCTCGGATGGTGCCGGTGAGGATCGGGCCGGTCTTCACCACGACGGCCAGGAGGGGCGGTTGCCAGGTGTCCACCAGCATCCGGTCGTCGAACCACACCGGGCCAAGCTGGGTGCGGGCGACGAACCCCTGACCCTCCCGCAGAGGGGAACCGTCGCTGCTCCGCACCCGGGTGAGCGGGACTGCGGCCGTGTGCCGGCTCAGGTCCCAAAGCCGGTCCCAGAGTTCGGTGGGGGTCAGCGCCGAATCGAGCGTGACCTCGAAGCTGGCACGTCCTGCCCGGTGCTCAACCATGGCGTGGCACCGTCGCGGTCCGGTGGATCACCGGTGCCGAGGAGTCGGTGGGGGACGTGAAGGACCAGATGTTCCCTTGGGATGGCGTCACCTCGCGACGGTAGCAACAATTCGACTGACAGCGCTTCTTGGCTGTCGGTGGGGGGTTTCAGGCCTTGCGTTGATCTGCGGGTTCTGGACTCCTCGGTGTCCCGGGCTGCACGATGGCACACCCGCGAAGCTTTGGGTGGATCCTTGGGCTGGGGCGGATACTGGAACTGGCGGCCCAATCCACTGGGTGCCCACATTTCCCACCCCAGGAGCACACCATGTCCCAGCTGATCACCACGTACCTCCAGGACCACCTTGCCGGCTCCACCGCTGGCATCGAATCCTTTGACCGGGTCGCCGAGGGCCACTCCGACGAGGCTGTTCGCAGCGTCGTCGCGGCCCTGGCCGACGAGATCCGTGCCGACAAGGCCTCGCTGGAGGGCGTCATGGAGCGCGTCGGCGCCAAGCCCTCCACCGTGAAGAATGCCGGGGCATGGCTGGGAGAGAAGGCAGGCCGCCTGAAGCCCAACGAGCGCCTCGCCCAGCGTTCCCCGCTGTCCGACCTCATCGAGCTGGAGATGCTCGTCACTGCGGTCCACGGCAAGGGTCTGCTCTGGAAGGGTCTGCTGCAGCTCAATGACCAACGACTCGACTCGACGGAACTTGAGGAACTGGCCCGTCGTGCCGACCAGCAGGAAGCGACGCTGGAGGAGCTCCGCCGCAGCCAGGTGGGCAAACTGTTGGCCGAGTGAGGCCCCCGTGTCACATCAGGACAACCAACGAAAGGAAGACCCATGACGAACACCCCCGAATCCCCCCGCGACCTCGCCGGCCAGGCCCAGGAGGTGCTGACCCACCCCACGGAGCAGTTCTCCGAGGGCCAGACCGCGGGAACCGCCATCCGCAACACCGCGGACGAAGTGGCGCAGCAGGCCTCCGACATCGACGCCGGTGACGTCGACGACCTCATCGAGCGCCAAGCCAACTCCTGAGGTCCAGCATCCCCGAGCTGTCATCCTTCGCGCGGTCCGGCGAAGCTGGCTGCTCGGGGTGCACCGTCATCCCGTAGGGTCCTGCCCTCCCGACGCTGCGCGGAGCACCGCCAGGTGTGCCTCGACGCACGCGTCCAGGCCGCCAGCCTCCGCGGCGGCGCGGCGCACCTGGACACGATCCAGGCGCTCGGCCACGGTCACGGCCGCCGCCAGGCTCTTCAGCCGGTCGTCCTCGACGGCGCCGGAGTGGTCGGGCACCACCACCCCGGCGCCATCGGCCACGGCCTCCCTGATCCCGCCTCGCCCCAGGGCCACCACCGGGGTACCGCACAGGGCCTGCTCCACGCACACCAGGCCGAAGGGTTCGTCCCAGTCCGGGGTCACCAGCGCCACGGCACTGGCCCCGACGACTCGTGCCAGGTCCGGCCCGTCCAGGTGGCCGGCCATCGTCACCCGTTCGTCCAGCATCGGGTCCAGGACCCGACGCACGTAGTCCTGGTCGCTGGGTGGCCCCACCAGAACCAGGCGACGCCCCAGCCGACGGGCAACGTGGACGGCTCGGTGGGGGGCCTTCTCCGGGGTCAATCGCCCCACCCACACCAGGTCCCCGTCGGGGGATCCGGCTCCCAACGGCCACACCGAGGGGTCCACTCCGTTGGGCACCACCGCAACCTCTCCCAGCGTCGTCCACTGCGCGGCGAGGGCTCGTGACACGGCCACGTACCGGGCCGACGGTGCCGCCAGCGCCGCCCCCAGCTCCATCCAGGGAAAGGGCGGTGTGTGCAACGTGGTGACCACCGGCGCCCCAAGGGCCCCCGACAGTGACATCGGGAGGTGGTGCAAGCTGTGGTTGGCGATCACGTCCAGGTCACGGCGGGCGGCCAGCATGGCGCACGAGGCCGTGAAGGCGTGGTGGTCCGCGAGGAACCACTCTTCGGGTACCTGGGCGTCCCGCAGCGACACCTCCGACAGCGGCGGCAAGGGCGGATAGGTGAACAGTTCATCGGCCAGGGCGCCCGGCGTCCCGTCTGCGGCGTGCAGGACGACGTGGTGCCCCCGGGCCCGGAAACCCGCCACGAGCTCGGCGGTGATGGACTCCATGCCTCCGGCGTAGGGGCGCGCCAGGCAGTTGCGGTTCGTGGCCAGAACGGCGATCCTCACGGCCGCGCCTGTCCGGTAGCTCCCTCGTCGCACGGGCCGTCCTGCGCCGGCAGTGCCTTCAGGTAGCGGGAGAAGCCGGCCGGGGCCCGGCCCCGCAGGCGACTCGACGTGACGACGCGGTTCCGATCGGTGGAGCTGACCACCACCCCCGGTTGACGCCGCAGTCGCTCCACCAGGTCCACGTCCTCATGGGCGCCGATGGCGGCAAAGCCTCCCACCGCGAGGTAGGCACTTGCCCGGAATCCCAGGTTCGCGCCGTGAACGTGGTGGTGGCCCTCTCGTAGGTCGTGGCGCTGCAGCCAGGCCCGCATTCGTCCGGGGTCAAGACGGCCGTCGGGGACGACCGTGCCCACGAGCACGTCGATACCCGTCGTGGCGCAACGCACCTGCTCGTCCAGCCAGTTGCGCGGCACGTGCGTGTCGGCGTCGGTACAGGCGATCCACAACGACCGGGGGTCCGCCGTCCCGTGTTGCGCCAGGGCCCAGTCGACCCCCGCCCGCCGTGCGGCCCCCACATTGCGGACCGTGACCGGCAGCGCGTCGCAGCCGTGAGCCCGAGCCACCTCGGCGCTCCGGTCGGTGCATCCGTCCAGCACCACGAGGCGTCGCACCACCACGTCTGGACGGATGGCCGCCAGCGCGATGACGGCCCCGTCCAGATGCCTGAGGGTGTCTGGGAGGGTGTCTTGTTCGTTGCAGGCCGGTACCACCACGGTGAGGGAGGTGACACGCGTGGGGTGGCCGGTCTCGTCTGGGCCCTGTGCCGCGGACAGCGGTGCGAGGGCGCTCACAGTCCACCTCGTGGGGCCACTGGCCGATGCGGCGCGCTGAGGGTGATGGTCACGTCGTCGTCGGTGTAGCGGGCCGTCGTGGGCCACAGGCTGTCCACCTGGGCCTCGACGAGCCGTCCGTCCAGGGGGATCTCACGAGTGGGGCGTCGCCAATGGGCCGCCAGGACGGTGCCATCGGCTTCCAGCAGGCTCGTCACGGCCGACAGGGTCGCCAACAGCGCGGCACCGTCGAGGAAGTAGCCAACCTCGGAGAGCACCACCAGGTCAAAGGGCCCCTCCAGCTCCGGCAGGACAGACGACAGGGAACCCTGCCGCCACTCGACATTGGTGATGTGGCGATCGCGGGCCACTCGCAGGGCCTCGGCCGAGTGGTCCACAGCCACGACCTCGCGCGCCCGGGCGGCCAGGGCCGCGGTCAGGCGCCCGGTGGAACAACCCAGGTCGAGCACCCGTCCCAGCGTCTCGTGCGGCAGGATGGCCTCCACCAGGGCCTGGCGGCGTGCCTCGTACCAGCTGGTCTCGACGTGCCACGGGTCGTCACCGTGCTCGAACATCGCGTCGAACTCACCCGGCGCCACGGCACCCGGCACGCGGCGGTGGGGGAGCACGCCGTCGGGGTCGATGAGCACCTCGGCCACTCGAGCGGCACGTTGCCTGGCCTGACTGGTCAGCACCGGGCCGGCCCCGGGAGCCCTGCCGAATGGGGTGTGCTGGCTCTCGAAGCAGTCCAGCGCCCGGGCCCGACGGTGCAGCGCCTCGGCACCCGGGCAGGACAGCACCAGGTCAGCGACGGGGAGGTCTTCGTCGGTGCCCCAGTGCCACAGCCACACCGGGTAGGAGACGCAGGCGACTGCGGCGTCGTCGGCGGCGGCCTGTGCCACCCAGCCCAGGGCGTCGTGGTCGGCATGCCCGTCGTGGGACCAGGGAGCGGCCAGCAACAGACGTTCGTGCCGGTGCCGTTGCAGCAGGTCGTCCACCAGCGCCTGCAGCGCAAGGTTGGTGTCCGCTTCACCCAGTCGCCCGTCGGGCAGGCCCCAGTGCTCGGCAGGAGCCAGACCCAGCTCGTCCAGGGCCGCGGTGAGTTCGTCGCCTCGGACCTCGGCCAAGCCGGCCCGCGAGATGCAGGGGGAGTGAGGGTGCGAGGCCTCCCCGCGGGTGGCGACGACGACCTCGATCGCCGGGCCGGTTGCTGCGAGGGCTGCCAGCGTCGCCCCCAGCCCCAGCGTCTCGTCGTCGGGGTGCGCCGAGAGCACGACGATCCGGTCAAAGCGGTCGGCGAGGCCGGTCAGGTCCACGACCGGCAGTTCATCCCAGGGCACGGTGGTCAGCCACTGGCCCTCCGGGCGGCCGGCTGCGGCCGCGCTCCAGCGGTCACCCACGTCAGCCTCCCAGCGACTGGCGGCCGAGGTCTGCCAGGCTGCGTTCGGCATGGTGCTGACGCAGGTACACCGTCAGGTCACCCACCAGCCGGGCATGCCGCTCGTCACCCGTCATGGGTCCCGGCCCCAGGGCGTGGCCGGCGACGGTGAGCGCCAGCTCCCCGGCCTCGGCGACGATGCACCGCACCCGCGCGGCCAGGAGGGCACCATCGGGGCCGCAGGCGCATCCTGTCTCGACCTGGCGGACCGCATCGGCCAGCGTCGCATCGATCACGTGGCGCAGGGCATCCAACCGCCCCAGGTGGAGCAGGGCGATCTGGTCCGGTTCCCGGTCCCGGGCAGCGGCATGGACCCGCTCTGTCAGCGCGTCGACGCCCCCGGCCCAGACCGCTGCGACGCCGATGCCACCCCAGGCGAAACCGGGACGATCCAGGTAGAAGTTCGGCCCCTCCACCGGCGCCACGGGGACGTGGTGCAGGCGCAGCCCGGTCGAGCGAATGTCGGCCAGGCCCCGGGCCACCCAGGGTTGGTCGAGGACGTCGACACCGTCGGCGCCGAGGTCCAGGACGAACAACCGCTGGCCCTCGGACGTGCCGGCGGTGACCAACGCCCGGTCGAGCCGGTCGGCCAGCGAGCACCACGGCTTGTCACCGTCCAGGAACCACTGGCCGTCGACCTCGGTGGCGTGCAGACCCGGGGCTCGCGAGGCGTAGACGCCCCAGGTGCTGCCCTCCCCGAAGGCATCCGGCCCGGTACCGGCCTGCGCGAGGATCGCGCACGCGTCCAGGTGCGGTTCGACCACCCGGGCGCTGGTGAGGTCGTGGGCGCCCAGGCTCCGCAGGGTGTGCACGTAGTGCCCGAAACCTGTGGGGTCGGCCAGACCCGCGCCCACAGCGGACAGATGCGGGGCAAGTGCCAGGGCGGCGGTCACGTCGCCCCGGGGCAGGGTGTCAACGTCGGTCATGGGGTCCTCCTGGTGGGGGTTTGGTGGGTGGGAGAGGTGGGCGGGGCGGGCCCCGGGAACGGTGATCAACGGGGCCGGACACATGCCGTCACCGGGCCTCCTGCACGGTCCGCCACCCGTCGCCGGTGCGCCGGACCAGTCCGAGACCCTCGAACTCCTCCAGCCAGCCAGTCATGCAATCGGTGCCCCACCGTGCTCGAAACAGTGCGGCGTTGCGGACGATGTCCTCCACATGTTCGACGGGAGGCCGCGAGACGGGGTGGTGCTGATGGTAGGCGTCGGCGCCGCCAACCCAGCAGATCCCGCCACCGGCCGTTCCCAGGCGGCGGGCGAAGTCGGTGTCCTCGCCGCCGTAACCCTCGTAGGCCTCGTCGAAACCACCAACCGCGGCGTGGTCGGCGACTGTGATCGCATAGCTCAGCGACCAGAACAGCCGCAGGTCCGTTCCGGGGAGCAGTGTGCCGGCCGCCGGGTCGGGGCGGGCGGTGTGCGGGGCCCGGTGCGAGCGCACCGTCTCCCAGTCAATGCGTGGCGTGTTGGCGGGGTCGGTGCCCGGCAGGTCGACGCGGGCGTCGGGGCCCAGGTAGGTGACCGGGCCGCACCAGGCCACCGGTCCGTTGCCCAGGCCCGGTGGCCGGGGCGAGGACATGGCGTCAGCGTAACGCTGCAGCAGCAACGGATCGGCCAGGCAGTCGACGTCCAACAGGACGAGTTGATCGCTGTCGGATGTCGCCACGCCCAGGTTGCGGGCCCGGGCCAGCGGGAGTCGGGAGGGATCGGCATCCATCGCGACGAGGGTGATGGGCAGCCCCAGTTCTGCACCGGTCCGCTCTGCCAGGGCCCCGGCCCGGTCGTCGGCCATCGCGACCACGACCACCCGAGTGGCGGGCAGGATCTGGTCGGCCAGCGAGGAGAGGCAGCGCCGCAGGTGTTCGTGGCGGCCGTGGACGGTGACCACGACGGCGAGCTCGGGTGATCCGCTGTTCATCGGCCCTCCTGGGCGTCGGGCTGGCCGGGGTGCGCGCGTGCCACGTCACAGATGGCGGCGGCGGCGCGGCGTGCGCCGAATCCGTCGTGCCAGTGCGCCCAGCCCTGGCCGCCGAGGGCAAGGGCCTGCTCCACGAGTGCGGGCCACTGCTCGTGGTCGGGTGATCGTTCGCAGCACACGGCCAGACCGGCGGCCTCCAGGGCGCGGGCGGTGTGCAGTTGCTCGTCGAAGGGTCGGGGCTCAGCGACGACGACGGCCGGCCGTCGGGCCGCTGCCACCTCGGCGACGGCATTCTGGCCGGCGTGACAGATGACGACGCAGGCAGCGTGCAGCTCCCGCCAGACCTCGTCACCGGTTCCTGACGGCTTGTACCACTTCCAGCCGGGCATGGCCGCCGCCAGGCGCGCCGGATCGGGGCCGGTGCCACCCCCACGACCCCACAGCACCAGCCCGTGCTGTCCAGGCCCTGCGGCCCAGCCGGGGGCCTCGGGAGCCGGGGCCGAGTCGAAGCGGGTGAGGGCTCCGACGTGATCGGTCTTGTCCAGCCAGGCCGTGGGCCACCACGGCTCCGGGCAGTCGGCCGGCCAGGGTGCGAGCAACCGCGTCGCCGCCCCGTAACAGGCGCAGTGGGCCGGGTCGTCTCGCTGACCGCGCATGGCGACGACGACGGCGGGCACGCCCAGCAAGCGGGCCAGCAGCGTCACCTCCGCCGAGACATCGACGACCAGCACCTCGGGGCGGTGTTCGAGCAGCCATCGGGCGAGGGCACCCATCCGGGACCGGTAGGCGTCATGGTCCAGTGGGGCCCAGTGCAGGGTACCGCCCGCGGTGGGGTCCTGGTGGTTGCCCTCGGCGGGCACGGCGTCGTCTGCCAGGTCCACCCATGCACCCTGCCACCCCTGCGGGCGCGGCAGGGTGGACAGTCCCGTCACCTCGTGGCCGAGCGCTGTCACCTCGTGGCAGATGGCGGTTGCCCGCGAGACATGACCTGCCCCGTGGTGGTGGACGTAGTAACCGATCATTGCCCCACCGGCCCATCGCGCCGCGAGCTCGCCACCTGGCGGTAGATCCGGCGATGGGCGGCCCGCACCCCCTCGGCCTCGGTGCGCCGTTCCTCCCGGGTCGCGGTCCACTCGACACGCCTGTCCAGGGCGGCTCGCAGGGCGCCAGGCAGGGTGCCCTCGATGTCGTCGAGACCGAAGGTGGGGCAGTCGTGCTGGTCGTGGTAACAGCCCACGGCCGGCGCCACGACGGCGGTTCCCACGTCGCGGCAGGCTTCCAGGTAGCCCGAGTGGGTGCCGAAACGGTAGGGGAGCACCACGGCGGACAGTGAGGCGAGGTGGTCCAGCAACCCGTCGTCGGAATACCGCTCGTGAGGTGCCACCGTGATGCCCGCTCCATCACTCTCGCCGTCCTGCCAGTGACGCAGCAACCGCGCCAGCTCCGGGTCTCGGGCCTCCAGACCGTCGAGCACTTCGGCGTGGATTCCAACACGCAGGTCGCAATCGCAGCCCGTGACAGCCGCGGCCACCTGGGCCAGCTGGGCCGCGTGCATCATGTTGGTGCGCAAGCCCTTCAGATCCACACCCACCAGCGGCCGTCGGCCCTGCCCTCGGCGCTTGCCACGTGGTCCGGCCGCGCCGCCGATCCGGGCCAAAGGCGCGACGTGGGGGTGCGGCAGCACGACGGCCGCTCGACCCCAACGCCGCCGAATCTCGGCGGCTGCGGACCGGGTGAGGGTTACCACGGCATCGGCCTCACGGAGGAGCAGGTCGAGTCGCTCCGCATGGGGAGCGTCGTCCTCCAGGTGCGGGTTTCGCAGGTCGTGAACGGTCACCACCAGCGCGATCCCGCGGCGGTTGAGCTCGTCCACAGTGGCCCGGAACTCCCACAGCGGCACCTGTTCGACACCGAAGTGCACGTGGACCACGTCGGCACCGGCCAGCGCGGCGTCACGTCGTGCCGGGTCGAAGAGCGCCGGGGGCCACCAGAAGCCGTCCGCGTCCGGGATCTCATCCAGCACCAGCAGGCCGTCGTGGGTGTGCCCCTGGGGGCCGATCGCTGTGGCGACATAGGGGTGGTTGGCGGGCACGCAGCGCACAGCAATCGCGGATTCATCGGGGTAACGCTGGGGCACTCACCCAGCTTTCTACACCCTGCCGGTGCGCACCACACACGTAGGGGTGGGCCGACGGTCGGTCTCCCAGCGGCCCGTCGGCCGAGGGGGCCGGCAACCCGCGCGGCTCGCGGCTGCTGGCTGTCACCGCTTCCGACGCCACAACTCGGCCGTCAGCCCCGTCGCGAAGGTCGTCCACGCGGCATAGGGGGAGAGCAGCACGCCGCGTTCCCGGCGCTTGCCGACCCTGCGGACCAGGTCGGTGGAGCTGGCGGCGAGGGCTGCGGCGACGGCGGTCGCCGGCCCCAGGGCCTTGCCCCGCCAGAAGACCCAGCACCACGAGCCGTTCAACACCAGGTTGAGACCGAGCGCCGCGGCGAAGCGCCGGGCCTCGTCGGTACGGTCCTGTTCCAGCAGGTCGGTCAGGTGCAGGGCGCTGATGACGGCGATGTCGGCATAGAGCGCCGTCCACACCGGGCCGAACAGGGCGTTCGGGGGCTGCCACGCCGGGGTGTCCAGGCGCTTGAACCAGCCGGTGTTGGGGATGGTGGCGACGGCCCCCAGAGCGGCCGTCGCCCCGACTGCGGCCGAGGTGGCGGCCAGCACCTTGGCGAACCGGTACTGGTCCTGGCCCCCACTGGCGAGCTGCACGGCCTGTTCGAACGTCCTGGTTCCACCCGGCGGCTGACCGACCAGCTCATCGAGGTCACGTTCTGCGACGACGGTGTCGTGGTGGAGCGACTCGATCAGCGGGCGGGCCATCGCGGCCTCGATCGGGGTCACCAGGCTGATCCAATACGAGGCGAGCCGGGGAGTCCACACCGGGGCCGTGATCGACGGACGGGGGCCCATGTGCTTCACACGGGCGTAGCGGTCCATCATCTCGGCATAGGTGAGGACGTCAGGACCGCCGACGTCGAAGGTGCGGTTCTGCTCGGCCGGGAGGTCGACGGCGGCGACGAGGTAGTGCACGACGTCGTCCACGTGGATCGGCTGGATGGTGTTGTCCAGCCACCGCGGGCCGACCGAGCCGGGCAGGCGCTCGGAGAGGCAGCGCAGCATGTCGAAGGAGGCAGAACCGTCGCCCAGCACCACGCCCGCCTGGATCGCGGCCGTGGGAACGCCGCTGGCCATCAGGATCTCGCCGACCTCGACCCTGCTCGCCAGGTGGGGGGAGAGCTCTTCGCCCTTGGGGTGCAGGCCGCCGAGGTAGACGAGGCGACCGACCTGCTCGTCCTTGGCGGCGTGGGCGAAGGTGGTGGCGATGTGACGATCCTGCTCCGCGAAGTCCTGCGCGCCGCCCATCGAGTGGATCAGGAACCAGGCTGCCTCGGCGCCGTGCATGGCCTCCCGGAGAGCACCGTCGTCACTGGCATCACCCTGGACGACGTGCACGCGCTCGCCCCAGTCGGGGAGCTTGCGGGGATCGCGGGCGAGAACTCGGACGTCCCAGCCATTGTCGAGCAGTCGTTCGACCACCTGCCCCCCAACGTAACCGCTCGCGCCTGTCACCATTCCCACTCGTGCCTGTGTCATGCCCATACTCTCCCGTAGCGGAGGACATGCCCACCGCCATTTCTGCTGTCGGCGCATGAGGGTCTCGACGGCGGTGCGGGTGCACGAGGCGCGTTAGGTTGGGGTCGTCACCGGGAACCGGACCACACCGAGGAGGGCCCGATGGGACCAGACGAGATCAGCAGGTTCGTGCATGACTCGCTGCTGGACCCGGCCATCGAGTCGTCGCCGGCCGGGCCGGGTAGTCCGCTCAGGCGACGCGTGGTGTGCCTCGTGACCTTGGTGGCCGGCGCGTTGCTCCTGCGTGCCTCGTTGTCCGTGGCGCCAGGCGATCGACTCTTCTACCCGGCCACCGCCTCCCTCGCCCTGCTGTGGCTGGTGGGCGCGCGCCTGTCAGGACCGGTCGTGCCCGGTCACGCTCGCTCCAGTCGTGGTGACCGGGCGAGCCACGGGGTGGTGCAGTCGCTGGTGTGGGGCGGGCTGTTGCTGATTTTCTTCCTGGCCGGCGCGCTGGTGGTCTCCCAGGTGCCGCCGCTGGCGGGCCCGGTGCAGGACCTGTTGGACCACGCCCGACGCGGATCGCTGCCCATCGTCGCCCTGCTCACCGCCCTCAACGGGCTGGGGGAGGAGTACTTCTTCCGGGGTGCCCTCTTCCAGGCCCTGCCCCGACACCGCCGGGTGCTGGTGAGCACCGTGCTCTACAGCGTGGTGACGGCCTTCTCCGGTATTCCTCTGCTGGTGCTGGCGGCGGCCATGCTGGGCGCCGTGGTGGGGCTGCAGCGTCGGGCCACCGGTGGTTTCCTCGCGCCAACGATCACGCACCTCGCCTGGTCCCTGGGGATGCTCTTCCTGCTGCCGGGTGCCATGTCGCTCGGCGCGGCGCTGTTCGGCTGAACCACCCGCTTGCCGTCGGTGGTGAAGGTCGAGTTTCGCGCGCACTGGCCGTCGGCCCGCTGGGCGACGGTGGGGTCTCCCGCACCGTCGTCGCCCGTTTGGTGGCTCAGACTGGCCGCACGCCCCATCACTTGGGCGTGATCACCCATGGCGTAATGCGCCCGGAACTCTGGTGTGGTTGGCATCGGGCGGACACACTGGGTGAACCAGGCCCGACCAAGGAGGACGACATGACCACTCAGGCAGACCACGTCTCGAAGGTTCGAGACATCGCCGACAGCGCGCGTTTTGCCATGCTCACCACCAAGGATGCAACTGGCGCTCTGGTGTCACGGCCGATGACCGTGCAGGAGATCGGTGATGACTTCACCGTCCTGTTCATCACCCAGCGCGAGACCGACGTCGCGCAACAGGCCGACGGGTCACAGGTCAACCTCGCTTTCCAGGACGGTATGGATTTTGTCTCGATCGCCGGGCGTGGTGAGCTGCGCGATGATCGCGCCAAGCTCGAGGAACTGTGGAACGCCGCCAACGAGGCATTCGCTGAGGGCGGCCCGGAAGACCCGTCGAATGTGATTCTTGCCGTGCGTGGGGACACCGCCCAGTTCTGGGATTCCCCGTCGAAGCCGGCTCTGGCGGTGGGCCTGGTCAAGAGTGCCCTCGGCCGAGGTGGGCGCCCCGACGGCGGTGACTCGGGGGTGGTGAACCTCTGAGTGACAGCCATGCGTCGGCGCGCCGCGCCCGCTGAGGTGGTTCCCGGGGAATATTCGGACGCCGAGGTTCGCTGAGCACTGAAACCCAGTCGAACATGAATGCCAATGAGGTGATCGGCAACCGGGCGATCGAGCTGGCTGGGGGAGAGCTGGGCAGCAAGACGCCGGTGCACCCCAATGACCACGTCAACCGTGGCCAGTCCAGCAATGACACCTTCCCGACGGCCATGTACATCGCGGTGGTCAGCGAGCTGCAGGCCACCCTCTACCCGGGTGTCACGAAGTTGCGCGACACCCTGGCGGATCTTGCGGAGCGCTACGACGACGTGATCATGGTGGGCCGCACCCACCTGCAGGATGCGACGCCGGTGCGCCTCGGCCAGGTGATGGGCGGCTGGGTTGCCCAGCTCGACGAGGCCCTCACCGCGGTGCATTTTGCCGACATGCAGACCCGCGGGCTGGCGATCGGCGGCACGGCCGTCGGCACCGGGCTGAATGCCCACCCCCACTTCGGTAAGCTGGCCGCGCAGCGGATCAGCGACGAGACGGGGATCGACTTCGAGCAGGCGGACAACCTCTTTGCGGCGCTCAGCGCCCACGACGCGCTGGTGGGTGTCTCCGCCAGTCTGCGGACCCTTGCCGGCGCGCTGATGAAGATCGCGAATGACGTGCGCTGGTATGCGTCGGGGCCGCGCGAGGGGATCGGCGAGTTGCTGATCCCGGAGAATGAGCCGGGCAGTTCGATCATGCCGGGCAAGGTGAACCCGACCCAGTGCGAGGCGCTGACCATGGTGGCCACCAAGGTCTTCGGCAACGACGCGACCGTCGGCTTCGCCGGTAGTCAGGGCAACTTTCAGCTCAACGTCTTCAAGCCGGTGATGGCCTGGGCGGTGCTGGAATCCATCCAGTTGCTGGGTGATGCCTGCGTCAGCTTCAACGACCACTGCGCCGTGGGCATCGAGCCCAACCGTGAGGTGATCGCACAGCATCTCGAGACGGACCTGATGCTGGTCACCGCCTTGAATCGGCATGTCGGCTACGACGCGGCCGCGAAGATCGGCAAGAAGGCGCATCACGATGGCAGCACCCTGAGGGAGGCGGCGGTGGAGCTGGGCGTCGTCACCGCCGAGCAGTTCGACCAGTGGGTGGTTCCCGCAGACATGACGGCGCCCACGGCCACTGACCGCTCGCGTCAACTCACTCCATTCCGGATTCCCGCAGGGTGATGTTGATCCGGCCGAAGCTCAGACCGCAGCCGTCGGGCGCCGTGCCGGGCAGCACCTTGGTCACCCCGTGGAAGGCGAGCCGTGAGGCGCCGCCGAAGACGAACAGGTCACCCGAGCGCAGCTCGAGATCAACATAGGGACGGGATCGGGTTTCGGTGTTGCCGAACCGGAAGCGGCAGGTATTGCCGATGGAGAAGGAGACCACCGGCGCTGGGGAGCGTTCCTCCCGATCCTGGTGCATGCCCATCCTGGCGTCGTCCTCATACCAGTTGACCAGGGCGGAATCGGGCCGGTAACGGGCGCTCACCTCCGGGTTCCCGGTGGCTGCCAGCAGCGCCTGCTGCCCGAGCCGAACCAGCCAGTCCGGGACCGGGGGCACCCGCTCGCCGTTCTGGTCGATGGCCTCGCGGGTCAATCGTCCGGGATTCCAGTGCCACCCCAGGCACACGCTCTGCACGCTCATCGGGTGCCCACCGATCAACGGGTGCCGCGGTGGCACCGGTCCGCGCCCCCATTCGTGGAAGCGATCCACCAGCCAGCGCTGCTGCTCCAGGGGAAGATAGCCCGGCACATGGTGGGCGCCCGGCGGCAGCTCGACGATGGGGCGCGGCAGGTCCTCGTCGCCGATCAGGGGTTGCATGCTCACCCCTCCAGCGTGGCACGGTCATCCTGAGGGGTGTGGCAACTTTGCGCTGCCCCCGCTCCGGCGCCTGTCAATGTGGCCCCGACGGACGCGAAACTGGTCTCGTGACCACACAGGAGGCGCCGTGCTGACCGCTCTGGTGTGCTGGATCAGCCAGGCCCTCAAGCGTCTGGTGATGGCGGTGCTGTGGGTACTGCTGGTGATGGTCTTCCTGCTGGTGGTGCTGGTGCCCGCCTCGGTCTGGACCGAAGGTGTGCCGTCCTCGGACGCTTCACCGGGCAGGGACGCGAGTGCTGCGCGCAAGGGGCGCGGCGCGCCCACTACCGGGGCCTCGTCGGCTGCCCCCTCCAGCCCGCCGAAACAGGCGCCACCCGCGATGTGGCGCCCAAGCTTCCCGGCTCTCCCGGTGGGGACCTGGGACGACAAGGCAAAGCGCTCGGTGCTGGATTATTCCGAGGTCGACGAGACGTCGCTGAGGCTCGCCAACCAGATCAATGCCGCCGCCTTCCCAGAGCATGCCTGCCGGCTGGGGGAGTCCTCCAGCCTGGCCGCACTGGAGACGGCATCGGAGGTCTATGCCAACTGCCTGCTGGACGCCTGGCGGCCGTGGCTCGCCAAGCATGGATCCCAGGATCCGAAGCGGATCGTGCTCCTGCACTGCGCCCGGGCAGAACGCAGCAAGGAGCGCAGCTGCAGGCAGGGCGATTCGTTCTTCGGCCGCGCCACCCCGGACAACCGGATCTTCCTGGCGTCCCGGGCCACGCCCGGCCGCTACGGTTCGCTGGCCATCGAGTTCACCATCGCGCACGAGGTGGCGCACAACCTGCAGTTCCAGGTGCGGCCCCGCTCGGGCGGCGAACGTGCGTTGATCCTGGGCATCGCCGACGCCGACGGCGCGCGGCTGTCACGTCGCACGGAGTTGCAGGTGGAGTGCATGTCGGTGGCCATGGTGGGCAAGTCCAGCCAGCGCAGCGGTGTGTATCAGCAGGCGCTGGACGAGGTCTTCACCAGCGACGCCGAGCATTGGGACCGGCCACGCCACCTGTTCTGGACCAAGCAGGCCACCAAGGATCGGGTGGGCGAGTGCAATGCCACCCTGGCCACCGACGATCTGGTGGCCTACAAAGGGACGGGCTGAGATGCGGTCGCACGCCATGCGCGCCCTGATCGTCGCTGGGCTTGCTGTGGCACTGCTGACCGGCTGTGTGCCCGTTCCGATCCGGCTGCCCAGCGGGGGCGGCACCAGTGCACCGGCTTCCACTGGTCGCGCCCCGGAGGCCACGACCAGCGCCGTGGTCCCGCGGGAGGAGGAGGGCCCGGTCAAGCCCTACCAACCGTCCTTCCCAACGCTGCGCTACGGCCCCGACGACGGCAAGGGTGCCCCCGAGGTGGACTACTCCAATGTTGACCAGGCGAGTCAGCGGCTGGCCAGGGACCTGAAGCGGGCGGCCTTTCCCAAGCATTCCTGCCGCCCGCCGGTGGAGGGGCCCAACAGCTTCACGGGCGTCGAACAACGCTCCGAGGCCTATGTCAATTGCGTACTGGACGCCTGGCGCCCGTGGCTGGCCGATCACGGTTCGGTGGAACCCACTCGGATGGAGTTGCGGCACTGTGGGTTGGCGCCGCACTTCGGCTCCAAGGATTGCGCTGGCGACGACGGCGTCACCTGGAACACTCGCACCGGCGTCTTCTACCTGGATGACGGTTTTGACCTGTGGGGACGCGAGCGCGGTGACATTGCCGCGACGCTGAACCGGATGGTGGCAACGGTGCTGCAGGATCAGGTGCGTCCCAAGGACGGCGACCTGGTGCTCACGATGGGAGTCTCCGACCAGCGTCACCGCCAGAATCGTCGCCGTGAGTTGCAGGTTGAATGCATGGCAGCCGGCCAGTTGAACGCGTCAACCGACGCGGTGGCCCGCAAACTGGTGGGCGAGCGCAGTTATTACGACCCGGGTGAGTTCTACTGGGACGAGGCCTCGCAGAAGTACTGGCAGCAGCGGGGTCGCAAGGGCGTCGTGGGGGAGTGCGACGCGATGATCGCGGCCCCCGAACTGGTGCGCTACCACGGGAAATAGCCTTCCAGCTGGCCGGGATTGGCCGGGGTCCGCGACGATCGGCTAGACTTCACGAGCCCCAATCGTGGGGCACTGCGGATGTAGCTCAATGGTAGAGCCCTAGTCTTCCAAACTAGCTACGCGGGTTCGATTCCCGTCATCCGCTCCACAGGAAGGGCCCGGCCTCTGGCCGGGCCCTTTGTTCATCCCGGAGGGCTGGAATTCTGGCGGGAAGATCGGGCAGTGGAAGGTTCCAGGATCCTTGGGCAACCGCCAGGCGCGCCAGAATTGCAGTCGGCGTGGGGCACGGGCGGTGCGCGTCGGTTTGCCAGCGCCACCATGCTCGCTACGATTGGGCGGTCTGCCATTTGCGCAAAAACTGACGATCAGGAGAACCTGTGCCCAGCACTGTTGAGCAGCTCAGCCCGTCCCGGGTGAAGCTCACCATTGACATGCCCTTTGAGGAACTGAAGCCGAGCCTGGACAAGGCCTACGCGGAAATCGCCCAGCAGGTGACCATCCCCGGCTTCCGCAAGGGCAAGGTTCCCGCGGCCATCATCGACCAGCGCTTCGGGCGCGGCATGGTGCTGCAGGAGGCCATCAATGACGCCCTGCCGAACGCCTACGGCCAGGCCGTCGTCGAGCACGAGCTGGTTCCCCTGGGCCAGCCCGAGATCGACGTCACCAACCTGGAGGACGGCAAGTCCGTCCAGTTCACCGCCGAGGTGGACGTCCGTCCCGCCTTCGACCTGCCGTCCTTCGCCGACATCTCGGTTGAGGTCGATCCCACCGAGGTCAAGGACGAGGACTTCGAGGAGCGCCTGACCATGCTCCGCGAGCGCTTCGCGACCAATACCGATGTCGAGCGCGCCGCCCAGGAGGGTGACCTGGTCACCGTCGACCTGGAGGGTTCGCAGAATGGTGAGGTCCTGGAGGACGCCACAGCCGAGGGCATCCAGTACAAGCTGGGCTCCGGCGGCATGCTCGAGGGCATGGATGAGGCCATCACCGGCCTGAAGGCCGGCGAGAGCAAGACCTTCACCTCCAAGCTGCTCGGCGGCGGCCACCGCGACGAGGAGGCCGACATCAAGGTGACCGTCACCAAGGTGCAGGAGCAGCAGCTGCCCGAGGTGGACGACGAGTTCGCCCAGATGATCAGCCAGTTCGACACCGCCGACGAGATGCGCGCGGACATGCGCTCCACCCTGGAGAACATGGCCCGCCTGGAACAGGCCGCCGACGCCCGTGACAAGGTGCTCGAGGCCGTCATCGCCAAGACCGACTTCGAACTGCCGAAGAACCTGGTCGAGGCCGAGATCCAGGCCCGCAAGGACCAGGTCAACCAGCAACTGGCCTCCGCCGGCCTGACCGTCGAGCAGTACCTGGCCGACGCCGAGGACGAGACCGCCGAGAACGAGGACGATTTCTGGGCCGAGATCGAGAAGCGCTCGATGGATGCCCTGAAGGCGCAGATCGTGCTGGACAAGCTGGCCGACGACGAGGAGTTCGAGGTGGGCCAGGAAGAGCTCACCCAGATGATCTTCACCAAGGCGCAGCAGAACAACACCTCGCCCGAGCAGGAGATCCAGCACATGCAGGAGCACAACCACCTGCCCGAGTGGATGCAGGAGATCCGTCGCTCCAAGGCCCTGGCCAAGATGGTCAATGAGGCCAGCGTCGCCGACACCGCCGGCAACAAGGTGGACCTGAACAAGATGGGCCCCGACGGCGCCATCATCGAGTCCGACGACGAGGACGAGGCCGCCGAGGCCCAGCCCGCGAAGAAGGCCCCGGCCAAGAAGGCCGCCGCCAAGAAGGCTGCTCCGGCTGCCGAGAAGGCCGACGAGAGCGATGCCCCGGAGAAGGCCGACGAGGCCGATGCCGAGGAGAAGCCGGCCGCCAAGAAGACCGCGGCGAAGAAGGCCCCGGCCAAGAAGGCTGCCGCCAAGAAGGCTGCTCCGGCTGCGGAG
This sequence comes from Luteococcus sp. H91, assembly GCF_038433135.1. Lineage (NCBI taxonomy): Bacteria > Bacillati > Actinomycetota > Actinomycetes > Propionibacteriales > Propionibacteriaceae > Luteococcus > Luteococcus sp. H91. The sequence continues at coordinate 6,262 of NZ_JBCDMV010000029.1, read as the reverse complement.
AAGGCCGACGAGGCCGATGCCGAGGAGAAGCCGGCCGCCAAGAAGACCGCGGCGAAGAAGGCCCCGGCCAAGAAGGCTCCCGCCAAGAAGGCCACCCCGGCCGCCGGGAAGACCGCCGATGAGGCCGAGGTGAAGGCCGACGAGGCCTGAGCCACCCCGCACGCCTAGACTGGACTGGACGCCGCGCCTCGTGCGCGGCGTCCAGTCTGGTTCCACCCACGATCACCCACTCCCAGGAGTTCCCCCGTGTTCGAGAAGCTGCAACGCCGGGTCCGCTCGGCAGGCCGGCCACACCCCGCCGTCCTCGAGCAGGTCTCGACCGATCGGCCCTTTGGCCCGGAGACGCCCGAGCAGGCCGCGGCCCGGGTGACCGATCGCTCCGCCGCCCGGCGACGGGTGGTGGTGCGGGAGGCGTCGGGGGCGCACGCCGCACCGCTGCACGACGGCTCGGCTTCCCCCAGCAGCCCGCCCACGGCCGACCGGGGATGGTCCCTGCAGGAGCGGTCGGCGTCGATGCCGCGGATCGTGCTGGTGATGCTCGGACTGGCTGCTGGCCTGGTGGCCCTGCGGGAATTGCAGGAGCTCTCCAGCCTGGTGGCGCCGGTCTTCTTCGCACTGAACCTGATGATCACCGCCTACCCGCTGCAGCGGCTGCTGGTGCGCTGGGGAGCCCCCAAATGGCTGGGCTCCATCGTCGCCGGGTTGGCGGTGCTGCTGGCACTGGGCCTGATCATCTTCGGGCTGAGCTATGGAGTCGCCGCGATGGTGGGGGAGCTGCCCAAGTACACCGACCAGTTCACCGCCCTGTACGACCAGTCGCTTGCGCTGCTGGCCCGGCTCGGCTTCGACGAGGCCGTGCTGGTGAAGGCCTTGAAGGGGATTGATCCGAACAGCGTGGTGAGCGTGGTCACCGGCCTGCTGTCCAATGCCAGCGGCGTCGCCACCCTGGTGGTGGTGATCCTGACCACGCTGATCTTCATGGTGATGGATGCCACCGAGATCGAGGAGCGGATGGCTGCTGCCGGCCGCACCCACCCCGGCTTCGTGCACGGGCTGGAGCTCTTCGCCCAGGGCATCCGCAAGTACTGGCTGGTCAGCACGGTCTTCGGTCTGATCGTGGCCGTGGTGGACTATGTGATCCTGATCGGGGTCGGCGTGCCGCTGGCGCTGGTCTGGGCCCTGTTCAGCTTCCTGACCAATTACATCCCCAACATCGGTTTCGTGATCGGGGTGATCCCACCGGCGCTGCTGGCACTGGTCGACGGCGGCTGGAAGCCCGCGGTGATCGTGGTGGTGGCCTACAGCGTGGTGAACTTCGTGATCCAGTCGATCATCCAGCCCCGGGTGGCCGGGGATGCGGTCGGCCTGACCCCGACGCTGAGCTTCCTCTCCCTGCTGCTGTGGGGCTGGGTCTTCGGCGGTCTCGGGGCCCTGATCGCCCTGCCGCTCTCCCTGCTGGTCAAGGCGATGCTGGTGGACATCGACAAGGACACCCGCTGGGCCAACACCCTGATCTCGTCGCGGATCAGCGACGGTGAGCCGGTGCCCGGAACCAGCACACCCGCAGGGGCGTAAACGCCAACAGCGAACACCCTCGCGGCGCCGTTGTTTTGGTTCGATCTACGGGTAGGTTGCAGGGGTGAACGAAAACCTAACTGACACCACGACTCGCGCCGCAACTGGCGTCGGCAGTGGCTTCGGGATGACCGACAATGTCTACCAGGCCCTCCTGGCCAATCGCATCGTCTTCCTCGGCGACGAGGTGAAGGACGAGAACGCGAATGCCATCTGCGCGCAGCTGCTGCTGCTGAACGCGGAGGACCCGAACAAGGACATCTACCTCTACATCAATTCTCCCGGTGGATCGGTGACGGCCGGCATGGCCATTTTCGACACCATGCAGTGGATCAGCAATGACGTCGCCACCGTCGCTATGGGGCTGGCGGCCTCGATGGGCCAGTTCCTGCTGAGCGCCGGCACCAAGGGCAAGCGCTACGCCCTGCCGCACAGCCGGATCATGATGCACCAGCCGTCCGGCGGCATCGGCGGCACCGCCTCCGACATCCGGATCCAGGCCGAGCAGTCGCTGCACATCAAGCGGGAGATGGCGGGCCTGATCAGTCAGCACACCGGCCAGCCGCTCGAGCAGATCGAGGCCGACTCCGATCGCGACCGCTGGTTCACCGCCCAGCAGGCGTTGGAGTACGGCTTCATCGACCACGTCTACGAGCGCGCGTCGCAGATCAGTGCCGACGCCCCGAACCAGTGAGGACCGCCATGACCATGCCCCAGATGACCATGCCGGCCATGCCGGGTGGGCTGGCACCGGCCGGCCCCTCCATGGAGTACTACATTCCGCAGTGGGAGGAGCGCACCTCCTACGGCATGCGCCGGGTTGACCCGTACACCAAGCTCTTCGAGGAGCGGATCATCTTCCTCGGCACCCCGATCAGCGACGACATCGCCAATGCGGTGATGGCCCAGCTGCTGTGCCTGCAGCAGATGGATTCCGAGCGTCCGATCAGCATGTACATCAACAGTCCCGGTGGTTCCTTCACCGCGCTGACGGCGATCTACGACACGATGCGCTACATCAAGCCCGACGTGCAGACCGTCTGCCTCGGCCAAGCGGCCTCCGCCGCGGCCGTGCTGTTGGCAGCCGGCACCAAGGGACGCCGGATGGCGCTGCCCAATTCGCGGATCCTGATCCACCAGCCTGCCACCGAGGGCAGCTACGGCCAGAGTTCCGACCTGGAGATCCAGGCCAACGAGATCCTGCGGATCCGCAGCCTGATGGAGAACATGCTGGCCACCGACACCGGCCAGAGTATCGAGAAGGTCAGCCGTGACATCGAGCGTGACAAGTACCTGACCGCGCAGGAAGCGGTTGAGTACGGCATCGTCGACGACATCCTGACGTCGCTGAAGGATCTGGGCTGAACCACGCCTCCGGCCACCCCCGCGAAATGTCCCGCGGGGGTGAGCCTTGGGGAGTTAGGGTTTGCGCAAGAGTTGAAAGGAAGTCGCATGGCGCGCATCGGGGAATCGGGTGACCTGTTCACCTGCTCCTTCTGTGGCAAGAGCCAGAAGCAGGTCAAGAAGCTGATCGCTGGCTCAGGCGTGTACATCTGTGACGAGTGCATTGACCTGTGCAACGAGATCATCGAGGAGGAGTTCAGCCAGGGCAGCGACGTCGGCCTGCTGGATGACCTGCCCAAGCCCACGGAGATCCGCGACTTCCTGAATGCCTACGTGATCGGCCAGGACGAGGCCAAGAAGACCCTCGCCGTGGCCGTCTACAACCACTACAAGCGGGTGCAGGCCGCCGCGGGCGCCGCCCCCACCCGTCGCTCCGCCGAGGACGACGGCGTCGAGCTGGGCAAGTCGAACATCCTGATGATCGGCCCCACCGGTTGCGGCAAGACCTACCTGGCACAGACCTTGGCCAAGATGCTCAACGTGCCCTTCGCCATGGCCGATGCCACCGCGCTGACGGAGGCTGGCTATGTCGGTGAGGACGTCGAGAACATCCTGCTGAAGCTGATCCAGGCCGCCGACTTCGACGTGAAGAAGGCCGAGACCGGCATCATCTACATCGACGAGATCGACAAGGTGGCCCGCAAGAGCGAGAACCCGTCGATCACCCGCGACGTCTCCGGTGAGGGCGTGCAGCAGGCCCTGCTGAAGATCCTGGAGGGCACCGTCGCCTCCGTGCCGCCGCAGGGCGGCCGCAAGCACCCGCACCAGGAGTTCATCCAGATCGACACCACCAATGTGCTGTTCATCGTCGGCGGTGCCTTCGCCGGGCTGGAAGACATCATCAACGATCGGATCGGCAAGCGTCCCTTGGGCTTCAACACCTCGGCCGAGGCACGCACCGAGATCACCGATCCCTTTGCCCAGACCTCCCCGGAGGACCTGCACAAGTTCGGCCTGATCCCCGAGTTCATCGGCCGACTGCCGATGATCGCCACAGTCAGCCCGCTGGACAAGCAGGCGCTGACCCGGATCCTCACCGAGCCGCGCAATGCGCTGGTCAAGCAGTACCGCAAGATGTTCGAGCTCGACGGGGTGCAGCTGGAGTTCACCGACGACGCCGTCGATGCGGTCGCGGAGAAGGCGCTTGAGCGCGGCACCGGTGCCCGCGGCCTGCGGGCGATCCTGGAGGAGACCCTGCTGGACGTCATGTTCGAGGTACCCAGCCAGGAGGCGATCAACCAGGTGGTGGTCACCGGCGCGTGCGTGCGCGGCGAGGCCCCGCCAACCCTGGTGGCTCGCAACAAGCGGCTCAGCGCCTGACCTGGAGCCGGCCGAGGCGCGGTCCGGAGGAAAACCTGTCTCAAGTGCGGGCTAGGCTGGCGACATGTCAGCCAAACCCGTCGTCACCCTGCCCACCCCTGACCTGCTTGCCCGGCTGGAACCCTTGCTTGGTATGGATGCAGAGCTGCACCTGTGGCCGATGGAGGCTCCGTCGGGGCTGGCCCACATTGACCTGGCGGTCCAGCCCTACATGTCCCCGGCCAGCGTGCTGGACGTGCTGCAGGGAGAGGACGTCGCGGCGGTGCAGGCCCAGTCGCTGGGCTTTGACAACGTCGAGCAGCACCTGCCGCAGGGCGTCAGCTACAGCAATGCGGTCGGCGTGCATGAGGGGGCGACGGCCGAGCTGACCCTGGCGCTGGTGCTGGCCGCGCAGCGGGACCTGCACCTCCACCTGGCCGACCAGCCGTCGGGAGCGTGGAACCAGCGCTTCGCCCCCGGCCTGCTGGGCCTGACCGTGCTGGTGGTGGGCGTCGGCGGTGTGGGCACCGCGATCACCCGTCGACTGGAACCCTTCGAGTGCACCATGTTGCGCTCCGCCTCCCGTGCTCGCACCGACGAACTGGGTGAAGTGCATGGGCCCGAATCACTGCCGGAGTTGGTTTCCCAGGCCGACGTGGTCATCCTGGGCGCACCCCTGACCGAGCAGACCCGCGGCATGTTCGACGCCGAGATGATCGGCCGGATGAAGCCCGGTGCACTGCTGGTCAACATCGGTCGCGGCCCACTGGTGGACACCGACGCCATGACCGCCGCCGCCCGGGAAGGGCGGATCCGGGTGGCCCTCGACGTGGTGGATCCCGAACCGCTGCCCAGCGACCACCCACTGTGGACCACCCCGGGCGTGCTGATCACCCCACACGTCGGCGGCCGATCCACCAGCATGCAGGATCGTGTGGTGGAGCTGATCGTTGGCCAGGTGCACCGGCTTCGCGACGGCCAGCCCCTGGACCATCGGGTGCTGTGAGCGGTGGACGAACAGCACGTCGCGTCAGGTTCACATCGCCTTGTCAGCGGAGGCGTCGCGTCGTCCGCCGGAGCGAAAGACCACGAAGCGCATCATGGTGTACATGAAGGCGGCCTCGGCGGTGGCGGCACCCAGCCGGGCCAGCTGGAACTGCACCCCCAGACCGTGCAGCAGTTTGGACAGGCCGAGCACCAGGCAGGTGTAGTTGATCACCACCACGATCACGTAGCGCACCAGCTCACCGCCCACCTTGGAGTGGGACTCGAAGTTGAAGGCGCGATTCAGCACGTAGGCCAAACCGAGCGCGATGATGTAGCCGATGCTGACGGACCAGCCATAGGGGATGTGGAGCACCCGGTAGCACAGCGTGAGCAGCACCATGTCCGTGGAGAAGGTGAAGGCGTTGATCAGCACATAGCCGATCAGGGTGGCGGGGATGAGCCGTTGCAACGGGCCGGGCAACAGGGCCCACAGCCCGTCGCGGACCCGATCGAAATGGTGCCGCCAGCGGGTCGTCGTCGTTTCCGGCGCGTTCACGAGCCCCAGTCTACCCATCCACGAAATCAGGCCTCATCGCATCCCTCGTCCGCTGCCGGCTCGCTCCCGTCGTGGAGCCAGGGCTGGTCCTGGGCGACCACGCCGCGGGTGGTGCCCCGGTAACCGTGCTGGTCAAGGGCAACTTCGTCGCGCGCGGTGCCGCGGTAACCCTCCTGGTCCAAGTCCACTTCCTCACGGGAGGTGTGGTTGTAGGTGTCCTCGTTGGCATCGGTGTGGTCCAGTGCGTGCTGTTCGCTCATGGTGCTTCCGTGCTGTTCGCTCATGGTGCTTCCCTCCAGCCAGTTGCCGGGACTGCGAGTGTTGCCACCCACGGTACCCATCGGCCCCACGACGCGCAGCCGCGGCCCCGAACTCATGGTTCGGGGCCGCGGCCGGTTGCTGGGTGCCCGCTGGGGCATCAGCCGGTGGTTCAGCGCTTGT
>NZ_JBCDMV010000028.1:0-41493 GCF_038433135.1 Luteococcus sp. H91 | reverse complement strand
TCCTCCCCCCCCCGTCCCCCCCCCCCCCCCCATCTCTCCCCCCCCCCCCCCCCCCCCTTTCCCCCCCCCGCGGCCGGTTGCTGGGTGCCCGCTGGGGCATCAGCCGGTGGTTCAGCGCTTGTCGCGCAGGTCGTCCACCTTGTTCTCGATCTTCTCCTTCAGCGACGGGTCGCGGAACTGCTCGTCGCGATCCGCGCGGAACTCGCCGCGGGCGCCGTCCACGTCACCCTCGACCTCGATGCGCTCCTTGGCGACATTCTCGGTGACGGTGCGGTTCTCGGTGACCTCTTCGGTGCCGACCCGGACCTTCTCCACGCCGACGGTCTCCTTCGAGACGACGGGGCGCTCCTCGTGCAGCACCACCTCGGTCTCGCCCTCGGAGAGGTGGCCGCCCTGGACGACATCGCCGTCCACGATCGGGGTGCGCTCGACGCGCAGCTCCTCGTGGGAAACCGGCACCTGCACGCTCTGCTGCTCGTTCACGACGTGCTTGCGGATGCGCACCCGGCCGCTCTCGACCTGCTGGGTGCCGACATTCAGGCGCTCCTCGTGGCGGACGACGTCGCCCTCGGCCAGGTTGGCGTCACGATCGACGGCCACGTCGCGACGGGCGTCGTCATTGCGGCTGGCGTAGCCAGCGGCACCCACGCCACCGGCAGCGGCAACGTCGGTGCGGTTGGCGTCGTAGCCGGTCTGATCCTGCTCGAGGGAGTAGTAGCGGTACAGCTCCTGCTCCTCGGCCTCGGTGATGTGACCCTCGGGATCGATGCTCGGGGCACCCTTGATCTGGTCCTTGGTGTAAGGGACGCGAATCTCGCCGTTGGCGACCTCTTCACCGCGCAGCGGGACGAAGGTCTCCTTCATGCCCAGCAGGCCGGTCTTGACGGTGACCCACTCCGGGCGACCCGTCGCGTCATCGAGGTAGACCTGGCCGACCTCGCCGACCTTGTTGCCCTCGGAGTCGATCACGGTGCCGTAGTAACGGTCGTAGTCCTGCGTGTTGTCAGTCATTGGTATTTCTCCTTTTGGCCAGTGGCCAGTAGGGGAGTGCTTTCCCGGACAATCTCCAAGCTAGAGGGAAATTCCGGCGCATGACAAGCGATTTCGCTGACAGGCGTAAAGCTCGGCTGTGAGCGAAATGTGCCCCCTACCCGGGGGGATTTCATCATCATCGGGCGCGCTGGGGCCCGCGTCGGGAGGGGAGGGCCGCTGGGATAACCTGCCAGCAGACGGAGCACGCCGCCAAGTGGCTATGATCTGCAAGGCCCTTTTCCGGCAAGCGGCCACGCAGCACGATCAACAAGGGGAGCAGATGCCAGTTCGGGACAGCGGCGACTTCGTCGACCAGGTGAGCGCAGTGAAGGCTTGGGCACAGGCGGCCCACGAGCTGCTGGTGGAGACGGCCGGTGCCCAGTCCACGATCGAGTACGCCAAGCTCGCGCGGCTGGTGCAGCAGCGCTCGGGGATCAGCACGAAGCAGCCGATCGCCAAGTGGATCGCGCCGCTGCTGGGCATGATCGCGCGCAAGTGCGACGGGGAGAAGCTGCCCCTGCTGACCGCCCTGGCCACCCGCCGCGACGGCAGCGTCGGTCAGGCCTATGACGAAATCCTCCGGCTGGCCAGGATTCCGGTGGACTTCGAGGACCGCGAGGAGCACGCCGCCGATCAGCGCGAGGCCTGCTACCGACGCTGGCAGGGTTCCACGCCGCAGCCCGGCACCAGTCTGGCGGGCGCCACCCGGCCCGTCGTCGTGGTGGGGAAGACGCCGGCGGCCAAGAAGGTGGTCGGCGGCCGCGCCGCCAAGAAGGAGCCCCTGCAGGGCAACACCTGCCCGCGTTGCTTCATGCAGATGTCGCTCACCGGAGTTTGCGACAACTGCGACTGAGCCCGGATGAGGGCCCCTCGACAAGCTCGGGGATCGTGGTCGCCTGTCTGCGGACCCAACCCCGATGGCCGAGCCTGTCGAGGCCTTGGTGCGGCCCCTCGACAAGCTCGGGGATCGTGGTCCCGGAACCGCCTATTCCACGGGCAACCAGCGGCCGCCCAGCCGGCGCAGCACCCAGTACCGGCCGACCATGGCCACCTGGTCCACCGCCTCCCGGGCGGCCTCGGTGGCCATCGACGCCAGTTGCACCTCTTCGGCGTCGCTGCTGTCCGGCACGGTGAAACGAACGGTGATCCGGGGCGTCCCGGCCACCACGTCCACCTGCCGGTCGTCGACGTGGAAGTTCTCCTGGACGGCGGTGACGGCCCCGTCCAGCACCGCCTCCGGGCGGTTGCCGGGGCGTAGGCCAAGGATCTCGAACTGCACTCTGTAGGACGGCACGGGGAGAGTCTAGAAGCCGGTGCCGACACTTTCGGCTGGGTCGGATAGCCTCGTCCGGTGAGTTCCACCACCCAGTCAGTTGTTTCGTCGCGGGCGACCGCCGCGGCCCGCACCGCCACCCTGCTGGTCTTCGCCATGAATGGTGTGCTCTTCGCCTCCTGGGCCTCCCGGATTCCCGAGGTGAAGACGACGCTGGGGCTCTCGGCTGGTGACCTGGGGGTGGTGCTGCTGGCCGTCTCCTGCGGGTCGCTGGTCGGCCTGCCGCTGAGCGGCCGGATCGCACACCGGCTGGGTGCCGGCCGGGCGGTGCTGGCCGGCTGCTTCGTCTCGGCCTTTGGCATCGGGCTGGCCTCGCTCGGGATCGACCTGTTGGCCTCCCGGGAGGTGCTGATGGCCGGGCTCTTCTTCACCGGTCTGGGGATGGGCGTCTGGGACGTCTCGATGAACCTGGAGGGCACTGCGGTGGAGCGGGGGCTGGGGCGCAACATCATGCCCTGGTTCCATGCGGCCTTCAGCGGCGGCACCGTGGTGGCGGCGCTGATCGGTGCCGGGCTGACGGCCGCCCGAGTGCCGATCTGGGCACACCTGGTGACCGCTGTCGGTCTGTGCGTCGGCGTGTGCCTCTGGCAGGTGCGCAACTTCGTGCCCGCCGTGGCCGAGCCGGAGATCGAACCCGATAGTGCTGTCCCGGCGCCGACCCGCTCGGCGTGGACGGAACCCCGCACCCTGCTGATCGGCGTCGTCGTGCTGGCCGCGGCCTTCACCGAGGGCACCGCGAATGACTGGCTGGCGGTCGCCTTCGTTGAGGGGCACCATCAACAGCACTGGGTCGGCGTGCTCGCGCTGGCCGTCTTCCTCAGCTTCATGACCGCCGGACGGGTGCTGGGCACGGGCCTGCTGGATCGCCACGGCAGGGTGCCGGTGCTGCGCGCCCTGCTGGCCATGGCCGCGATCGGCTGCGCGCTGGTGGTCTTCGGAAACACCACGCTGGCCTTCATCGGCACGATGCTGTGGGGGGTGGGCGCCTCGCTGGGCTTCCCGGTGGGGATCTCGGCTGCCGCCGACGATCCGCAGCACGCCGCCCGACGGATCAGCGTGGTCTCCACCATCGGCTACACCGCCTTCCTTGGAGGCCCGCCGGTTCTCGGCTGGTTGGGCGACCACACCGGAGTGCTGCAGGCCCTGCTGGCGGTCGGCGTGATGCTCGTGATCGCCTTCTTCCTCACTCCGGCGGCGGATCCGCAGCGGGCCATCCGGCGTCGCTGAGGCGGGGGTTCAGGTCTCCAGCTGCTCGCCGGTCCAGGCTAGCACCGCCAGGACCACGACGCTGGTGACCAGCAGCACGAAGGACAGGCCGATCGCCAGCCCCAGGTTGGACTCGAAACCGATGAAGATGGCCAGCGGCATCGTCTGGGTGACGCCCTCCCGGTTGCCGGCAAAGAAGATCGTCGCACCGAATTCACCCAGGGCACGGGCCCAGGCCAGGACCAGACCGCTGATCAGGGCTCGCTGGGCACCGGGCAGCATGATGTGCCAGCAGGCCTGCAGCTCCGAGGCGCCGTCCATCGCGGCGGCCTCGCGCACCTCGGGGGCGATCTCCGCGAAGCCCACCCGGGCGGCACGGACGAAGAAGGGCCCGGCGACGAAGATCTGGGAGAGCACGACGGCGGTGGTGGTGAACGGCAGGGTGATGCCGAAGACCGCCAGCGGGCGGCCCAACCAGCCATTGCGGCCAAAGACCTCCAGCAGCGCGATCCCGGCGACCATCGGCGGCAGGACGATCGGCAGGTCCACCAGGAGCTGTGCCAGCCGGGCGCCCGGGAAGCGAAAGCGGGCCAGCAGATAGGCCAGCGGGGTTCCGGTCAGGATGATCGCCAGCATGCTGACCAGCGTCGTGACCAGGGACAGCCGGATGGCAGCGTGCACCGATGGGTCGGCCAGGTGCGCGCCCAGATCGCCGCTGACCGCCACCCAGAGCAGCCCCGCCACCGGAACTGCCAGCAGGGCCAGCAGCAGGGCGGCGGGGCCGATGAAGGGCCACAGTGCTCGGGGACGGGTCACGCGGTGTTGAGTCACCCGGGGGAGGCTTCCGTGATCAGACGGCTGGAGGCAGGAAGCCTGCCTCCTCCAGTACCTTCCTGCCCTCCCCAGTGGACAGGAAGTCCAGGAAGGCCTGTGCGCCGGCGGCATTCTTTCCGGCCGACACCGTCGCCGCGGAGAGCGGCAGCATCGCATTGACCTTGTCCGGGATCTCGACGGTGGTCAGACCCTTCCTCTCAGCTGGAAGGTCGGTGATGAAGACGATGCCCGCATCGGCCTCGCCCAGCTGCACCTTGTTCACGATCGGCTGCACGCCCATCTCCCGGGAGACGGCATTGGCCAGGACCTTCGCGGTGAAGCCGGGCTGTTTGGCCTCGATCTTGGCCAACGACTTGGCGGTCACCTTCCAGATCGGCAGGGTTTCGGCGCCGAGCAGCACCTTGGTGCCGGGCTTGGCCAGATCCGCCACGGCGGCCACCTTCCCGGGATTGTCCGGTGCCACCACGACCACCAGCTTGGTGCGGCCCAACTGTTTCACCGAATCCTTCGCCACCAGCCCCTTGTCCGCCGTGGTCCTCATGTCATCGGGATTGGCGGCAATCCAGACGTCGGGCGTCGCGCCCTTGGCCAGCTGCTCGCGCTGCACGGGGGTGTGGCCCACCTCGAAGGTGGCGGTGCCCAGCCCAGCGGCTGCGAAGGCGGTGGCCAGCTTCTTGGTCTGGGCGGCCATGGCGCCCGGGGCATAGACGACGACGGTGCCCTGCCCGGCCTCACCGGATGCGCCGGCGGAATCCCCCGGACTGGCGCTGCCGCCGGGAGTCGACTTCTCCTGCCCGCAGGCAGCAAGCGGAATGACGGCGAGGGCGGCGAGCACGCCGCGACGGGACAACATGGTGCTGGAGGCTCCTTGGACTGGACACTGTTCCCCAGTAGTCGTCGGCAAGCGCCGAAAAGTTCCCGTTCAGACCGCTTTGGCCGAGATCTCCAGTTCCTGCCCCTCGCCACAGGCGACGACGAGCTCCTGCCGCGCCCGGGCCACCCGGGAGCGGATGGTGCCGATCCGCACCCCGCACACCTCGGCCGCCTGCTCATAGGTGAAGCCCAACAGCTGGGTCAGGACGAAGGCCTCCCGGCGGTCGACGGCCAAGGTCTGGAAGACGGCCGCGGCCTCCACCAGCACCAGGCTGTCCGCCCCGGCCTCGGCGTGCGAGGCGAGCCAGGCGGGGGAGTACGGGGTCTGGGGGCGCGCAATGTCACGCCGCACCGCGTCAGCGACCACACGCCGGGCGATGGTCAACAGCCAGGCACGGGCAGGGGAGCGACCCTCGAAGGAGGGCAGCGAATCCATCGCGCGCAGGTAGGTGTCCTGGGTGAGGTCGTCGGCGGCCTCGGTGCCCGCCAGGTGGGCGATGAAGCGCCACACGTCGCCCTGGGTCAGCCGAATGAACTCGCCCAGCGCGGGACGGTCGCCCGTGCCAGCCCGCAGGGCCAGCTCGGTCACGCGGGCATCATGCTCCGCGCGCCCCTGTGGCCCCACCCTCTTCAGCACGGGCTTACCATAGCGCCTGACCGGCTTGGGCTAGGGTTGCGACATGGACATGTGCTGGCAGCCGGAGCGCTGGCGTGCCTCCCTGTCCGCGCTGCTCGACGGTGAGGATCCGGAGATCCCCCGGGTGGAGCTGGACCGGCACCTCGCCGAGTGCCCGGCCTGCGCTGAGTGGCACACCCGTGCCGAGGAGCAACAGGAGCTGTTGCTCAGCGCCGGCGGCCCGGCCAAGGACCTCTCATCCTTCTTGATCGGCGTGACCGAGGCACACATCTGCAGCTGCCACACCGGCGGCCCCTGTGAGTGCACCAACTGCGTCTGCCCCACCTGCACCTGCCACGAACAGGCCAGCTGAATCGGTCATCGTGGTGACATTGGCACGGACCAAGCCACGATCCCCGAGCTTGTCGAGGGGCACCGAAATTCTCAGAGGCCGAGCAGTTCCTCCACCACGGCCATCACACCCGACTCCTCGCCGGTGGGCGCCCGGAACCTGGCATTCTCGACGGCGGCCGGTTGGGCGTCTGCCATCGCGTAGCTGAGGCCGGCGGCGGCCAACATCTCCGCATCATTGGCGCTGTCGCCGAAGGCCAGCAGCGTGTCAAAACCGCGGTCTCCCCACCGCTCCAGCAGCAGTGACAGGCCAAAGGCCTTGTGCCGGCCGGGAACGATCAGGTCCATCCCCTGATGACCGGTGGTCACCGGCACCAGGGCGCCACCGAGCTGCTCGGACAACTCTTCGGCGATCCGGTCGGCCTGTCCCTCTCGGGTGACCAGCGCGAACTTGCTGACCGGTCCGTCGATCTCATGCAGGCTGTCGACACTCTTCAGGTTCTCGTAGGCGCTGTTCATCAGCACGCGCATTCGGTCCGGCACGTCGCCGGTCATCCAGCCGCCCTGCGGGCCGCTGGCCACCGAGCGGATCTCCGGATGCCCGTCGATCAGCGCCACGACGTCACGCACGATCTCGTCGGGCAGCACGGCGGCGTGCACCAGCTCGCCGCCGCGGTCCACCACCACCGAACCGTTGTCCCCGACGAAGGCGAGCCGCAGTGGTTCGTCGAACATGGTGCGCATGCTCAGGTACTGCCGCCCGCTGGCGATCACGACGCGGATGTCGCGTTCCTCGCAGGCGTCGAGCATCCGGGCGAAACGCGGCCGGTCGTAGTCGCGCTGCGGGGTGAACAGCGTGCCGTCCAGATCGATTGCGACCGTGGTGAAGGTCTTGGAATTCACGCTGCCCACTTCCGTAGCCGTTGGGATGGTCAGGCCTTCTTGACCGGGGCCTCGCCAAGCGCGACCTCAACCGTCAGGTCCTCGTCGGCCTCGGCCCAGAGCACCTCGCCGGTGATGTGGCCGACGGCCCGCAGATCCGCCTCGATGTCCTTCAACCGGTCCAGGACCTCGCCGCGGCCCACCAGATTGGCCCGGACGACCTCGGTCTTCTGGCTGACCTTGGCCGAGCTCTTGGCGCCGCGCAGGGCGATCAGCACCGTCGCCAGGTCTTCCAACAGCAGGGCGTCGCCGCCGATCGGCAACTCCTCGGGCTTCGGCCAGGCGGCCGTGTGCACCGAGCCGGTCTTCCACCAGCTCCACACCTCTTCGGTGACGAAGGGAAGGAAGGGGGCGAAGAGCCGCAGCATCACGTCCAGGGCTGTGCGCAGCGCGGCCTGGGCGCTGGCGGCCTCCTCCGCACCCTGGGCGCCGTAGGCACGCTCCTTGACGGCCTCCAGGTAGTCGTCGCAGAAGCCCCAGAAGAAGCTCTCGGTGGTCTCCAGCGCGGTGGTGTAGTCGAAGTTCTCGAAGGCCTCGGTGGCCAGCACCACGACGCGGGCCAGGCTGGCCAGCATCGCCAGGTCCAGCGCATTCTTGACCACGCGACCGCTCTGGCCCATCGGCTTGGGCTCCTCGGAGCTCATGCCCAGCACGAACTTGGAGGCGTTGAGCACCTTCATCGCCAGGCGACGGCCCACCTTCATCTGGGTCTCGTCGAAGGGGGAGTCCATCCCGGGCCGGGCCATCGCGGCGCGCCAGCGGACGGCGTCGGCGCCGAACTTGTCCAGGATCTCGGTGGGAACCACCACATTGCCCTTGGACTTGCTCATCTTCTTGCGATCGGGGTCGGTGACGAAGCCGGAGATGGTGGCGCGCTTCCAGGGCAGCTGGCCGTTCTCCAACTCGGCGCGCACCACGCGGCTGAACAGCCAGGTGCGGATGATGTCGTGCGCCTGCGGGGCCAGATCCATCGGGAAGGTCAGGCCGAAGAGTTCCTCGTCGCGTTCCCAACCGGTGACGATCTGCGGGGACAGCGAGCTGGTGGCCCAGGTGTCCATCACGTCGGGGTCGGCGATGAAGCCGCCGGCCACGCCGCGCTGGCTCTCGTCGAAGCCGGGCGGGCACTGGCTCGCCGGGTCCACCGGCAGGCTGGCGGCGTCGGCGACGATCGGCTCGGCGGTGATCGGCTCGCCCTCGGCATCCAGCTTGTACCAGACCGGGAAGGGCACACCGAAGAAGCGCTGGCGGCTGACCAGCCAGTCGCCGTTGAGGCCGTTGACCCAGTTGGAGTAGCGGTGCTTCATGTGCTCCGGGGTCCAGGCCAACTCTTCGCCACGGGCCAGCAGGGTGTTCTTCAGGGCATCGTCGCGGCCGCCATTGCTGATGTACCACTGGCGGGTGGAGACGATCTCCAGCGGCTTGTCGCCCTTCTCGTAGAAGTTCGCCATGCGCTGGGTGGGCTTGGGCTCGCCGTCCATCTCGCCGGTCTCGGCCAGCTTCTCGACGATGTTCTTGCGTGCCGTGAACGTGGTCCTGGTGGCCATCTGCTCGGCGTAGAAGTCGCCGTTGACCAGCCATTCCGGCGTCTCGGCCTGCAGCCGGCCGTCGCGGTTGATGATGGTGCGCATCGGCAGCTGCAGTTCGCGCCACCAGATCACGTCGGTCAGGTCACCGAAGGTGCAGCACATCGCGATGCCGGCGCCCTTGTCCTTCTCCGTGGCCGCGTGGGCAAGTACGGGGATCTCAACATCGAAGATGGGGCTCTTCACCGTCGTCCCGAACAGGTGCTGGTAGCGCTCGTCGTCGGGGTGCGCGATCAGGGCACAAACGCTGGGCAGCAGTTCGGGCCGGGTGGTCTCGATGTAGACGTCGTTGCCGTCGGGCGCATGGAAGGCAATCCGGTGGTAGGCACCGGGGTAGTCCCGAGCCTCCAGCTCGGCCTGGGCGACGGCGGTCTGGAAGGTGACGTCCCACATCGTCGGGGCCTCGGAGAGGTAGGCCTCGCCGCGTTCCAGGTTGCGCAGGAAGGCCAGCTGGGCCACTCGCTGGGCGTCGTCCGAGATGGTGGTGTACAGCGTGTCCCAGTCCACCGACAGGCCCAGGGTGCGCCACAGGTCCTCGAAGACCTGCTCGTCGACGGCGGTCAGTTCGTGGCACAACTCAATGAAGTTGCGCCGACTGATCGCCACCTGCTTCTTCGGGTCCGGCTTGGCCGGGGGAGTGAAGTCGGGGTCATAGGCGATCGACGGATCGCAGCGCACCCCGTAGAAGTTCTGCACCCGACGCTCGGTGGGCAGGCCGTTGTCATCCCAACCCATCGGGTAGAAGACCTGCTTGCCCGTCATCCGCTGGTAGCGCGCGATGGTGTCGGTGTGGGTGTAGCTGAAGACGTGGCCGACGTGCAGCGAACCCGACACCGTGGGCGGCGGGGTGTCGATGCTGAAGACCTGCTCGCGCGACGCCGGGCGCTGGAAGGCGTAGGTCTTGTCCTGCTGCCACTGCGCGGCCCACTTCTTCTCCAAACCCTCGAGCACGGGCTTGTCCGGTACCTGCCCCGTCGACGGGGTCGGTGCGGACATGGTGCTGGAGGGATCTGTAGTCATGGTGGCGATTCTAGTGAGTGCCACTGACAGTCTGCGAACCGACGGCCGCGACGAACGCCGAGACCGCACCGACGACTGCCTGATGGTGAGGGCACTGTTCACATTCCTTGAACTCGACCGGGGCTGGTTGTCCGCTCCTGCTAGCGTCACGTGCGGACATCTCAGAGGAAAGAGAACAGATGAGCAGCAACGGTTCCCACCCCGCGCCAAAGCAGTCCGCCCGCGACGCCCTGCGTCAGCAACGTGCCGCCGAGGCGAAGGCCGCCAAGAACAAGAAGGTGGTGATCATCCTGCTGCTCACCCTGGCGCTGATCGCCGCGCTGGTGGCGGGCTTCTGGCTGGCCGGCAAGTCCAAGCGGGACAAGGATTCCCAGGCCACGGTCGAGGGCCAGACCCTGGCGCAGGCATTGACCAGCATCCCGGCCGCCAACTTCGACACCGTCGGTGCCGGAAACACCACCGACAGCCCGCAGACGATCCCCGGCGGGAAGCCGCACCTGGTGGACGGCAAGCCCCGGGTGCTCTACATCGGTGCCGAATTCTGCCCCTACTGCGCGATGGACCGGATGGCGCTGGTCAGTTCGCTGTCCCGCTTCGGGAAGTTCGATGGACTGAAGGATGCCCTGTCCAGCCCCAATGAGGGGCCCGTCTCCAACATCCCGACCATCACCTTCACCGGCTCCAGGTTCACCAGCGACGCGGTCTCCCTGACCGCCGTCGAGACCGCCGACCGGATGGGACAGCCCACCGGGGAGACCCCGAGCCCGGAAGACCAGGCGATCTTCAAGAAGTATGCCCCGCAGAGCGGCATTCCATTCACCTACTACGGCTCGGCCTTCAGCAACTGGGCGGGTTTCGATGGCTCGTCGATGGCCGGCAAGACCTCGCAGCAGATCGTCGACGCCCTCAAGGACGTCAACTCCGCTGAGTCCAAGGCCGTGCTGGGCGCTTCCAACGTGATCTCCGCGCAGATCTGCAAGGAGACCGGCAACAAGCCAGTCGAGGTCTGCACCTCGGCCGGGGTCACCGAGGCCGCGAAGAAACTGCAGTGACCCAGCGGCGCGTCGAGCGGCTCACCGGGCTGCTCTATCTGGTTGCGTTCTGCGTGGCCGGCTACCTGACCTACGAGCACTGCACCGGCAATGCGACGCTGGCCTGCAGCTCCACCGGCGTGGTGGACTGCGCGAGCGTCACCACCAGCAGCTACTCCTACCTGTTCGGGATTCCGGTGGCGCTGCTCGGGCTGCTCTGGGCGCTCGCCTCGCTGGTGCTCTGGGCCTGGGGCCGTCGGGCCCTGCCCTGGGCGCGCCGCAACCCGGTGCAACTGGGTTGGCTGGCTGCCGGTCTGGCCTTCGTGCTCTACCTGGTCTGGGTGGAGCTGGTGCCGCTGGGCAAGATCTGCTCCTGGTGCACCGTGGTGCACGTCACGGTGCTGCTGCTCTTCCTGCTCCGCTTGACTGCGCAGATCCTGCTGGAGGACGACCAGGGCTGATCAGTCACCCACATGACGAAGGGGGCTCCGAGCGATGTGCTCGGAGCCCCCTTTAACGTTGTGCGCACCAGAGCGGTGAGGACCAGCCCGTGGGGCGCGACTGGCTCAGGCGTTGGCCTTCAGCGCGGCCAGCAGCTCGGCCTCGGTGCTGCCCAGGTTCACGGTCTTCATGTCCACCTTGTTGCCGTTGACCATCAGCGATGGCGTGCCGGTGATCCCGGCGGCGCTGGCCTTCTCGTCCACGGTCTTGACGAAGTCCTCGGTGGCCCTGGTGTCGTAGCAGCTCTGGAAGGTGGTCAGCTGCTCGCCGGTGATCCCCACCTGCTGCGGGATGGTGCTGCGCAGCAGCTCGTCGGAGTAGCCCTCTGAGCCCTTGACCTCCTGCTGGGCCTGGTTGGCGAAGACGGCATTGTGGTACTTCGCGTAGGCGCCGGCCTTGTCGGCGCAGGCCGCGCCGATCGCCGCGCGGGTGGAGGCGCTGTTGAGCAGGTTGGGATTGCGCTCCATGAAGGTCATGGTGCGGTACTCGAAGTTGATCTCGCCCTTGTTGGCCAAGGACTCGAGGAGCGGGCCGTGGCTCTGCTCCAGCTGCTTGCAGGCCGGGCACTGATAGTCGAAGAAGAGGCTGACCGTCGGAGCGCCCTGCTTTGCCTTGCCCGGGTTGACCACGATGGCGGACTTGTCCGCGGTGGCATTGGGCGGGGTGCCCTGTGCGGTGACCTCCCGCGCCTTGGTGCGGTTGTTGTTGAAGAGCACGGTGCCGACGATGGCCGCGATCGCCAGGGCCAGCACCAGCGCGCCCATCATCACGATCCGCATCTGGCGGGCCTTCCTGGCCTCCGCCTCCTGCCGAATTCGCAGTTGTTCGCGACGGTTGGCGGGTGCGGGGCTGCTGCCGGAAGCCTTCTTGCTGCTCATCGGGGGTCCTCTCCGACGAGGTTGTCCTCGTCCGGGTCGATGTCATGGTCAGAGGGGAGTAGTGGGCTGATGGGGCGAAAGAGCCAGCCGTCGACGCTGAACGGGGTGCGCGGGCGCCAGACGAGCCAGGCCCCGCACGCCGCGAAGACGGCGTCGCGGATGATCTCCCACAGGTACTTCGGGTCGTCGGTCTGCCCGCCCTGGCTGAAGCAGCCGCAGTCGATGCTCAGGCCGCGGGCCCAGACGCTGGCGATGCCGGCGATGAAGGCAAGCATCATCAGGGTGCCGACCAGCGCCGAGACCCGGGTGAACAGGCCAACCAGGATCAGCAGGCCGACGATGATCTCCAGCACCGGCAGGCCGTAGCCGATCGCCTTGATCACTGAATAGGGCAGGAAGTCCAGCCGGTAGGCGCGCACGGAGAGCACATTGGCGTCCAGATTGCCCACCTTCAGCAGGCCGGCCACCAGCAGCGCACCACCCAGCACCAGCCGGGCCAGCAGCCCGATCCAGTCCCGGGCCGTCCGGCCAGAAGTTTCAGTTTCAATCACGGGGGAATGATAGTCGGCCGATCCAGTTGCCTCTGGGGTGCCGTGTTCCGCCCGGCTCATGCCGCGGCCTTGATCGCGGCCAGGTAGTCCGCCTCGGTGGGATCCTTCTCACCCATCAGGGCCTTCAGATCCAGCTGGTTCTTCAGTGCACCGGAGTCATCCGCCACCCAGTACTGGGGCGAGGAGGTGTCCCGGTCGGCGGCCCGGGCGGCGTCGAGCACCGTGGTGACCGCGTCGTGGGTCTGGCGCTGGTCATAGCACTGGGTGAACGCCGACGGATCCTCCAGCGACAGGGTGTCCAACAACGATTTCAACAGCTCGTCGGAATAGCCGTCACCCTCCTTGGCGGGCTGTTTGGCGAAGACGGCGTTGCGGTACCTGTCATAGGCCCCGGCGACGTCGGCGCAGGCCGCGCCCACATTCGCCCGATAGGAGGAGTCATTCGACGCGCGGTCCAGCAGTGTGATGCTGCGCACCTCGACGCCGATCTCCCCCTTGGCCACCAGCTTGGTGGTCAGCGGGCCCAGGGCGTCGTGCGCCACCTTGCACCACGGGCACTGGTAGTCCTCGTAGATCACCAGCGTCGGCTTGCCCGCGGGCGTCTTGGCCAGGGTGATGCCCTCGCCCTTGGCCGAGGCATTCGGCACCGCCAGTTGCTTCCCGACGGGCACCGGCGCCGGCTTGCGCGACTGGTTCCACCACCACGCGCCGCCCGCCACCAGCAGCACGGCCAGGGTGGCGCCCACCACGGCACCGATGATCCGGCCTCGACGCTGCGCGGCCAGCGCGGCCTCACGCTGTGCCTGCAGCGCCGCTCGACGGCTGGCGGGGGTGGGCTTGCCCATCTGTTTCTCCTTGACGGCTGCGGGCCACGACGTGTGCACCCAATCACAAGCCTGCCATGTCGCTGGGGCCGGTAGGCTGGCACCACCATGACAACACCCCCCACGCACTCGTCCAGCAGCCACGCCCAGATCACCGAAGAGCTGATCTCCCGCTGGCCCGAGCACCGGATCGCCCCGTCGCTGGGCCGGATCCAGGCCCTGATGGACCTGCTGGGTTCCCCCGAGAAGTCCGCGCCGGTGATCCAGGTGGCCGGCACCAATGGCAAGGGCAGCACCGCGATCATGATCGACGCCCTGCTGCGCGCCAACGGCCTGCGCACCGGCCGTTTCTCCTCACCGCACCTGGTGGACGTCACCGAGCGGATCTGCGTTGACGGCGAGCCGATCAGCCACGAGCGTTTCGACGAGCTGTGGGCCGACGTGCGGCCCTATGTCGAGATGGTCGACGCGCAGCAGATCGACGGGGTGAACATGACCTTCTTCGAGGTGATCACCGGCCTGGCCTATGCCGCCTTCGCCGATGCCCCCGTCGACGTGATGGTGATCGAGGTGGGGCTGGGCGGCACCTGGGATGCCACCAGCGTCTGCAGCCCGCAGGTCAGCGTCGTCTGCCCCATCGGGCTGGACCACACCCACATCCTGGGTGACACCCTGCACGAGATCGCCACCGAGAAGGCCGGGATCATCAAGCCCGGCAGCACCGCGGTTCTCGCCGCGCAGGAGCAGGAGGCGGCCGAGGTGCTGACGGATCGCTGCACCGAGGTGGGCGCCAAGATGGTGCTGGAGGGGCGCGACTTCGCCCTGCTGGAGCGCACCCAGGCCGTCGGCGGTCAGCTGCTGCGGCTGCAGGGGACGGAGGGGCCGGTGGGTGACATCCACCTGCCGCTCTTTGGTTCGCACATGGCGCAGAATGCGGCGTTGGCGATGGCCGCCGTCGAGGCGCTGCTGGGTGGCCGGGCGTTGAACCCGGAGGTGGTGGTGGACGGCTTCGCTGCCGTCGAGGCCCCCGCCCGGATGGAGCTGGTGCGCACCTCCCCGCCGGTGGTGATCGACACCTGCCACAATCCGCACGGCGCCACCGCCACCATGGCGGCGATGGTCGAGAACTATGCCTTTGCCCCGATGATCGGCGTCGTCGCCATGATGGGCGACAAGGACGTCGACGGGGTGCTGCGGATCTTCGGCGAGCAGATGACCACCCTGATCTGTACCCGCGTCGCCTCCACCGACCGCGGCCTGGGCGCCGACGAGCTGGCCGAGCGCGCCGCCGGAATCCTGGGCGAGCAGCGGGTGCGCACGGCTCCCGACGTCGCCACCGCGCTGGAACTGGCCACCATGCTGGCCGACGAGGAACCCGGCGCCGGCGTGCTGGTGGCTGGCTCGGTGATCCTGGCGGGTGAGGCCCGCGCCATCCTGGTGGCCAACCGCCCCGAGCCCGAGGCCGTCGTCGACCGGACCACCTTGACCACCCCCTTCGACCTGGACGGAGACAACTCGTGGTGAACCTCGCCCTGGCCCCGGACAATCCGATGAACCGCGCCATGTCCGGCTGCCTGATCATGGAGGTGATCGTCTTCGGGCTGGCCTTTCCGGGCATGGTCATGGTCTCCGAGGTCTCGGTTCCGCTGGCCGCGGCCAGCTGCATCATCGCCTGCCTGCTGTGCATCCTGGCCGCCGCCCGGATCAAGACGCCGCTCGGCTATGCCCTCGGCTGGGCCGCGCAACTGGTCGGCATCGCGCTGGGTTTCCTGACGCCGATGATGTTCGTCGTCGGCCTGATGTTCCTGACCATCTGGGCGGCCTCCTTCATGATGGGCCGACGCCTGGAGTCCAACACGGCCCAGTAGTCACGTTCCCTTCAACTCGACTGGCACTGACGCCCGGGCGCTTCGGCGACCTCCACCGCGACGGCGCGCCTGGACAGTGGGCCAGCTTGTAGGGTCATGGTCATGACGACTGAACGCACCCTGGTCCTGCTCAAGCCCGACGCCGTGGAACGCGGCCTGATCGGGGAGATCATCCGCCGCTACGAGGCCAAGGGGCTGACCGTCCTGGCGCTGGAGCTGCGCACCGCTGACGCCACCGTCGCCCAGCAGCACTATGCGGAGCATGTCGGTCGCGAGTACTACCCGTCGCTGGAGGAGTTCATCACCTCGGGCCCGCTGGTCTCCGTCGTTTTGGAGGGGGAGCGCGCCATCGAGGCCGTGCGATGCCTGAACGGCACCACCGATTCCGCCGTCGCCGCCCCCGGCACCATCCGCGGTGACCTGTCGCTGTTCAAGAACCGCAACCTGGTGCATGCCTCCGACGCGCCCGAGAGCGCCGCCCGCGAGATCGCCATCTGGTTCCCCAACCTGGCCCAGTGACGTGACCCAGCACCCCCAGCAGCCGCAGACCGCCCTGCCGATGCCCAGCACGCCCATGCCCACGGTGGAGCTGCCCGTGACCGAGAGCTCCTACCACCAGTTCTGGCGCACCCCGCTGTGGCGCTGGTGGCGTCCGTTGGCAGTGCTGGTGGTCGGGGCACTGGCCTTCTTCCTGCTCTCCATGGTCTTCGGCGCCATCGCCATCGGCATCGACGTCTCCACCGGCCGCCGCACCATGGAGGAGGTGCGGCAGATGAGCAACGAGAACCTGAAGATGACGCCGGCGCTCTTCCTGATCAACAACCTGTCGCTGGCCCTGTTCATCCCCATCGGAATGCTGCTGGGGCGGTGGTTCTTCAAGCAGCGGCCGGGCTGGCTGTCGAGCATCACCGGGCGGATCCGGTGGGTATGGCTGGGGCGCTGCTTCGCCGTGCTACTGCCGCTGTGGTTGCTCTACATCGGGTTGGAGACCTGGCTGATGTCGCGTTCCCCGCAAGGTCTGGGGCTGGCGGTCAACTCCGACACCTGGCTGCTGCTGTTCGGCATCCTGCTCACGACACCCTTCCAGGCCGCCGGCGAGGAGTACGGCTTTCGCGGGGCGATCAATCGCGCGCTGGCCAGCTTCTTCACCCATCGCTGGATCGGTTTCGTCGTGGGGGCCGTGGTCAGCTCGACGCTGTTCATGTTCTCCCACTTCGCCCAGGACATCTGGCTGAACATCTTCTACTTCTGCTTCGGGATGATCGCCTGCGGCATGACGCTGCGCACCGGCGGGTTGGAGGCCGCGATCGCGATGCACATCGTGAACAATGTGCTCAGCGAGGCGACGATGCCCTTCAGCGACATCTCCGACATGTTCGACCGCTCCGCCGGTGCCGCGGGCCCGTCGGCCTTGATCGGCGTGGCGGTACCGCTGATCGGCTGGGCACTGGTGGAGTGGCAGGCCCGACGGCACAAGGTCGTCGCCGCCACCGCGCCGGGCCTGGAGCGCCAGCGCCAGCTGGATCAGCAACTCGCCACCTGGCAGCAGCAGATGATCGCCTGGCAACGGGCCCAGCGGGGGTTCTGAGCGGCAGGGGCGGTCAGCGTCGTCGGATTCCCGTTGATGCTGAAGCCTCAACTACGCTGGTGCCACCATGACTGTTGACACCCGCACCACCGCCCCCGAGAGCCTCTTCGGCCGGCTCGAGCCGCTGCTCGCCCAGGTGAGCAAGCCCATCCAGTACGTCGGCGGCGAGCACAATTCCGTCGTCAAGAACTGGGACGACGTCGACGTGCACTGGGCGTTGATGTACCCCGACGCCTACGAGGTGGGGCAGCCCAACCAGGGCGTGGCAATCCTCTACGAGATCCTCAACGAGCGCGACTGGATCCTGGCCGAACGCAGCTACGCCATCTGGCCGGATCTGGAGAAGCTGATGCGCGAGCACCAGATTCCGCAGTTCACGCTGGACGCGCACCGCCCGGTCGGCGCCTTCGACGTGCTGGGGCTGAGCTTCTCCACCGAGCTCACCTACACCAATATGCTCAACTCGTTGGATCTGGCCGGAATCCCAGTCCGCAACGCCGATCGTCGCGAGGACGACCCGATCGTGCTGGCCGGTGGCCACGCGTCGTTCAACCCGGAACCGATCGCGGACTTCATCGATGCCGCGGTCCTGGGCGACGGCGAGGAGGCGGTACTGCTGATCAGCGAGCTGATCCGCGAGTGGAAGACGGCGGATCGTCCCGGCGGACGCGACGGCCTGCTGCAGCGGTTGGCGGAGACCGGTGAGGTCTACGTCCCCAGGTTCTACGACGTCAGCTACCTGCCCGACGGCCGGATCCAGCGCGTCGCCCCGAACCGGCCCGGCGTACCCTTCCAGGTGCGCAAGCACACCCTGATGGACCTGGACCAGTGGCCCTACCCGCAAAAGCCGCTGGTGCCGCTGGCCGAGACCGTGCACGAGCGCTATTCGGTGGAGATCTTCCGCGGCTGCACCCGAGGCTGTCGCTTCTGCCAGGCCGGGATGATCACCCGCCCGGTGCGAGAGCGCAACCTCGAGACGATCGGCCAGATGGTGGCCGGTGGGCTGGAGGCGACGGGTCTGGAGGAGGTGGGTCTGCTCAGCCTCAGCTCCGCCGACCACTCCGAGATCGCCGAGGTCACCAAGCAGCTGGCCGACCGCTACGAGGGCACCAATGTCTCCCTCTCCCTCCCGTCGACCCGCGTGGACGCCTTCAACATCGACCTCGCCAACGAGCTGAGCCGCAACGGCCGTCGCTCCGGCCTCACCTTCGCCCCCGAAGGTGGCAGCGAGCGGATGCGCAAGGTGATCAACAAGATGGTCAGCGAGGACGACCTGATCAACACCGTCGCCACGGCCTTCGGCAATGGCTGGCGCCAGGTGAAGCTGTACTTCATGTGCGGCCTGCCCACCGAGACCGACGAGGACGTGCTGGGGATCTACCACATGGCCAAGCGCGTGATCGAGACCGGGCGGCAGGTGGCCGGCACCCGGGACATTCGCTGCACCATCTCCATCGGCGGCTTCGTGCCCAAGAGCCACACCCCCTTCCAGTGGGCCGGTCAGGCCTCGCCGGAGACCATCGACCACCGGTTGCAGCTGCTGCGCGAGACGGTCCGGGCGGACAGGCAGTTCGGCAAGGCGATCGGCATGCGCTACCACGACGGCAAGCCCGGCCAGATCGAGGGCCTGCTCAGCCGCGGCGATCGTCGGGTGGGCAGGATCATCGAGGCGGTCTGGCGCGACGGCGGTCACTTCGACGGTTGGAGCGAGCACTTCAGCTATGACCGCTGGGTGGCCTGCAGCGAGCAGGCCCTGGCCGGCGAGCCGGTGGACCTGGCCTGGTACACCACCCGCGAGCGGGACTACGACGAGGTGCTGCCCTGGGACCACCTGGACTCGGGCCTGGACCGGGACTGGTTGTGGGAGGACTGGCAGGACGCGCTGGATGGCGGCGAGGTGGAGGACTGCCGCTGGACCCCTTGTTATGACTGCGGTGTCTGCCCGCAGATGGACACCAACATCCAGATCGGCCCCACCGGCGCCACGCTGATCCCGCTGCAGGTGGTCACCCGGGACCTGTCACCCAAGGGGTGAAGCGGGTCGGAGAGCCGTTCGATCGGCGGCCCACCCGGGGCCGCCGATCGTCAGTTCATCCGGTTGATCACGGCGACGTGCCAGACCACCAGACCGTGTCTGGGGGAATGGCCGGCCAGGGTGGTGGACCGGCCCGTGGCCAGGTCATGGCGCTTCAGCGCGGAGCCCTCGGCGACGTACTCGAGGCTGTCCCAATACCACTGGCTCGATCCGAGCCGGTCACCCGAGAGTGACCGGCTGGTGAACTCTTGGGAAGCCCTGGAATCGGAGGCTCAGCGGCGGGCGTCCACCATCGCGACGCTGGTCACTCGCTGCTTGTCCCGGCCCAGACCGGCCAGCACAACGTTGCGCCCGGTGCGCAGGTCAAGGCGGCTGATCGAGCGGGTCGCGGAGTCGCAGCCGGAGCCGTTGAAGTAGTAGACGCTGGTGCCGACGACGGCCAGTGGCGCGGAATCGTCGGGCATCCGCAGCGGGTTCACGGTGCGGCCATTGACCACGCCCATCCGCGACGGCCCGCACGAGCTGGCGGCCTCAACCACCCGGCCGGTGGGAGTGGCCCAGCTGTCCAGGTAGCCGAACATCAGCGCTCCCTTGGTGCTCAGCGTCGACGTCAGCGCCACCGGTGCGCCACCGCGGATGTCGTAACGGAAGGCCTGCGCGTCGGTGCGCCGGATGTTGGTCGGCAGGCAGGCCGCGGTGAAGCGGTTGGCATCCAGCCAGTGCTGCGGGGTGCAGAGCCCGAAGCCTTTCGGATTGGGCAGGCTGCGTACCCGGACCCCCGTCGCATTGCCGTTGACCTGGAGCCTGCCCGTGCCGCCGCGGCTGACCAGGAACTTGCCGTTCTGGGTGGGCAGCATTCCCAAGCCGTGCAGGGTTCCGGCGTAATTGGTCTGCACCACTCCCTTCAGGCTGAGTCGTTGCAGGGAGCCGGAGTCGGTGGTGGGTGCGGTGCGGGCGATCAGTGATCGGCCCGATGGGTTGCTGAATCGCACCTCTTCCCAACTACCCTTCAGCAGCGTGGTGCTGCGGGTGCGCACGTCGACGATCTTGCGGACCGGTCGCAGGCCCGCGTAGTTCAGCACCAGCACCCGCGTGCCGGTGGGGGAGACTGCCTCGACATTCCAGTCGGCGCCGAGCTTCAGCACCGGGTAGTGGGTTCCGGTGGGGGACACCATGGTGAGCATGCCCTGCCGGCCGAGGGTGACGGCGCTCCAGCCGGCGCCCATGGCGGGGAGCTTGCCGGTGGGGGCCGGCGCGGCGTCGGCGACGGGCGTGCTGGCCAGGGCGGAGGTGAGTGCCAACCCGGCAATGCCGATGGTGGCGAGGCTGTGATGGGTGCTGCGACGGATGTTCATGATGTCCCCCTGGGCGATGGCGGGCGCCCCGTGCGCCTGTCACTCCATCTACGCGCGCCACCGGGTGCAGGGTTGCAATCCGTCGATGAGAAGCACAGAAGGCTTTCCCAAGAGATTCCCAGCACCCGCGGATCGGCTCGGCGGGGGATCGGGCGGTCAGGCCATGGCGTCGCGCAGTTCCCCGTCCACCAGCTCGCCCTGGGCCAGCCGGGTCAGCATCGCGGGGCGGGGGACCTCCAGCTCGGGGGCGATCTGGCGCAGGGCCTTCACCACGTCGTCGGGCCGCACCAGCGGCGTGGTGTGGTGGGCGAAGAGCTCCAACTCGGTGGGCTCCGGCTGGGTCAGCGTGATGATCGCGGAGCGGACGTCGAATTCCCGCAGGCCGGTCTTGGTCATCCGGCTGATCTGGAAGTTCTCGGCCGCCAGAAGCTGCTCCACGGCACGGCGCAGCGCCTCGGGGTCGATGTCTCCCTCCCCGGCCGGGTCCAGCTCGATCCGCCAGCGCGACGCGGTCAGGATCTCCGACAGCGAGCGCCGGTCGGAGACCACCACCTTGACCACGTCCAGGCCGGGCGGAAGGGCCTCGTCCAGGGCGGCGCACACCGCATCGGGGGCGCAGACCTCGCTGACGCCGATCTCCAGGTACTCCGCCTCGGTGGCCGCCGACGTGGGGGAGGCATTGGCATAGGAGATCCGCGGGTGCGGGTTGAAGCCCGACGAGTAGGCCATCGGCACCTGAGCCCGCCGCAGGGCGCGCTCGAAGGCCCGGCCGAAGTCCCGGGTGCTGGTGAACCGGGCCGGCCCGCGCTTGGCGTACTGGACGCGAAGCCACTGGGCGGGCGGGGCCTGCTGTTCTGGTTGCTGTCGAGCCACGCGGACACCCTACCGGCAGTGCTCGGGAGAGGTCTGCGCCACAAACCACATTCTGAGTGCCACCCAATGCCGTGGAGGCACTACCTCCGAATCAGGATGTGGTTTGTGGCGCAAACCGGCGGCGCCCGAGCGCGGTCGCGGCGTGGGGAATCGAACCGCGGCTGTGACATGTGCCATACTGGCGGGCAGGTAAGCAGTCCTTCATGAACTGCTCACTCGGATCGGCGAGCACTGCCAACCGCGACGACGCCTTCGACCGCGGGGTGGGGCCGGCAGATCCGATTTCCGCCAGCTTTTGGCCGCGATTCACTACCGCGGCTGACGAACCGCACCCTCGCAGGGTGCCGAGGAGCACAGCATGCTCGATGAGTTTTTTGTGGACTCTGACCAGCCGAACCAGGACAACACCCAGAACGAATCCGTGCCCGCCGAGCGCCCCAAGCGCCGCCGCGCCGCCTCCCGCCCCGCCGGTCCGCCCAAGGAGGTGACGGTTGCCGAGGCCGAGGTTCCGGTGACCCAGGCCGCCGGTCAGGCCAGCGTCGTGGTGGCCAGCGAGCCGCCCGCCGACGAGGCCCCCGCCGAGCGTCCCAAGCGCCGCCGCGCCACCCGCAAGGCCGCCGCACCTGAGCCGGTCGCGGCGCCGACGGTGACCGCCCAGACCGTGCCCGCCTTCCAGGCGGCCGAGAACACCCCGGTTGCCGAGCCCGCCGAGGCTCCGGCCCCAGCCGCGCAGGGCCCCGCCACCGAGCTTGCCGAAGCGGTCGAGGCCTCCGTGCCCGCGCCGGACGAGCCCGTCGAGGCCCCCCGCGCCCGCCGCACCAGGACCCGCAAGACCACCAAGGCGACGCAGGCCCCGGCCGAGGCCGCCCCCGTCGCCGATCCCGCCGCCGACGATTCCGAGGAAGCCGTCCCGGTGGCCGAGGCGCCCGCCGCGGAGCCCGCCCCTCGCCGTCGGCGCAGCCGCAAGGCCGCCGAGCCCACCACCGAGGCCCCGGCCGACGTGGATGCCGCGCTGGCTGCCGTCAGCGCCGCCGCCGCGGATCGCCCCAAGCGGGGCCGCAAGGTGGCCAAGGCCGTCGCCAACCCCTTCGTCAGCCCGCAGCTGCCGGTCGACGAGAACGGCGAGGTGGATGCCCAGGCCGTGCTGAACTCGCTGGCCGCCTCGATCGCCGCCGGTGACCAGCAGGCCGTGCTGCCCGCCGTGCCGACCGTCCCCGCGATCGCGCCGATGCCCGAGGCAGAGCAGATGGCCGTCGACCCGGAGGATGTCGAGGACGAGGACGAGACCGCCGAGGACACCGATCAGCCCGAGGCCGTCGAGGACGGCGCGGACGGCGAGGACGAGGCCGACCAGGACTCGTCGCAGGACGAGGACAACGACGACACTTCCGAGGACGACACCTCGGATGATGATGCCGACTCCACGGATGACGAGGAGGGCGGCTCGCGTCGCCGTCGTCGTCGCCGCGGTGGCCGCCGCCGTCGCCGGGGGAGCAGCTCCGACGACTCGTCGGACGACGACTCCACCGACGAGCAGGCCAAGACCGAGGACTCCGACGACTCCTCCGAGGGCTCCGAGGACGCCGCGGACAAGAACGACACTGACTCCGACGAACAGGGCTCCGAAGGCGGCCGCCGTCGCCGCCGCCGTCGCCGCCGTCGCGGTGAGGACACCGGTGGCGCCGAGGACGACCCGAGCGATGTGGTGGTCCGGGTGCGCGAGCCGCGCCGGGTCCGCAGCACCGCGCAGGCCAATGACGAGGTCACCGGCATCGACGGCTCCACCCGGATGGAGGCCAAGAAGCAGCGCCGCCGGGAGGGCCGCGCCGCCGGCCGTCGTCGCGCCCCGATCCTGAGCGAGTCGGAATTCCTGGCCCGCCGCGAGTCCGTCACCCGACGGATGGTGATCCGGCAGAACGAGGAGTACACCCAGCTCGCCGTGTTGGAGGACGACATCCTGGTGGAGCACTATGTGGATCGCGCCAGCGCTACCAGCCTGATCGGCAACATCTACCTGGGCCGGGTGCAGAACGTGCTGCCCAGCATGGAGGCCGCCTTCATCGACATCGGTCGGGGCCGCAATGCGGTGCTCTACGCCGGTGAGATCGACTGGGACGCCTTCGGCGCCGCCGGTGAGCAGAAGAAGGTGGAGCAGGTCCTCAAGAGCGGCCAGACCGTCCTGGTGCAGGTCAGCAAGGATCCGGTGGGGGCCAAGGGTGCCCGCCTGACCAGCCACATCAGCCTGCCCGGCCGTTACGTGGTCTACTCCCCGGGCGGTCACCTGTCCGGGATCAGCCGAAAGCTGGCCGATTCCGAGCGGCACCGCCTGAAGGACATCCTGGCCGAGCTGATCGACGACAAGTCGTCGGTGATCGTGCGGACCGCCGCCGAGGGCGCCAGCGAGGACGAGCTGATCCGCGACGTGAACCGGCTCAAGGCGCAGTGGGAGATCATCGAGAAGAAGTCCAAGCAGGGCAGCGCCCCGCAGCAGCTCTACGCGGAGCCGGACCTGACCGTGCGGATCGTGCGTGACCTGTTCACCGAGGACTTCACCGAGCTGGTCGTCGCCGGAAATGGCGGCCCCGAGGACGCCTATGAGGCGATCAACGGCTACGTCACTCACGTTGCGCCGCACCTGGCCGAACGGCTCACCAAGTGGGAGACCGAGACCCAGGGCGATCCCTTCGCCAAGCACAAGATCGACGACCAGATCGCCAAGGCGCTGGAACGCAAGGTCTTCCTGCCGTCGGGCGGTTCGCTGGTGATCGACCGCACCGAGGCGATGACCGTGATTGACGTCAACACCGGCAAGTTCACCGGCACCGGCGGCAACCTGGAGGCCACCGTCACCAGCAACAACCTGGAGGCGGCCGAGGAGGTCGTGCGCCAGCTGCGGTTGCGCGACATCGGCGGCATCATCGTCGTCGACTTCATCGACATGGTGCTGCCCAGCAACCGGGAGCTGCTGCTGCGACGCCTGGTGGAGTGCCTGGGCCGGGATCGCACCCGCCACCAGGTGGCCGAGGTCACCAGCCTGGGCCTGGTGCAGATGACCCGCAAGAAGATCGGCACCGGCTTGGCCGAGGCCTTCACCGAGGAGTGCTCGGGCTGCGGTGGCCGCGGCTTCATCCGGCACGACCATCCGGTGGAGACACAGGCGCCGGCCGACGGCGGTGATCGCCACAGTGGTGGCGGGCGTCGCGGGCGTCGCAACAACCATTGATCCACCCAACCGACCGTCAGTTTGACCCCGCCACACGGCACGGGTAGAGTTGGCGGTCGGTCCGGGTTGCGGGCGTGATGAGTCTTTGGCTCGTTCCCCCGCCCACCGAATGACTTTCAACAGGCCTGGAGCCTGTTGGATTTTTCCTCACGACATCGAACGAGAGTAGGTCAGGCGTGTACGCGATCGTGCGCAGTGGCGGCCGCCAGCACAAGGTTGCCGTTGGCGACGTTGTTGAGATCGACAAGGTGACCGACAAGGTGGGCGACAGCGTCGAGCTGACCCCGCTGCTGTTGGTTGACGGCGAGACCGTCACCTCTGACAAGGGTGCCCTGGAGAAGGCCTCGGTTTCGGCCGAGGTGCTGGCTGAGACCAAGGGTCCCAAGATCCGCATCATGAAGTACAAGAACAAGACCGGTTACAAGAAGCGCCAGGGGCACCGTCAGAAGTACACCCAGGTCAAGATCACCGGTATCAAGGGCTGAGGGAGCTGACATGGCACACAAGAAGGGCGCATCTTCGTCCAAGAACGGCCGCGACTCGAACGCTCAGCGCCTCGGCGTGAAGCGCTTCGGCGGCGAGCTGGTGAACGCTGGCGAGATCATCGTCCGTCAGCGCGGCACCCATTTCCACCCGGGCAATGGCGTCGGTCGCGGTGGCGACGACACCCTGTTCGCCCTGGTCGAGGGCAATGTCGAGTTCGGCACCCGTCGGGGTCGCCGGGTCGTCAACATCCAGCCCGTCGAGGCTGCTGCCAGCTGAACGCAGGCAGACTGAGAACCACACACGCTGAGGGCGGTCCGAAACGGGCCGCCCTCGGCGTTTCTGCCTAGGCTGAAGCCTGCACCGCCAACCGAGCCGCCCACACCTTCCCAGGACACGCCTTGACCGAGCAGCACACCACCCCCACCAGCGACGACGGCGCCAGCGCCGCACCGGACACCCGCCGCCGCCCGTCCGGCCGTTCCGGTTGGTTGCGCGGTGGCCTGGCGCTGGCCGCGGTGGGTGCCCTGGGCGCGGGAATCGTGGTGCTGGATCCGCTGGGCAAGCGCAATCCGGCCCCGGAGAGCGGCGCAGACGTGCTGCCGGCCTCGGTGCGCGCCTTCGCCGAGCTGGACGTCGAACCCGACCTGTTGCAGCGGGCGGAGATGGTGCGCTTCGCACTGCGGGTCAAGCCGGTGACCGAGGCCGTCTCCCTGACCGAACAGGGTGATCTTCGCGCCGAGCTGTGGCGGGGCCTGGTCAAGGGAACCGCCTGCGCCGGCGTCGACTACGACACGGCGGTCAAGCCCTGGTTGGGGCGCAAGGTGGCCGTCGCCCTGCCGTCGGGCTCCGACGAACCGGTCTGGGCATTGCAGGTGACCGACGAGCAGCAGGCCCGGCGGGGCGCGGCGACGCTGGCCGGCTGCGGCGCACTGCCCAGTGACGCTGCCTATCGCGACGGCTTCCTGGTGCTGGCCACCGGCTCGGGCCAGGCCGGACAGGTGCTCACAGAGGGCAGTTCCTCCCCACTGGCCACCAGCGATGACTACCTGGACGATCGCAAGCGCGTGGGGCGCCAGGGCCTGCTCAACTTCTGGGTCACCAAGCAAGGGATGGTGCACCTGCTGGATTCACCCGCCGTCGCCAAGCAGCTGGGGGAGAGCGGATCGCTTCCCGGCCGGGCGGTCGCCGAGATCCGGGCGGCGGGCTGGCGGAGCGCCGCCGGTTCGGTCCGGATGATCGAGGGCACCCCGGAACTCAAGCTGGCCGCCAAGGCGACCGAGGCCCACCAGACCAGCACCACGGAGATGAACCTGGCCAGCCTGCCACAGGACACGGTGCTTGCCTTCGGGATCAGCGACGGTGACCAGGTGGCGGCCGCGCGCTGGCCCCAGCTGCATCGGGTGCTGGGTCGCCTCGGCGTCGACGTAGGGCCCGCCGCCAGCCGGTTGAAGGGGGAACTGCCCGGCGATGCCCAGACCATGCTGGGCAAGGACCTGCGGGTGAGCTTCTCCCCGGCGAAGGGCGCCACGACGAGCCTCTCCGACCTGCCGATGCAGGTGGCCACCATCTCCCGCGGCAACCAGGAGGCCGACCGGGTGGAGTCGCTGGTGCGGCAGTCCGGCGTCGAACAGGATGGCTGGATCGCGTCGCGACGCAAGCGCACCGTCGTGGTCTCCCAGGACGCGGAGCGCAACAAGCTGGTGCTGCGCACCAAGAAGCGGCTGATCATGGATCCGAGCTTCAAGGCCGCCTACGCCACGCCGGAGCAGGGACAGATCGGCTTCTACGCCAATCTGGCCGCGCTGGGGCCGATCGCGAGCGACGCGGTCCCGCCCACGATCCGGCCCTGGGTGGAGAGCCTGGGCGCCGTGGGCGCCAATGCCCACAACGAGGACGCCAACTACAGCGTCGCCAAGCTGCGGGTGACCGCGCGCTGACATTGGCCGGAAGAGTCTGATGACCGGCTGGGGAACCGGAACTGGGTGTCATTCGTCACACCGACGTTGACCCGCGGCGGATCTAGGCTGCCGGGGGACCGCACCTCAGAGAGGACACACCATGACCGAGCACCGTCCGACCGGATACGAAGCCCCGCAGACCGCCGTCGAGAGCCCCGTACCGGCCGCTCCGGGGCAGATGGACCCCACTCCCAAGAAAAAGCTGGGCGCTGGGGCCAAGGCCGGTATCGCCGGGCTGGCCGTGCTGGCGCTGGGTGGCGGCTTCGCCCTGGCCGATCCGATGAACATGATCGGTGGCGATGGTGAAAGTGCCGCGTCGCTGATCCCGGCGGACGTCGTTGGCTACTCCGAGGTGAACTTCAACCCCGAGCTCTCGCAGAAGGCGGAGATGGTGCGCTTCGCGATGAAGTTCCCCTCGCTGAAGGAGAAGGTCAGTCTGACCGAGGGCGGCGACCTCAAGCAGGAGCTGTGGAATTCCATGAGCAAGGACAGCAGCTGCCTCAAGGAGATCAACTATGACGCGGACATCAAGCCGTGGCTGGGCGACCGGATGGCCGTCGCCGTCCGCTCCGGCGCCAAGACCCCGATCATCGCGATCGAGGCAAAGGACGAGGCCAAGGCCCGCGCTGGCTACGAGAAGCTGAACAAGTGCGAGACCAATGACGAGAACAAGCTGACCGGTCTGGCCTTCAGCGACGGCTACCTGGTGGCCGCCAAGACCCAGGCCGACGCCGACAAGGCCGTCGCCGATGCCAAGGCCGACCCGCTGGAGAAGAAGGCCGAGTTCAGCGAGGACCTGAAAAAGCTGGGCGACACCGGCCTGATGACCATGTGGGGCAGCAAGGACGGCCTGATCCAGCTCGTCGAGAGCTCGGACATCGACGACAAGGTGGCCCAGAGCAGCCCGACGGGTTCGTCCACCCCGGACCCGGTGGAGCAGCTCAAGCAGGCCGACTTCCGCTCCGGCGCCGCCACGCTGCGCTTCACCGGCGGCAACCCGGAGTTCCAGATGGTTGCCAAGGCTGTGAAGGACATGCCCAAGGTGGACGCCAGCAGCAAGGTGGGCGACCTGCCCGGTGACACCACCGTCGCCATCGGCATTGCCGACGGCGCCAACCAGGTGGACAAGAACTGGGAGCAGATCAAGCAGGCCATCGAGCAGAACGGCACCACCGTGGCCGATTTCGAGCAGCAGACGAAGATGAAGCTGCCCGATGACCTGAAGACTCTGCTGGGCAAGGACCTGCGGATCTCGGTTGGCAAGGTCAACCCCGACCAGATGGAGTCTCCGGCCGATCTGCCCTTCGCCGTCGCGATGGACACGGACAAGGCCAAGATCGAGGACCTGCTGACCCGGACCGGTCTGGGCAGCCAGGGCCTGCAGGTCAGCGGTAGCGACACCGCTCCGGTGCTGGCGATGAGCACGGACTGGGCGACCAAGGTGGCCAGCCCCGACAAGAAGCTCTCCGACGAGGCCGGGTACAAGGCCGCGGTTGCGAACCCTGACAAGGCGCAGTCGGTGGTCTACTGGAACGTGGAGGCCTTCAAGGACCTGATGACCAAGGACATGTCCAGCTCGGAGAAGGAGAACATCGATCCGCTGCAGGCCGTCGGGATCAGCTCGACGATCGAGGACGACAACTACTCCGCGATGACCATGCGGGTGACCGCCAAGTAAGCCGTAGCACGCGCCTCGGGCGCCCCGGTCCTCTGGGCCGGGGCGCCCGCGTCGTGTTCCCGGGTAGACTTGCCGGGCTGGACTGTGCGCCACTTGGCGCACCCGGCACCACCCGCCTTCTGCAAGAGAGATGTACCCATGGCTATTCCTTCCTTCGTCGACCGCGTGACGCTCACCGTCATCGCCGGCAACGGCGGTCACGGCTGTGCCTCGGTGCATCGCGAGAAGTTCAAGCCGCTGGGCGGCCCCGACGGTGGCAATGGTGGCGACGGTGGTTCGATCGTGCTGCGCGTCGACCCGCAGGTGACCACCCTGGTGGACTACCACCGGCAGTCGATCCGCAAGGCCGTCAATGGCCAGCCGGGCATGGGCGACCACAAGAACGGCTCGCGCGGTGAGGACACGGTGCTGGGCGTGCCGGAGGGCACCATCGTCACCGACGCCGAGACCGGCGAGACCCTGGCCGACCTGACCGGTGACAATGTGGAGGCCGTCGTCGCCGCCGGTGGCCGCGGCGGGCTGGGCAATGCCGCGCTGGCCAGCACCGCGCGCAAGGCCCCCGGCTTCGCCCTGCTGGGCGAGGACGGCGAGAGCCGCAAGATCATGCTGGAACTCAAGGTGGTCGCCGACGTCGGTCTGGTCGGCTTCCCCAGCGCCGGCAAGAGCTCGTTGATCGCCGCGATCAGCCGGGCCCGGCCGAAGATCGCCGACTACCCGTTCACCACCCTTGTGCCCAACCTGGGCGTCGTGGTGGCCGGCGACGTGACCTACACCGTCGCCGACGTGCCCGGCCTGATCGAGGGTGCCAGCATGGGCAAGGGGCTGGGTTTCGACTTCCTGCGCCACATCGAGCGCTGCCAGGCCATCGTGCACGTCGTGGACTGCGCCACCTTCGAGCCCGGCCGTGACCCGCTGACCGACCTGGACATCATCGAGGCCGAGCTCGCCGCCCACGGAGGCCTGGAGGACCGTCCGCGGATGGTGGCCCTGAACAAGGTGGACATCCCGGATGCCGCGGACATCGCGGAGATGGTCAGGGCCGACGTGGAGGCGCGTGGCTACAAGACCTTCGTGATCTCCACCAAGTCCGGCGAGGGCCTCAATGGGCTGACCTTCGCGATGGCGGAGCTGGTGGAGCAGCGGCGTGCCCTGCTGCCGCCGCCCGCGCCGAAGAAGATCGTGATCCGTCCGCAGGCCGTGGCGGAGAAGGACGCCTTCACCATCAAGAAGATGGGCGACGGCGAGGGCGGTTTCGTCTGGCGCGTGCGCGGCGAGAAGCCCGAACGCTGGGTCCGCCAGACCGACTTCAACAACGGCGAGGCCGTCGGCTACCTCGCCGACCGGCTCAATCGGCTCGGCATCGAGGACAAGCTGCTGGAGATCGGTGCCCGCCCGGGCGACGCGGTGGCCATCGGCGGCGGGGACGACCCGGTGGTCTTCGACTTCGCGCCGCAGGTGGAGACCGGCGCCGAGCTGCTCAGCCGTCGCGGTGAGGACCAGCGCTTCGACGAGCAGCGGCCCGCGGTGGCCCGTCGTCGGGAGAAGGATGCCGAATACCAGGAGCGCCGCGGTGGCATGCACCGCGACGCCTGGCGGGTGATCAATGCGGCCGCGGACGGCTACGAGCCCGATGACGAGGCCGACGACAACGGCTTCGAGGCCGACTACGCCGAGGTGGGGGAGTCCTTCGAGGACGACGCCGAGGGCGAGGGCCGCTGAGCATGCGCCAGGCGCTTCGTCAGGCCGAACGGATCGTGGTGAAGGTCGGCTCGTCGTCGCTGACCACCGCCGAAGGCGGGATCGATCCGCAGCGGGTGCAGCGGCTGGTGGACGCCATCGCCGACGTGCGCGCCCACGGCACCCAGGTGGTGCTGATCAGTTCCGGCGCCATCGCCGCCGGCCTGGCGCCGCTGGGGATGACGCGTCGCCCCCGGGATCTGGCGAGCCAGCAGGCCGCGGCCAGCGTCGGGCAGGGACTGCTGATGCAGGAGTACACCGAACGCTTCGGCGCGCACGGGCTACGGGTGGGCCAGCTGCTGCTCACCGTCGACGACGTCACCCGGCAGAACAGCTACCAGAATGCGCTGCGCACCCTCGGCAAGCTGCTCAAGCTGCGGGCCGTGCCGATCGTCAACGAGAACGACACCGTCGCCACCCACGAGATCCGCTTCGGCGACAATGACCGGCTGGGGGCCCTGGTGGCGCAGATGGTGCGGGCCGACGCGCTGGTGCTGCTCAGCGACGTCGATGGGCTCTACACCGCCCACCCCGACGACCCGGGCTCGGAGCGGATCGTGCAGGTGAGCGACGTCGCCATGCTGGAGGTGGACACCCAAAAGGCCGGCACCTCGATCGGGTCGGGTGGGATGACCACCAAGCTGCAGGCCGCCCACATCGCCACCAGCGCAGGGATTCCGGTGGTGCTGGCCCGCGCTGACCAGGCCCTGGCCGCGATGACGGGGCAGGATGTCGGCACCCTGTTCGAGCCCAATGGCAAGCGTCGCCCCCGACGGTTGCTCTGGCTGGCCCACGCCACCAGCGCCCGCGGCCGGCTGCTGCTGGACGACGGGGCGGTGCGGGCCGTCACCCAAGGCAAGGCCTCGCTGCTGGCGGCCGGGATCACCGGGATCGAGGGGGACTTCGTGCCCGGCGATCCGGTTGATCTGGTCTCGGCGGCCGGCAAGGTGGTGGCGCGTGGGCTGGTCGGCTTCGGTTCTGAGGAACTGCCGGCCATGCTGGGCCGCAATTCCCACGAGCTGGCCGAGCAGCTTGGCCAGGAGTACGAACGGGAAGTGGTGCACCGTGACGCGCTGGTGGTCTTCCGCCGTCCGCGTTGAGTCCCCCGGTCTACGAGCAGAACCCAACCACCCGAGCCTGTCGAGGGGCTGTGGCGAGGGCCTCGACAGGCTCGGCCACCGTGGTCGGTCCCTGCCGGCGCGTCGCCGTTCAGGGAACGGGATGACGCGGCGCGGGCGATGGACCGCCCTCTAGCATGGCGTCCATGAGCGCATTCCATGACCAGGCCGTCGCGGCCCGCACCGCAGCCCGTGAACTGGCCACCCTGCCGCG
Organism: Luteococcus sp. H91; assembly: GCF_038433135.1. NCBI lineage: Bacteria > Bacillati > Actinomycetota > Actinomycetes > Propionibacteriales > Propionibacteriaceae > Luteococcus > Luteococcus sp. H91. Next base: position 9,785 of record NZ_JBCDMV010000028.1, on the reverse strand, counting down.
CGGCCGCAAGGACGCGGCACTGCACGCCATGGCCGATGCCCTGGCCGCCGCCGAGGCCGACGTGCTGGCCGCCAACGCCCAGGATGTCGAGGCTGCCCGGCAGGGTGGCACGGCGCAGGCGATGATCGACCGGCTGAGCCTGGACCCGAAGCGGATCGCGGGCATGGTGCAGGGCCTGCGGGATCTGGCTGGGCTGGCCGATCCGGTGGGCGACGTGCTGCGTGGCTTCACCACCGCCGCCGGGGTGCGGATCACCCAGATCCGGGTGCCCTTCGGCGTGGTCGGCATCATCTATGAGGCCCGTCCCAATGTCACCGCCGATGCTGCCGGGATCTGCCTGAAGAGCGGCAACGCGGCGCTGCTGCGCGGCTCCTCGTCGGCGCTGAACTCCAACCGGGCCGTCGTCGCCGCGCTGCGCACCGGCCTGCAGGGCCAGGGGATCAATCCCGACGCTGTCAGCCTGGTGGAGGGCGGCCGGGAGGTCACCGGCGAGATGATGACCGCCCGCGGTCTGGTCGATGTGCTGATCCCGCGGGGTGGCGCCGGGCTGATCAATGCCGTGGTCAGCGGCTCCACCGTTCCGGTGATCGAAACCGGCACCGGTAATTGCCACCTGTTCGTCGATGTCGCCGCGGATCAGCAGATGGCGCTGGAGATCATGCTCAATGCCAAGACCCAGCGGCCCAGTGTCTGCAATGCGCTGGAGACACTGCTGGTGCACGCCGACATCGCCGACGAGTTCGTGCCCAGGGCGATGGCGGCGTTGACCGCCGCCGGGGTGACGGTGCACGGCGACGAGTCGATCATCGGTCTCGATCCGGCGATCGTGGCGGCCACCGAGACGGAGTACGACGCCGAATACCTCTCGCTGGATCTGGCGGCCAAGGTGGTCAGCGGTCTGGACGAGGCGATCGAGCACATCCGGCAGCACACGTCGGGGCATTCGGAGACGATCGTCACCAATGACCTGGCCGTCGCCAACCGCTTCACCGCGGAGGTTGATGCCGCGGCCGTGCTGGTCAACGCCTCCAGCCGGTTCATCGACGGCGGGGAGTTCGGCTTCGGGGCGGAGATCGGCATTTCCACCCAGAAGCTGCACGCTCGCGGGCCGATGGCCTTGCCGGAGATGACTTCCACCAAATATGTCGTCGTGGGTAGTGGCCAGATTCGCGGTTGATTCGGGTAGGCTGCCGCCATGTCTTTGGTGCTACTGGAATCCGAAATCCCCACCTGGGTGGCCGGCGTCATCATGCTGGTCGCGATGCTCAGCGCGCTCGCCTTCGTGATGAATGTCGGCCGCGGCCGTCCGCACAGCTGATCACGAATCGAAGCCTCGTCGATGACCTCTGATGGAGCGCCTGACCAGGCGCTCGGAATTGTGCACCCCGAAACCGGAGATCGCCCGTGGCGGCTCGGCGTGATGGGTGGCACCTTTGACCCGATCCACCACGGCCACCTGGTCGCCGCCAGTGAGGTGGCCGCCCGCTTCGGTCTTGACGAGGTGGTGTTCGTGCCCACCGGCGTGCCGTGGCAGAAGGCCGGCCGCGACGTCTCCATGGCCGAGGATCGCTACTTGATGACGGTGGTTGCCACCGCCTCCAATCCACGCTTCAGCGTGTCCCGCGTCGACATCGACCGGCCGGGCGACACCTACACCGTCGACACGCTGAAGGACCTGCGCCGTAACCGTGGCGAGAATGTGGAGCTCTTCTTCATCACCGGTGCCGACGCCCTGGCCAAGATCCTCACCTGGCGCGGTGCCGAGGAGCTCTTTGACCTGGCGCACTTCATCGGTGTCAGCCGCCCCGGCGTGCCGCTGGGGGAGAACGACATCAGGCACCTGCCGGCGGACAAGGTGACCCTGCTCGAGGTGCCTGCCATGGCGATCTCCTCCACCGACTGCCGCAATCGCGTCGGCGAGGGGCTGCCGATCTGGTACCTGGTGCCGGACGGCATCGTGCAGTACATCGCCAAGCGGGGGCTCTACGGCCACTCCGAGGCGGAGCAGGATCGCGTCGACACCAGCATGTCCGCCGACGAACTGGGGGAGCGGGCCGCAGCCGAGAATGCTCGCCTCAACTCCCTGGGCAAGAAGCCCTCCGACAAGCAGAAAGACACCGCGTGAGCGCCACCGAGAATGCCCTGACCATCACCAAGCTGGCCGCCCAGGCCGCCGCCGACAAGCTCGGCACCGACATCGTCGCCTTCGACGTCAGCGAGCACCTGGCCATCACCGACATCTTCCTGGTGGTCACCGCCAGCAATGAGCGTCAGGTGGGAGCCGTCGTCGACGGGGTGGAGGAACAGTTGCTCAAGCACCAGTTCAAGCCCGTCCGGCGCGAGGGGGACCGGGAGAACCGCTGGGTGCTGCTGGACTACATCGACGTCGTGGTGCACGTGCAGCACACCGAGGAGCGCTCGCTGTACTCGCTGGAGCGGCTCTGGAAGGACTGCCCGCGCCTGGAGCTCGACGTGAACTATGGCCGGCCGGAAGCTGCGGAGCAGGCCACCGAGGCCTGAGAACCGGATGAGCAGCAGCATCCTGCACAGCGACGCACCAGCCACCCGGCTGGTGTTGTTGCGCCACGGGCTGACCGACTGGAATCGGGCGGGGCGCTTCCAGGGGCAGCTCGACGTCGGGCTGAACGACGTCGGCCGGTCCCAGGCGGAGCGGGTCGCGCCGCACATGGCGGCGCTGGAGCCCGACGTGCTGATCTCGTCGGACCTGACCCGGGCCTATGACACGGCCCGGGCGGTGTCCGCCGTGACCGGTCTGGAGATCATCCCCGAGCCCCGGGTGCAGGAGATCAATGTCGGCAGCTGGGGCGGCCTGACCGGCGCCGAGATGGCCGAACGCGACCCGAGCTTTGCCGACGCCCTGCGCAGCGGCCGGGACTTTCGTCGCTCCCCGGAAGGGGAGACTGCCGACGAGGTGGGCGTGCGGATGCGGCTGGCCCTGACCGACCTTGCCGGCCAGTACGAGGGCCAGACCGTCGTGGTGGTCAGCCACGGCCTGGCCATTCGGATGGCCTGCGGCTACCTGCTGGGCTGGGACTTTGCCCACACCTGGCAGCTGGGCCCGATGGGCAACTGCGGTTGGTCGGTCCTGGTGCGGACCGCCGACCGGCCCTGGCGCCTGGAGGCCTACAACCGCACCGTCCAGGCTGGCTGAGCCTTGCCTCCTCGGTGGCCTGAGCCTGCATTTGCGGTGGCTTGAGCCTGCATCTGCGGTGGCTTGAGCCTGTCGAAGCCACGATTTGCTCCACACAGTCGTAACCGGTAGAGTTCCACGAGTCGCAAGGGCGGTCGCCGCCCATGAGACGCCCAATCTGGGGCTATGGCGCAGTTGGTAGCGCGCTTCCATGGCATGGAAGAGGCCAGGGGTTCGAATCCCCTTAGCTCCACTGGATGTCCTCCTTCGGGAGGTTGTCCTGAACACAACTGAAACCTGGGGCTATGGCGCAGTTGGTAGCGCGCTTCCATGGCATGGAAGAGGCCAGGGGTTCGAATCCCCTTAGCTCCACTTGGAATGAACAGCACTGAACTGCCCCGCCTGATGGCGGGGCAGTTTTGTTTCTGCGGTGACGTGGGCCGGGGCGTCGATGTTGGTGTGGGCGAGGATGCTGGCGGTGGTCTGCTCGGGTGTGTAGGTGGCGTTCTCTTCGTCGTCGATGGTGATGCGGGTGAAGAGGTGTCCCGCGTCAAGCTTTCTGGCAGGCCGGTTATGAGGGCATGATCGGCGTCTGAGAAGCAGGAGGACCCGACCATGGGACGACCACCGGTGTTCAGCCCGGAGACCAAGACCCGGATCGTGCTGAGCGTGCTGGCCGGCGAGATCACCGTCGCCGAAGCAGCGCGCAAGGAAAAGGTCTCCGAGCAGTCGATCGGCCGATGGAAGGCCGAGTTCCTCGAAGCAGGCAAGACCGCACTCGCGACCGGAAAGTCCGGCCCGTCGACCCGCGAGGCCCAACTCGAGGCCCAGGTCGAGGACCTCACCCTCGCGCTCGGGGAGGCAGCGGTCGAGCTGCGTGTCTGGAAGAAGAGCGCGGAGGGCCGGCTGGGCCCTTCGAAGACCTCGAGGTAATCCGGAAAGAGGCGGGAATGTCGACCTCGAGGTTCTGCGAACTGCTCGACATTCCCGAACGAACGTGGCGACGCTGGCAAGCCAGGGCCCGCGCCGGACAACCGGTCAAGGGGCCGTGGCCGGCCCCATCACGTGACCAGCACCGAGCGGCTGTGGTCGCGATGGCCAGCAAGCATTCCGCCTGGGGGCACCGCAAGATCTGGGCCATGGTCCGACACGACGGGCACCGGATCTCCCCGTCGACGGTGTTGCGGATCATGGCCGACGAAGACCTCCTTCTCCACGCTGACTACCAGAAACAGCGCCGCGAACTAGCCAACCAACGCAAGGCCGCGTTCGCCGCGCCACCCACCGGTTCGAACCAGGTGTGGCAGTTCGACTTCTCCGAGTACGAGACCACCGGCGGGGGGACCTGGCGCGTCGCCGGCGTCGCAGACTATTTCAGCAAGTACGAGTTCGGCTGGCACTGGTCCCCGACCGCGAACCAGCACGACGCCATCGCCGGGGTCCAACTCGCCCTGGCGGAGGCAGAAGCCATGCTCGGCGGCATCACGCTCATCGATCACCTGACCGATCCCGACACAGGTGAGATCGTCCCGATCACGCTGGTCACCGACAACGGCGGCCCATTCCGGTCGTTCCGCTTCGAGCACGTCATCACCGCGCATCCTGAGCTGCGTCATGTCCGGACCCGTGTCCGCACACCCGGGCAGAACGGCGTCCGCGAACGCGCCTTCCAGAGCCTGAAGTACGAGCGGCTCTACCGCGAGCAGATCGACGATGCGCTCGACCTGGTCCGTGAGGCCGATGCCTACCGGGCCGAGTTCAACACCGTCCGACCCCACGAGGCCCTGGCCTGGAACCGGCCCTCAGAGGTCCACCGCGGCCTGGCCGACCCGACCGTCCCCAACGTTCCCGAGCCCGAAATCCTGCCAACTACTTGACGCGGGACAATCGCCTCCGTCATCCACCACCGCCTCGCCAACGCCACCACCCGACCCGCCGGCTCCGGCCGCACACGACAGGCCCCGCGTCTCATCGCCGGGCTGATTCCCGAAGCCACCGGCCCCATGACCCCCGACATGCAGCAAGCGCTGATCGGGCGCCGCCACCTCATCGAAACCCGAGCAGAAGCCGTCTTGGACACCGCCCTCCACACCCACGAGCCCTGGGTTACAGCGCTCGGCCCGATCCCAGCCGATGGGCGGGATCGGCAGCAGTGGCGACGCCGCGCCCTGGTTGTGGCCGCCTACCGTGACCGGTACCAGATCACCGGCCCGGCTCCGCTCGGCGCCGAGCCCGAGAGCACGGCCCAGACGATCGACGCCGCGCGAGCGAGAGCCGCATTCACGCGCATGGCCGAGATCACTCGTGTGGACCGCCGAGGTGCCGATCAGCGATCAGCCCAGCGCGTTCACACGCTGTAATTTCATGAGAGCCCACCGCAGGGGAGGTTGGTTGTCGCAGGGCACTAGCCGGGACGACCAGGCGGCATGGGCAGGGCAACTATCTGACATCGCTTCTTCGTTCACAGGTTGTCATCTCCGTTCCCAGAGGCAGCTACCGGTAGGCTTGGGGAACCAACACCCGGTTGGGGGGCGTATCGCTGAGAGGAGGTCTCTGATGGCGACCAACGATCAGCTCAAAGCACTCGTAAAGAGCCATGCCGACGGCGACGACCCGCAGTTTTACGCCGTTGCCATGCAAGTTGCAGCCAAAGCCGCACGTGCCGGACAGTCAAAGTTCGCCCAAGAGCTTCGCGATCTCGTCAACGACCTCCGTGAACGATCTGGTCAGCGAGCCCGTGTTGCTGCCGTGGTTCCGTTTGCTCAACCGAAGGGTGAGCTTGGAGCGCTGCTCAACGTCTCGTACCCCGAGGCCAGGCTGAGCGACCTCGTGCTCACAGACAAACTCAATGAGCGTCTGACGCAGGTGCTGCTGGAACAGAGGCAGCGTGACGCGCTGGCACGGCATGGCCTGACCCCTGCCCGACATCTCTTGCTAACCGGGCCGCCCGGCACTGGGAAGACATCCACTGCGCGTGTGATCGCCGGCGAACTCGGGCTTCCGCTCTTCTCAATCAGGCTGGATACGGTACTTACCAAGTTCATGGGTGAGACTGCCGCAAAACTGCGTCTCGTTTTCGATGCGCTCGCCGAGACTCGCGGCGTCTATCTCTTTGATGAGGTGGACGCGCTCGGCGGCGACCGCGCCGTGCAGAATGACGTAGGAGAGATTCGTCGAGTCCTCAACTCCTTCTTACAGTTCCTTGAAGAGGACACGTCAGACAGTGTCATCATCGCCGCAACGAATCATCCCAGCCTGTTGGACAACGCGCTGTTCCGCAGATTCGACACAGTGATGGACTTCGCTTTGCCGGACGATGCCGCAGTAGAGTCGGTCATCAAGAACCGACTCGCGTCATTCCAGATCCACAACCTGAGTTGGGCACGAATCATCCCGGCGGCTCGTGGTCTAAGTCATGCCGAAATCGCGACCGCAGCCGAGAATTCCGCTAAACGCACCGTCCTTGGCGGACGCACCCGAGTGCGTACCGATGATGTTGTCATCGCATTGGAAGAACGTCCTCGCCCCAAGCGTCGGACCGGCGGGACGAACTAGCTGACATGACTGAACGAGACCGTCCACACATCCTAGTGCCCACGCTGCCCGCGTCTGAGTCCTTCACACCCATCTCAACTCCGGTGACGAGCCGGGGTGGCGGCTTTGGCGGGAGCCGGAGCGAGCACGGGAAGCGCCTGGCTCAAGAATTCGAGGCCGCCTGGTTGCCACCGGTAGATGATCCGGAAACCAAGGGAACATACCTCACCTTCGCCTCCTTTCCGGGCCTCGAATTGATGCTAGAGAGCTTGGAGTCGCATCGGCCGGGCGCCCAGCCAGAACTTGTCGCTGTCCAGTGGGAATCGACCCCTGCAGGTGAGGTCGAAAATGCGACGGTCTTTATCCCCGAAGGGCAGAAAGAGTTCTTTCTCAAGAAACTTGAGCAGTATGTAGAGACCGCCGAAGTCGTAGCAGGGAAGCCGAAGCATGCGGCTCTCATCGAAGGCATTGCTTCCATCCGTCGGGCAACGATTCGCGAGCTGTGGACAGACCCCGCTGATGAGTACCCTACCAACCCCGCCGAATCCCTATGGTGGGAGCTGTGGCTCAGGGCCGTTGACGGTCAGGAATACGTGCGACTTAGGGCGTACGCCCAGCTACACAACCTCCCTGTGAGTGACCACTACCTCGGATTCGGTGACCGAACGGTAGTGCTCATCCGCGCCACGAGTGAACAGCTCGCGATGACCTTTCGGAATATTGATGACATCGCCGAGCTGCGTCGACCTCACGAAGTAGCCTCGTTTCTTCCAGGGCTATCCGCGGTTGAACAACGCGAATGGGTGCGTGAACTGCAATCTCGTGTCGAACACGCTGGAACCGGCGCGCCCGTGGTGTGCATCCTCGACCGTGGCGTGCAGGCTGGGCACCCGCTATTGGAGGAATCACTCTCAGCCGCTGATTTGCACGCGGTTGAGCCGGGTTGGCGGAAAGATGTGGCGATCCACTCACACGGCACCGAGATGGCGGGACTTGCGCTCTACGGAGACCTACAGGCCGCGGTCGGCACTCAGCGCCATATTCGTCTGGAGCACCGGCTCGAGTCGGTGAAGTTGCTCCCCGATACCGGGAAGAACGATCCCGATGTATATGGGGCAGTGACCGCAAGAGCTATAGATCAGCCCGAGATTTCAGCAGCGAATCGCGCCCGAGTTTTCATGTTGGCCATCACGGCAAGGGCCGCAACACCAAACCCAGGGCATCGTGTCGAAGACCGTCCGAAGCAGGAGTCTGGACGTCCAACCGCATGGTCGGCCACGCTCGATGCGCTGGCTTTTGGCCGTTCGATTGATGACAGCGTCTCTAAGTTCACCTACCTGAACCGAGATGAGGAGCCGACGCCTCGGCTCGTTTTAGTTTCTGCTGGCAACATTCGTGACGTGCGTGCTGAGGACAATCACCTTGATCGTAGCGACGCGGAAGGTGTCGAAGACCCAGCACAGTCGTGGAACGCGCTCACGGTTGGAGCCTACGCCGAGCATGACGCGATGGATCACGCTCCGAACATTTTCGCAGGGTACGTGCCGATCGCTGCTCGTGGTGAATTGTCACCGACCAGCCGAACCTCGGTCTCCTTTGATCAGAAGCGGTGGCCGTTCAAGCCGGATGTCGTCGCACCTGGTGGGAACCTTGCTCGGACCCCTGACGGATCAGGGGTGGATACACCGGAGAACCTCGCGATCCTCACCACTCGACTTCAACGCCCGGGCGAGGGCTTCTTTACAACCACCCGTGATACATCGGCGGCGACGGCCCAGGTGTCGGCAATCGCAGCCGACATTCGGGCCGCCTACCCTCACTTGAGGCCTGAGACAGTCCGCGCCCTGATCGTCCACTCTGCCGAATGGACGGACCCGATGCGAGCGCGGATCGATGCCGCGGGCACTAAGGGGGCAGCGGTCAACCTTCTTCGTCGCTACGGGATGGGCGTGCCCAGCCTAGAACGCGCTACCCGCAGCGCAACCAACGCGCTGACGCTTGTTGATGAAGCAGCCATTCATCCATATGAGCGTGACGGCAACTCAAGCAGCGGAAGAGCTCGCGAGATGAACTTGCATCGTCTACCGTGGCCCATCGGCGAGCTGTCTACGCTTGGAGAGACCGAAGTTCGGTTGCGGATTACCCTCTCGTACTTTGTAGAGCCAAACCCATCGAGGCGCGGCTGGACGGGGCGATACGTCTATCCCTCTCATGGCTTGCGCTTCGCGATGAAGCGACCCGAGGACAACCTTGACGTGTTCCGCCAGCGCGTCAATAAGCGGGCACGCGAGGAAGGCGAGAAACCGCTGACACTCGACACCGAGAGCGGTTGGCTTTTCGGGCGTGACCAGCAGACCTCGTCAGGGTCTCTTCACACCGATATTTGGTCGGGGTCAGCCGCCGACCTCGCGGCCAAGGAGGCGGTGGTTGTGTACCCTGTCGCAGGTTGGTGGAAAAGCCGGCCGAAAATGGATCAGAGCGATAAAGGCGTTCACTACTCGCTCGTCGTCAGCATTGAAGCTCCCGAGGTAGAAGTTGATCTGTGGACACCGGTGTACCAGCAGGTGGCAGCCGTGATCGAAGTCTGACAGTCAGACCTGATCCCGCGGCGAGTATCGACGAGCGCCTTCACGCGACAAAGTTGACCGGGCGCATGGAGCAACAGCTCAGGAGCAGGGAGCCCGCACCGTCCCAAAGATAGCGTGAGACCCCACAATCGGACGAGGTCGCCGCCTCGCTGGGTAGGTTCTTCTTCGGCGGCGCGGGCCCGAGCCACGCGACCCTCACGGGGTGCTTCACGGCGTGTCGTCTATCGGACGAGGACCCCTACGACGTCGCCACCGGCACGCCAAACAAGGAGACAGGCGACTACGTGATCCGCGAGGCAACGCACGTGGCGGAGCTGCTTCTGACCACGCATGATCGGCAAATGGGTCGCGCCTCCTGACAGCGGTCCCGGAAGGCACGCGCTAGCCTCGATCTTTCATGAGGGCTGGTTGGTCAACGGTCCAGCGTCGTTGCCGGTCTCGTAGTCATGATTCTGGCATGGGGGTGTGACAAGGTCCCGCATGCGCTGCGGGTAGGCGTCGGTTCCACTGCC
>NZ_JBCDMV010000027.1:0-6948 GCF_038433135.1 Luteococcus sp. H91 | reverse complement strand
CAATACATCCTGCCGACCTATGCCCAACAACTCTTCGGCACCGCCAGCACCAGCGGAACCGGCTACCTCCTCAAAGACAAAATCAGCGAAGTCCAAGAGTTCATCCACTCCCTCCACGTCATCGCCGACGGCGGAGTGGTCATCGATCCGGAAGCAGCCAAGGCCATGGTGACCACGGGCCGCTCCGGAATGGCCCAGCTCACCGAACGAGAACACGAAGTCCTCGAACTCATGGCCACCGGCATGTCCAACAACGACATCGCCCAACAGCTCGTCATCTCCCCCGCGGCGGTGTCCAAACATGTGGCCAACATCTTCGCCAAACTAGGGCTTTCCCCCAGCCAAGAGAACAGACGTGTCCGCGCCATCCTGCGCTACTTGTCAGAAGTACGTCCCTGGTCCTGAGCCACCCCACGATGCGCATGTCACATCCACAGGCTCTCTGCCCGAACGTCAAGTCGTCGAAGACGCCCAGCCTCCCGCACAGTGACAGCCCAAGCACACCACTATGCCGCCTGCATCGCCGTCAACCCGTGGACGGTGACCATCTCCTCGAGGATCGTGAGCGAGCGGTTGCCCATGGGTGGTGAGCCACGTAGCGTCGACAACTCATCTGCCAGCAACCTGAGGGAGTACTTCCCATGAAGAGCAGTGAGAACAAGGCAAAGCAGATCGCAGCGATGGTCTTCATCGTCATGTGTGCCTTGACCGTCTCCATCTGCGTCCGGGAGCCGACCACGGGACACATCGTGTTCGCTGTGGTCGCGACGCTCGGCTTCACTGCGCTGACGTACGCACTGACGCTGGCCATCTACCGCGGACGAGCGGCCAAGCGCGACCAGAGCTGAGCTTCGATGGCTCCCACCACCAGACGAGATGAGGACATGACCAACCGGACAGCCACGTCGGCGAACCCCTACTTCTGGGGTGCCTTGCCCATTACCGCCTATTCCGCCGCGGCCATCACCGCCGTGCGCACTAACTGGCTCGGCGAGGACACGATCTTTGTGACGTCAATGGCGGCCGCGATAGCGGCTCTCCTGGCGCTCGCGGTCTGGGGATTCATGAAGCAGCGGAGGTCCTTCCCACGGCTCTCCATGCCACCGGCACGCGCGGCAATCTTCGCCGTGGTCGTGGCACTGGCCCTGGCCACGAACCCGAGCAAGAACGTGCAGGTGATGGTGCACATCGCCACCTGCTTCCTGATCGTGGCTGAGGTGGCTCGGATTCATCAGCGGATCTCATCGCAAGAGGCCCTTGGTCAGGAGTGAGAGCGAGCCAGCGGAAGCTGTCCCGAGACAGCAACAGAGGACATACCGTTCGTGGGATGGCCCCTGACCTGGTGGAGCGTACGGGGTTCGAACCCGTGACCTATTGCTTGCAAAGCAATCGCGCTACCAACTGCGCCAACGCCCCGTGCCCCTGATGGGGTACCGGGAAAGTCTACGGCAGGCGGGGTGCGAGCGGCAAAGCGTCGGGTTCGGGTGGAGGCGCTCGGGTCCCGGGATGCGCTCGTGTTGCAGCACGAGCGGACCGCAGGAAACCCGAGGGACCGCTAGGATGCGGCAGGATCGGGGGCATGGAAAGCACCCACTCCGACGCGATCGCCCGACGCGGCGACGACCACGCCATCGTCTACTGGCGCCCCGGCTGCCCCTACTGCGAGCACCTGCTGGCCGGCCTCGACCCCTCCGGCGAGCGGATCAGCCTGGTCAACATCTGGACCGATCCGGAGGCCGCCGCTTTCGTCGCGAGCCTGCAGGACGGCAATGAGCTGGTGCCCACCGTCGTGGTGGGTGAGCGTGTGCTCACCGCACCCGACGGTCCCGAGGTGCTCGCTGCCCTGGGCTGACCCCTCGACAGGCTCGGGGAACGGAATCAGAAGGGCAGCGGGGCGGGCTCGCTGATCCGGACCTCGGCGACGGTCTTGACGTCGATGCCCAGATCCTTGGCGTACAGGTTGCGGGTGGTGAACTCGCCGGGCTTGCGCTCGTCCAGGGTGAAGACCCGGCAGCCACGCAGGTGGTGCTTCTTGTCGCCGTCCAGGCCGTAGGTGCCGTAGCCCGTGCCGGGGGCGTAGCCCAGGTGCACGCCGAAGTAGTTGCCCTCGTAGGTGTTGATGTGGTCGTGGCCGAAGTAGATGCCCATCACGTCGCCCTGCTCGCGCACGGTGTTGTAGATGCCGGAGTTGAACTGGCTGACGTACTCCCGCTCATTGCGCTGCGGGTCGGTGATCTGGTGCTTGACCAGGGCCTTTGCGTGGCTCTCGTCGGTCCAGTCGGTGGGTGATCCGTACCACATGAAGCGGGTTTCCCAGACGGGAATGTGCATCCACATCAGGCCGGGAACCGGGCGGCCGCCATTGCGCTTGGCCAGCTCCATGCTCTGCTCCCGGTACCAGGCCACCTGGTCGGCATGGAGGGTCTCGTAGGTGTACTCCTCCACCTTCTGCCCGTCGAGCGTCTCCTCTTCGTAACGGCCCGAATCCAGCAGCCAGAGGGCGGCGGCGGTGCCCCGGCCACGACGCCCGGCGATCGGCAGCATCAGGTTGGCATGGCCGTTGACGGAGTCGTCGCGCACATTCATGTTGTGCTCGTAACCCAGCAGGAAGTTCATGATCTTGGTCTCGGTCATGCCGGACTTCTTCAGCGAGTCCTCGTCGTGGTTGCCGAAGGTCAGCGCCCACGGCACCTTGGCGGCCTCGACGGGGGCGATCACATTGTTGTAGGCCTGCTTCACCTGCAGCGCGCTGGCCGGGCTGCCATTGATGATGTCGCCGTTGAAGACGACGAAGTTGGGCTTCTCCCGCTCGATGGCCTTGGTGATCAGCTCGATGGTGCGCTTGTCGGTCAGGTGACCGTCCTGGGTGTCGTTGAACTGCAGGACGGTGAACCTGCCGTCGCTGCCGAAGCGGAGCTTGCCCGCCTTGGGGTTCTTCTTCTTGCGACGGCCTTCCGGAGCGGCCTGCGCCTGGCTGCCGGCGGCGGCAGCTGCGGTGATTCCGGCGCCGAGCGCGAGCGCGCCGCGACGGCCGATGGTGAGGTTCGACATTGTTGCCTCTTCCTTGCAGTGGGGTGTTGTGCACCGACGACGCTAGAAGAGCAAGGGAAAGCGCGGGTTTCCCGGCGGATAACGGATCACGACGAAGCCATGACCCAGACCTCAGTCGGTGAGGGATGCACCCGATCCCGGGGCCACCCGGCTGCCGGGCTCCACCACCGACCCGTCGGGGATCACCGCCTCCATGCCAACCAGCGTCACCTCTTCCGACTTGAGCCGGGAATCCTGGTCCTGCGCCTCGTCCGCGCCCACCCGCGCGTCGACGCCCACCCGGCTGCCGGCGTCCAGCACCGACCAGCCGACCCGGGCATTCGCCCCGATGTGGACGCCGCCCATCACCACCGCGTCGTGCACCACGGCACCGGCCTGGACCACGACACCCGGCCCGATCACGCAGCGCTCCACCCGGCCATGGATCTCCGCCCCATCACCAAGCATGGAATCCATCACCTGGCCGCCGCGGTGCACCCGGGCCGCGGGCCCCTGTGGGGAGGCCGTGCGAATCGGCCAGCTTCGACTGTGCAGCAACTCCAGGTCACCCGAGAGCAGGTCCTGATGCGCCCGGAAGTAGGCCGACGGACGCCCCAGGTCACGCCAGTATCCGGGCATCACGTGCGCCGCCACCCGGCCACGCTCCACCAGCCGGGGCAGCAGGTGTTCGCTGAAGTCGCCCAACCCGGTGTCACCGTCCGCGGCCTCGCCGGAGAGTTCCGCGTGCAGTTCGTCCAAGGCCTCCAGCAGCACGTCGGCGTTGTAGAGGAAGACCTCGGACGCGATGGTCTCGGTGTGCGGCTGGTCGGGCTTGTGGTGCACGGCGGTCACCCGCCCCTCGGCAATGTCCACCAGCGTGTGATGACCGGCCTCCGGCAGCCCGATCGTCGTGGTCACGACGGTGCACTCGGCGTCGGCCTCACGGTGGGTGCGGATCACGTCGCGATGGTCCAGGGAATAGACATGGTCAGCGGAGAGCACCAGCACCAGATCCGGGGCGTGTTGCCGGATCAGGCCCCGGATCCGGAAGAGCGCATCGGCATTGCCGGTGGCCATCCCCTCCTCATCGGCCCCGATCCCCTCCTGCGGCGGCAGCACCCGCAGGCCACCGCGGTTGCGGTCCAGATCCCACGGACGACCGTGCGCCAGCACCGGATCAAAGGTGGATGCGTGGTACTGCACCACCACCCAGACGTCGTCGATCTGGCTGTTGACGAGATTGGACAGGCAGATGTCCAGCAGCGAGAAGACGCCGCCGAAGGGCAGGGTGGGTTTGGCCCGGCGCTCTGTGAGCACCTCCATCCGGCTGCCCTTGCCGCCGGCCAACACGATGGCCAACACCCGCTGGCCGGTGGTTGTCGAGTTCGCGGAGCTCGATGTCATGTCTCCAGAGTAGGCAACCGGACCCAAGACCCCACCAACCAGTGGGCTGCCACAGGTCCTACTCGGCGCGGACCAGTCCCGCTGCCAACACCTGCCGCAGCGTGATCCTGGTGGCCACCAGGCTGAGCCAGACCAGTGCGATGCCGCCCAGCAGCACCAGCACCACGGTCAGGGCGGCCATCGGATCTGTCAAGCTGTTCAGCACCCCCAACGGCAGCACCAGGGCCAGGGCCGCCCCACCGGCCAGGAGGACGACGGCCAGGATCGGGCGCAGCACCGCCCGGCGTCGAGCCTCGTCGATCAGGGACGCGGGCATGCCCAGCATGTCCAGCCCGACGTAGAGTTCGCGCCGGTCCAGCACCGCGGCGGTCTGGTTGATCCCCACCGAGCAGGCCACGGTGATGAAGGTGATCGCCAGGGTGAGCAGCACGCCGGTGCGGATGTCCCGGCTCATCAGCTGGTCGGAACCGGTGGTCGGCTGGGAGGTCAGGCTCATCGCGACGCCCATGAAGACGGCGACGAAACTGGTCAGCCCCAGGGCGCCGATCTGGCGCCAGACCTGCTTGGGGTCTTCCAGGATGCTGCGGGCCGCCAGCAGCTGCGACGCGCTCCGTGCCCGACGCAGGTCCGCCCGGGCCACCAGGGAGACCACCCACGGACCGGCCAGGTTCACCGCCAGCATGGGCAGGGCGAACATCGCCACCATCATCACGCCCATCACCAGCATGTCGGCCTGGGCTCCGAGCAGTTTGCCCAGCACCGAGGCAACCAGGATCCCGAGCACCGCGACCACGGCGCGCCAGCGGGAGGTGAGCGGGGCCTGCTGCCGAGTGCGCACCCCGAGCGGGGAGATCTCCACCTTTCGCAGCCCGATCACCGAGCTGACCAGCGCCAATGCCACGATCGCAAGGACTCCGGCCAGCACAGGGAGGACCCCGAGCCACATCCGGCCCGCGCCGATGGCGTCGCCATTGAAGTGCAGCAGCCCGAAGACCGGCATCAAGACGACATACCCGACGACGCCACCCAGCGCCCCGGCCAGGGCCATCGCCCCGGTCTCGGCCAGGGTGAGCATTCGCAGCGTCGATGAGGTGGCGCCCAGCAAGCGCAGCGAGCTGAGCCGGGTGTCACGGCGACGGGCGGACAACCGGGCCGCCGCCCCGGCCAGGGTCATCAGCGGGATGACCAGCAGGATCAGCGCGATGATGGACAGGAAGCGGTACATCCCGGCCAGGTCACCCGTCGTGGTGAAGAAGTAGTGCACGCCACCAGCCACCGAGAGGCTCAGCGTGCTGGCGACGGCCATGGCCACGATGGGGAGCAGCCAGCTGGCCCGGTCCCGCAGGGTGGGGCCGGCCAGCAGCCGAAGCAGTTCCTGGGTGGAGCCCAGCGAGGATGTGCGACGGGGAAGCTGCGGATCCTGCGGGGGCTGTTGCGACGGGGCCTCGACCGACCCGACCGCCACGGCCATCTCCGCAACCCTCCTGCCCGAGCCCAACCCAGCCACGTTCGCCGAGGCCAACCCACCCACGTTTCCCGATCTTGTCGAGGGGCCCTGATCCGACAACTGGGGCCGGGCCCACGGATCCATCGCCTCGGCCTCCGTCCAGACCACCCGGCTGCTCATGCTGCACCCGCCAGGGTGGGGCGCAGCGCGTGGCTGTCGCTGATGATCTGGCCGTCCTGCAGCCGCACGACCCGGGAACACTGGGCCGCGACGTGTTCGTCGTGGGTGACCATTACCAAGGTGCGACCACGCCTTACGGTGGCGTGCAGCAGGGCGCCGAGCACCTCGCCGGAGGTGTGCTGATCGAGCGCGCCGGTGGGTTCGTCGGCGAAGGTGATGCTGGCGCCGGTGACCTGACTACGGGCGATGGCGACGCGTTGCACCTGGCCCCCGGACATCTCGCCCAGTCGTCGGCCCTCCAGCCCGGCCAGGCCCAGGTGGGCCAGCCAGCCGACTGCCTGCGCCTCGGCGTCGCGTCGGGTCAGGCCGGAAAGCATCAGCGGCAGCGCGGCGTTCTCCAGCGCGGTGAGTTCGGGCAGCAGCAGGCCCTGTTGGAAGACGAAGCCGAAGGACTCTCGGCGGAGCCGGGCTCGCTCACCCTCGTCGAGGGCCTCGATCTGGATCCTCTCCCGCGGGCTGTCCAGGGTGATCCGGCCCGCATCGGCGCGCAGGATACCCGCCAGGCAATGCAGCAGGGTGGTCTTGCCGGAGCCCGAGGGGCCCATCACGGCGACGGATTCACCCAATCGGATGGCCAGACTCACCCCCGAGAGGGCGACGGTGGGGCCATAGGTCTTGGTCAGTCCGGTGCCGATCAGGACGGCGTGGTCGGGCGGTGGCACCGGTGAGCCGGAGTGTTTCGGGGCAGTGTTCATCATGCCCACCAGCCTTCCGGCCGGGCCCGTCATCAGGCGTCGCTCGCTCGAATGGCCTTGTGGCGGCCCCGCTCACCCCGCGGGATGAGTACCCACCACCCCGTGGGTGGAAGAAATTGTCAGAGTCTGCTC
>NZ_JBCDMV010000026.1:0-86730 GCF_038433135.1 Luteococcus sp. H91 | reverse complement strand
CGAACTCATGGCCACCGGCATGTCCAACAACGACATCGCCCAACAGCTCGTCATCTCCCCCGCGGCGGTGTCCAAACATGTGGCCAACATCTTCGCCAAACTAGGGCTCTCCCCAAGCCAAGAGAACAGACGCGTCCGCGCCATCCTGCGCTACCTGTCAGAAGTACGCCCCTGGTCCTGACAAGCAACACCACAGACCGGAGAGCCCGGATACGGCGCCAAACTTCCCGGCCCCACGCTGTGGCGCGCGGACTCATTGATCCACTGCCCGGTCCTTGAGCCGTCGAAGGCGCCCAACCTGACGGACGCTGAGCCCACCAGCGCACCACTCCGCCACCTGCGTGGCTGTCAGCCCGTGGACGGTCACCATCTCCTCGATCAGCGCGCCGGCACGCGCCTCCGCGTCGGCCAACGCCCTGGCTCCGGCGCGCAGCTCCACCTGGACACGCACCGCCAGATCGGTCAACGCCGACTCCCGTTCCCGCTGCTGCTGCAACCGCGCCACCCGAGCCTCATGAATCGCTCGCCTCGCAGCCACCCGTTCCTGCTGACGTCCCATCGACCTTCGCCCCTTCCGAACCACCCCGACGAAGACCCAAGCGAACGCGGCGCCCCCGGTGCTCACCAGCCGTCAGGAGGAACCCCAAGGGAAACACGAGACCATCAAGCGCCACACACCTCTTGCACTCCGGGCACAATGTTCGAAGCTGGAGAGGAGACAACATGAGGTTGTTCAGGGGCGCAGGCACCACGGCCGCCACGACCGAGCATCCGAGCCCCGTGACAGAGACGTACGACAAGTCAGCCGATAGCGAGACGTGGAAGCAGATCCTCGAGGGCGCCAGATGGACTTATGAGCAGCACGAGAAGAGAAGTGAAACGGCGCAGAAGTTGGCTTCGGTAGTTCTGGCCTTCGACGCCACACTGCTCACCTTCGTGCTCAAGGAGATTTCGAGCCGTCCACCTTTATGGCTTGCCATCACAATGGGCATTATCGTCACCTTGGGGCTGTTCACAGCTCTGGCAGCCACCTTGTGCTTGGTACCTCGCGGCCGTCAGAACGGCCTGCCCGCGATTGCATCTCTCCGCGAGCTTGCCTCTGCGCATGAGAATGGGCGGACAATCCCGATACCGAACGCCCAGTTCGCGGTTGACCTGTTGAACGCCAAGAGCTTGACCGAAACATCGCCACTCGACCACGCCAAGCGGGTTGCGGATCGCCGGATGTCGTGGCTCGACCGCGCATTCGTCGGAATGGCCATGACATTGGCATCGACTCTGATCATCAACTTCATCCGAGTCCTCATCGACCTGTAGGAGGTTCCATGCCCGAACAGCCAGCACCAGACCGCCCCACCGACCGGCCTGAATCACCAGCACCTCCTCCAACACGCGTCCCCACTACGGACAGCTCATACGACCACATCAAGGAGGCCGGGCCGCAAGGTGTCACGCGTCAAGGTTGCGAGAGGTAGTCATGGACAACGAGAAGACCACTCCTCCGCCGCCTCCGCCACCGCCACCGCCTGATCAACGAGTACCGACGACAGCATCCGAGTACGACTCAGTCACTGCCAGCGGCACACCCATCCGGATGGAGATCACGGCGCAGCAGGGCGATCCCCACAAGCGTTGATGCCCGGCTGCGGCACGTGACAGTACAGCCCGGCTTGTGCTCATGTGACGATGTCGCTGCACAAGCTGTCTGCCGGGTCGGGGTATGACTACCTGACCCGGCAGGTGGCTGTGCAGGATTCGACGGAGAAGGGCCACCAGGGCCTGACGACCTACTACTCCGAGCACGGCGAGACCCCCGGCATTTGGGTGGGCAGGGGCTGCGCGGCGATCGGTGACGACGTCACCGGTTCCCAGGTTTCGGCTGAGCAGATGCAGTTGTTGTTCGGTGCAGGGCAGCATCCGCTGGGGCACGAGCGGGCCGCCGAGCTGGGTGCTGACGCGTCGGAGCATGAGCTGCTTGAGGCCTACCGGTTGGGGGCGTCGTTCAAGCTGCCATCAGACGTGTCGAACTTCCGTGTCGAGGTGGCGCGTCGGGCGGCGGAGTGGAACACCAGCCGCGGGCTGGAGGCGGATTCGCGGGTGCCGGGTGAGGTGCGGGCCGGGATCCGCAGCCAGGTGGCTGCGGAGTTCTTCGTCCGGGAGATGGGACGCCCGCACGTCGATGCGCGGGAGCTGGCGGGTGCGGTGGCGCGGTACTCGCGGCCCGGGCGTTCGGTGGTCTCCGGCTTCGACCTGACCTTCTCCCCGCCAAAGAGCGTGTCGACGTTGTGGGCGATCGCCGACCTCCCAACCGCAGCGATGGTCGAACGCGCCCACCACGACGCGGTGGCCGAGGCGCTTCGGTTCGTCGAGGACCACCTGGTCTACACCCGCGAAGGGGCGAAGGGGGTGCGGCAGGTCGACGTCGACGGGCTGGTCGGCGCCGCGTTCACCCATCGCGACTCCCGCGCCGGCGATCCCGACCTGCACACGCATGTCGCGGTGGCGAACAAGGTCCGCGCCACCGGCTCGGGCAAGTGGCTGGCGATCGATGCCCGGCTCCTCTACCAGGGCGTCGTCGCGGCGTCCGAGACCTACAACACTGCCCTGTACAAGCGTTTGGAGGCGCACGGGCTGCGGTTCGAGGACCGCGCCATGGGTGCCGGGAAGCGTCCGGTGCGTGAGGTGGTCGGGGTGCCGGCCGCGTTGAACGAGCGGTGGTCGTCGCGGCGTCGGGCGATCGAACAGCGGCGCGGTGAGCTGGCGTTGTCGTTCCAGGACGATCATGGACGTCCGCCGACGGTGGTGGAGGGCTATGACTTGGCGCAGCGCGCCACGTTGGAGACCCGGGACGCCAAGCACGCTCCCCGCACCATCAGAGAGCAACGCGCGGCGTGGCGGGCCGAGGCCATCGATGTCCTCGGCAGCCCAGCCGCGATCAACAAGATCGTCCATGCCGCCCTGCACCCCGTCCAAGCGCAGGACTTGCCGGTGGCTGACAGTGGCTGGTTCGATGCCGCCACCGCACGGGTGGTGGCGGCGATGGAGCGCCGCGGCGCGACGTGGCGACGCACCGATGTCAGGGCCGAGGCCCAACGCCAGGTCCGACTGACGGCCACCCCAACCGCCAAGATCGATGCCGCCGTCGACCTGCTCACCGCGATGGCCCTCGAGGCATCCGTCCCGTTGGAGAAGCCCACCTTCGGGATCACCGAACCCGCACCGCTGCGCCGGGCCGACGGATCGAGCGTCTACACCGTCGCCGGATCAACCCTGTTCACCTCCCACCGCATCCTCCAAGCAGAGCAGGACGTCCTTGCCCTTGCCGACGCAGACGGCGGGACGTCGATGGCGCAGCCGGTGCTGGTGGCGTCGCTGGCGATGTCGGCTGCCGAGCGGGGTTTCGCCCTCAACCCGGGTCAGGCGGCGCTGGTGGAGCAGCTGGCCACGTCGGGGCAGCTGGTGCAGCTCGCGATCGCGCCGGCCGGGTCGGGCAAGACCACCGCCATGCACGCACTCGCCGCCGCGTGGGAGTCCTCCGGCCACACCGTCGTCGGCCTCGCCCCCTCCGCCGCAGCCGCATCCCAACTCGCCACCGCCACCGGGCTGGAGGCCGACACCCTCGCCAAACTCGCCTGGGGCATCACCCACGACCAACTCCCCCACTGGGCCCAGACCATCACCACCGGGTCGATGGTCATCATCGACGAGGCCGGCATGGCCGACACCCTCACCCTGGCCACCGTCGCCGGCTGGGCCACCAACCGCGGCGCCGTCGTCCGGCTGATCGGGGACGACCAACAGCTCGCCGCCATCGGCTCCGGCGGCCTGCTGCGCGACATCCAGACACGACACGGCGCAGCCACCCTCGACGAACTGATGCGCTTCACCGACCCCGCCGAAGCCGCCGCCTCCCTCGCCCTCCGCCAGGGGGACACGGCCGCGATCGGCTTCTACCTCGACAACGACCGTGTCCATGTCGGCGACCTGGCCACCGTCACCGACAACGCCTTCACCGCCTGGACCCACGACAAGGCCGCCGGTCGCGACGCCATCATGCTCGCCCCCACCCGCGACCTGGTCGCCGAACTCAACCACCGCGCCCAGACCCACCACCTCGGCCCCCACGCCACCGGCCCCAACGCGGCGCTGGCCGACGGCAACCACGCCCGCATCGGCGACACCGTCATCACCCGCCGCAACGACCGCCGCCTGCGCACCAGCCGCACCGACTGGGTCAAGAACGGCGACCGCTGGCACGTCACCGCCATCGGCCCCGACGGATCCCTCGCCCTGCAGCACCACCAATCCCGACGCCACGTCACCGTCCCCGCCGACTACGTCACCGCCGCCGTCGAGCTCGGCTACGCCACCACCATCCACGCCGCCCAAGGCATCTCCGCCGACGTCACCCACGGCATCGCCACCCCCGAGCAGTCACGCCAGCAGCTCTACACCATGGTCACTCGCGGACGTCACGCCAACCACCTGTGGCTGCAGACCACCGGCGACGGCGACCCAGCGCTGCTCACCCAACCCGACGCCACCACCCCGCCCACACCCACCGACCTGCTCGAACAGATCCTCACCCGCGACGACGCCGCCCGCTCGGCCACCACCCAGCGCGCCGACCACCACGACCCCGCCCGACTGCTCGCCGACGCCGTCACCGCCTATGCCGACGGCATCACCACCGCCGCCGAACACCTCCTCGGCACCCACGCCATCGCCACCATCGAGGACCACGCCGAAACCCTCGAACCAGGCATCACCGACGAACCCGCCTGGCCCGCCCTGCGCAACCACCTCATCCTCATCACCAGCAACGGCACCAACCCCCTCACCGCCCTGACCGCAGCCCACGTCCAACACACCCTCGACGACGCCCGCGACAAGGCCGCCACCCTCGCCTGGCGCCTCGATGTCCGCCACCCACTGACCGCGGGGCCCCTGCCATGGCTGCCCGGCATCCCCGCCCGCGTCCACGACGACCCCGCCTGGGGAACCTGGGCACAGCAACGCGCCGAGCTCGTCACTTCGCTCACCGATCAGGTCGCGCGTCTGCCGTTCCCGGACGCGTCGTGGGCTGCCCTGCCCTGCACGGACGAGACCCGACGCCAGCTCGCGATCTGGCGCGCCGCCAACGCCGTTCCCGACACCGACCCACGCCCCACCGGGCCCCGCCAGACCACCCGCCAAGCCGCCCAGTACCAACGCGCCCTCGACCAGGCCATCGACCAGAACGACCCCGCACTGGAACGATGGAAGCCCGTCCTCGAGGCCATCGGAGACCGCCTCGCCCAAGACCCCGCACTGGTCCGACTCGCCCACCGACTCGACGACCTCAGCGCCACCGGCCACGACGTCCACGGCATCCTCGCCGACACCGTCACCGCCAAGCCCTTGCCCGACGATCACCCCGCCGCAGCCCTGCTCTGGCGCCTCACCCGCACCACCACACCCGAACCCACGCAGAACGCTGCGCCGACGGGTGAGCAGGCGACGGTGGAACTGCCGGGCCCGGACGACCCCGGCACCCGACTGGCGCTGCTCGGCATGATCCGCGACGCCACCGGCCCCACCCCGCCCAGCGACGCCATGCTGCGCCACCAACTCGACCGCGCCGACGCCCTGGCCGACTCCCCCGTGCCAGCCGAACGCCTCCACCAGGTCAACCAACTCGCCCAGGACTACTACGCCAGCTGCTTCCCACAGTCCTGGGCGCAGCCCTACCTCGCCGAACGCCTCGGCGTCGACCTGACCGGCCACCCCACTGTCCAGCCCGGACACGCCCCCGCCGGCTGGACCAACCTCGCCACCCACCTACGCCGCCACGGCGTCACCGACCTCGAAATGCTCACCGCCGGACTCGTCAAACCCGCCTCCACCGGCCGGCTCATCGACCGCTTCCGCGACCGCCTCACACTCCCAATCACCGACCATGACGGGCACATCCTCGGCTTCGTCGCCCGAGCCAACCCCACCCTGCCCGCCGACCAGGCCGGCCCCAAGTACCTCAACACCCCGACGACCCCCATCTACAGCAAGGGCGACCAGTTCTACGGCCACCCTCGGCCCGGCTCCATCCCCGTCATCGTCGAAGGCCCCCTCGACGCCGTCGCCGTCACCTTGGCCACTGCCGGCCGCTACACCGGCCTCGCACCCCTCGGAACATCCCTCACAGACCAGCAGGCAGCGCTGCTCGCCGACCAGGAGCGAGTCGTCCTGGCCACCGACAACGACACCGCCGGAAACACCGCCGCCGACAAGGACCACTTCAAACTCGCCGTCCACCGCACCGAGACCCTGCGAGGCGAACTACCCGACGGCAGCGACCCCGCCGAGCTGCTCATCACCCACGGCCCAGAAGCGCTCACCCGATGCCTCGACGACGCGACCTCCATCACCGACCGGATCGTCAGCTCCGCGAGCGACGATGCCGCTATCGACCGGGCGCTCACCGCCATCGCAGCCGCCCACCCCGGCACCTGGCAGCAGAGCCTGGAGCGACTCAGCCTGCAGACGAGGACTTCCGAAGGGCAACTACAAACGCGGCTCGTCACCCTCGTCGCACGATGGAACGATGATCCTCGAGGGGCGGCCGCAGACGCCATGACACGGCAGAACGGACCCATCGAACGGCCGGTCATCCGCCAGGCCCGAAAGCATGTCGATGTAGTTCCGGAAGACCGGACCGCATCTCCCCGTCGCTGACACCATCAGATGTGCATGACATCGATCATCTGCCGATGAGCGAACTTCGACCACGCGCCGAGCTGTAAATCTTCTTCCGCAGAGGGAGTTGGTTCTGGGGGTCGGTCGGGCAGAATGGGAGGGACCCCCCAGAGATGAGGAGCGATCCATGACCATTCGCGTCACCGCGCACGGCAATCGGCTCGCTGCGCTGGGCCAGACCGTCCGGGTCGAAATCGACTCAGACGCGAGCACCCTCAGCATGCGGGCGCCGTTCTACAAGCGCACGATCCGATTGGCCGACATCACGTCAGCGGAGGCCGGCCCGGACGACGGACTGAACCGTGGTCCGCTTAACTGGTTCGTCGTGGGGAGGGCCGACTCGGCACGAGGTGTGCGGCTCAACACTGGCGGCAAGGCGCGGGTGGAGATCAGGACGACCGGAGGTGCTCGCTACCAAGTCGTCGTGGACACCTTGGAACAAGCCGAGACGATCACCGCCGCGGTCCACGGATTCTGAGCGCTCGCCACCGCCATCCGCTTCTGCCGCTGGTCTCGCGCAAGGCCTTGATGTCAATCACCCACATCGGCCACCCCGGCTGGACGAGAATTGCGTTGCTGCTGCACCGGCGGGCCGCGACACTCGTTGCATGTCGAACTCCGCGGAATCCAACGGCTGGAGCCAGCCGCTGACCTTCACCCCGATGACCGTCGATGTGGCCCAGGTGATCGCTGACCACTGGAAGTACCCCGCGCCATATGACTTCTATGACGCCACTGCGGACATGGAGGACTACGAAGAGTTCATCACTCCTGCCCAATGGCCCGACCGGTTCTGGCAGGTCCGTCAGGGCGACGACATCGTGGGCTTCTTCACGGCAGACACACGCGATGCCGGTCGCTGCGTAATCAGCCTTGGTCTCCGCCCTGACCTGACAGGAGGCGGCCGTGGCCTCGCCTTCGTGCACGCCGCCTTGGCCCTGTTGGAAGAAGAAGGGCTCGCGCAGCGACCGGTCATGCTCAGCGTTGCGGCCTTCAATCAGCGAGCCATCAAGGTTTACGAAGCAGTCGGCTTCACCGCCGTCCGGTCGTACACGCAGCCCACGAACGGCGGCATCTACGACTTCATCGAGATGGAGCTGAACAAGCGCTGATCAACATCCGCTCTTGCCACGCTGATCGCCTTGCATTCGGGGCGTTGGATACGCGAACTCTAGTGGGCGACGACGGTGAGGCTGGGATTTGGACCGGACGTGAAACGAACCACTCCACCTATGGGGAAGGTCATCAACGGGCTCGTGTGCCCGAAGTCGACGTTGGCCAAGACTGGCTTGCCCTGGAGGCTGGGGATGGTGCCCAGGATCGCCATCAGGTCGTCGCGGCCCATCTCGCTGGCCTGCTGGAATCGTCCAACGACCAGGCCTCGTACCGTGTCCGCTCCGGGCTGCTGCATGAGTGAATTGAGATCGCGGCGAAAGGCGTAGGGATTGCTGATCTCGTCGTCCTCGAGCATGAGGACGGCATCAGTGAGAGTGGGCATCCAGCGGGTCCCCTGCAGGAGGTTCAGGGTGCACAGGTTCCCGCCGACGACGCGTCCCTCGGCATCGCCGGGCTGCAGGGGCCACCAGCCCCCGGTCGGAATCTTGGTCCGGTGATCCTGGTCGAGGAACCACAGGTCGTCGGTGAACCAGTCGCTACCGATCACGTGCACCGGAGCCTCCGACATGAGGGTTTGCTGGAACCATGCTGTGGTCTGCTCGCCCAGGTCGCGCATGCCGAAGGTGGACCAGTGCGGGCCGTAGTAGGTGACCAGGCCGGTCGTGGTGGTGATGGCGTTCTGCAGCGCGGTGATGTCGGAGAAGCCGCACAGGATCTTCGGGTTCGCCGCGATGAGGTCGAAGTCGAGGTGCGGGAGTAGCTCGTTGCTGTTGGCGCCGCCGATGACGGTGAGGATGGCCTCCACGCTCGGGTCGGCGAACGCGGCGTGCAGGTCGGCCACTCGCGAGGCGATGGAGGACGAGTCGTAGCGGTCGCGTTCGTCCACGTGTTCGCCGTAGGACACGGACAGGCCGAGGGCGGAGAGGTGTTCTTCGGCGATGCGGGCGTTGTCGTTGCCGTCGGTGACCATGGCGCGCGAGCGCGCCGGTGCCACCACCCGCACGTGCGAGCCGATGTGGAGCTTCGGAGGGAACACGGGATTCATGCACGAACAGTACCGACAGAGCGAAAGCGCACATCTGCCGCGATCATCGCGGTTGTCACGGGTGCGTGAGCATGCGGTCACTCCGAGAGGCGGGCTGTGGGTGATGGCGTAGTCAGTCAGGAGCACGAGATCCCGCGGTGCGCGGAAGGAGCTCGTGGCCCACCCTTGGCGCAGCTCGTGCTCGACGCTAGCAGCATCGACGCGTCCACCAGCGTCACCCGGCGCGGTCACCTACTTCTCCGGCACCCAGCTTTCCCACCGCGGTCTGGTCAATGACGACGAGGTGCACCCTAGCGACGATGGCCACCGCCTGCTCGCCGACAGCATCCTGCCCATCTTGCGCGGACTTAACCTGACCGCCCCCGCGAGCGCGTGCGCTATTGACAGTGACGCAGGAAGCCTCGTATGGATTGCCCCCATGATGCCGAGAGTCGCGCGTTCGGGTGGTCAGAATGGGGGCTTCTGCTGTCCGGCTCAAGCTCGTAGGTGGGAGCGTTCGGCGTGGCGTAGCCAAGTGAGCACGGCGCGCACTCGGCGGTTGTCGTCATCGGCGTCAAAGCCGAGCTTGCTAAAGATGTTCGCGACGTGTTTGCTGACGCCGCTTCGGCTGAGGCGCAGTGCTTCCTCGATTTCGTTGTTGGATAGCCCCTGGGCCATGAGTTGCAGTACGTCATGCTCGCGATCGGTGAGATGTGTCATGCCGCTGCTCGAGGCGCCGATGAGTGCACGAGTGACTTCGGGATCGACGATGGTGCCACCGGCAGCGACGGTGGTCAGGGCTTGGGTGAACTCGGCCACGTCGGAAACGCGTTCCTTGAGCAGGTAGCCGAAGGCCCCGTGGTCGAGCAGCCTGTCGAGATAGGCGGCGGCCACGTACTGCGACAGGACTATCGCGGGCAGCGTGCCTTTTCCTTCGGCGGCTCGTTCGTGGCGTAGTTGGTGGACTGCAGCAAGCCCGTCATCGGCCATGTTGGGTGGCATGCGCACGTCGGAGAGGACTAGGTCCAGTTCGTGGGTGCGCCCTGCCCGCAGCAGTGCATCACCATCAGCTACCTCGATGACCTCGTGACCCATGGCGCGCAGCAGTTGGGCGAGCCCGGCCCGCAGCAGTGCGGAGTCTTCGGCCAGCAGTATCTTCATGACGGTTTCCCTCACGATCCTTGTGGGTGACGGGTGGTCCACACGATGAGTAGACCGCCGCCAGTGTGTGCGTCGCGTCCGAAGTGAAGGCCACCCCCGAGCGTGGCCGCCCGCTCGGCCAGGCCGGCAAGGCCAGTGCCATGATTGACGGAGTCGTCGGCAGTTGGGCCCGGGCCGTCGTCGACCAGGACGATCTCGACTCGCTGCGGGTGCCACCCGATGGTCACCACAACGCTGGACGCGTTGCCGTGCTTGACGGCATTGGTGAGGCCCTCGGCGACTGCATGGTAGAGCAGCAGTGCGGCGGAGGAATCCAACTGCAGATCCTGTTCCTGACCCTCGAGGGCCACGGTGCCGCGCAAGCCTGACAGGCCGACGAGCTCCTTGATCGCCTCTGTCAGCCCGACCTCCTCGAGCACCTGCGGGTAGATTCCCCGGATGATGGTGCGTAGGCCTTCGACCGCCCGCTGCATGCTGTGGTGCGCGGTGTCGATGGAGGCCTGAAGCTCCGGGTGGTCGGCGGACCTCAGCTGGGCGGCGGCCAGCGAGAGCTGGGCTGCCGTGAGGTACTGCTGCACGCCATCGTGCAGTTCGCGTTCGATGCGTCGCCGCTCCGCAGAGAAGGCATCACTCAGCACGCGTCGGGAACGTTCCAGGTCGTCGACACTCGTGCGGGTCAGAGTCAGACCCGTCCACACTGCAACTGAAGCGCCTGAGACGAGCCAGCAGAAGCCCATCAGCAGCAGCAAGAGTGATGCGCTGAGCAGGGCCATGGCGGGGGCCGCGATCGCGTCGTTCGGGTGCCAACCAAACAGGTCCCAACCCTTCTGGCGGGTGATTGCCGCCCAGGTGAAGCTGCCCGCCAGCAGGACGTCGAGGGAGATGCCCACGGCCCCGACGATGCCCAGTACGGCTTGTGCCACGGCGCACGCCCAGATGCGCCAATCAACGCGTTCGGCACGGGGGCGAGGTACTCGACGCCCCCGCCAGGTAGCGAGGCCGCGCCACAGCTCATCGCTGCCGCGACCGATGACCGGCACGAAGACCAGCCCAGTCAAGGCGAGCAACGCCACCGGGACGCAGACCACCGCGAGGATCAGCGTGTGGGTCATCGACTTGAGGTTCGCGCTCGAGGTCACGAAGCGAGGCAGGTTCCATGTGACCCTGTCGGGCCGGACCTGGTTTCGGTTCTGATCGGTCGGGGCGGTGGTCACCCTCTGACGGTATTGGATGGCTTGGTCTCAACGCAGTGGACCCAGGTCCACCGTGAAACGGGATTCTGGTGCATTCCGCTGCGACTGCTCCGCTGCTTGTGTGGTGGACGGACATTCACCGGCCGCCGACGACCCGTTCGGCCCTTCGACAGGACACCCGTGGCAACGCTGCAGACCCAAGACCTTCACCACCGCTTCGACCATGGCCCCGAAGTGCTCAAGGGCATTGACGTCACCTTCGAACCTGCCTCAACCACGGCAATCATGGGCCCGTCCGGCTCGGGCAAGTCGACCCTGCTCAACTGCATCTCGGGCCTGCTCCGGCCGACCTCCGGGCAGATCCACTACGACGGCCACGACCTCGCACGGGTCAGTGCCGGCGCCCTCGACCGCCTGCGCCGACGCTCGTGGGGCTTCATCTTCCAGTCCTACAACCTCGTCGACGCGCTGACCGCCATCGACAACGTGAAGCTGCCGGCATTGTTCGACGGGCAGCGTATGAGCGACCAGGCCGCAACCGAGGCTCTGTCGAGCGTGGGGCTCGGCGATTTCACCCAGCGTTATCCCGACCAGCTTTCCGGGGGCCAACGCCAACGAGTGGCCATCGCCCGAGCCCTCGCGACACACCGCGACGTCGTCTTCGCCGACGAGCCGACCGGCGCCCTCGACAGTGAGTCACGGCGCGACGTCATGACACACCTCAATGCGCTACCCCAACACGGCAGCACCGTCATCCTCGTCACCCATGACCCCACCGTCGCCGCATCGGCATCCCGAGTCCTGTTCCTCTTCGACGGACGTATCGCCGATGACGCCATGCGACTCGATGCCTCGGCCATTGCCCAGCGGATCACCGCTTTGGAGGCCCTCGCATGCGCGAGCTGACCAGTCTCTCGCTGCGGCTGCTGCGCCGGCATCTGCCGCTGTACCTGGGCTGTATGACCACCATGGCCGCCACCGCCATCATCGCCGCAGCTCAGCTCGGCCTCGTCTACGGCTTCTCGAGCGTCGACAGAGTCAACGTCCCAGACATGGATGCTCAGCAGCTGGCCAGCACCTTGCCAGCCATCACCGGCTTCCTCAGCTTTCTGGCCGGGCTCGCGATCATAATCAGCGGCCTGCTGATGTGGTCCGCCGTCAAACAGGTGGTCTCCTTCCGCCAACAGGAGTTGGCAACGTTGCGCCTGGCTGGTGCCAGTCGGGGCCGGCTCGCCAGCATGATCGCCACGGAGTGTTTCGCACTGGGAACGGCCGTCGGGTTGCCTAGCTCAGTGATCGGGTTGATCCTTGTCCAACCACTCTTCGGCGGGCTGCAGGCTATTGGCTTCTTCGGAAGGAACATGTCTGTTGACTTCGGCCTTCCCCTCGACCGAGCCTTGCTCATCACCCTGATGATTGCGCTGGTGGCCGCGTTGGCGGGCCATGGCGCTACCCGCAGCGCCACGAGCGGCGAGCTCGTCCATGCCATCTCCCCCATGCCCGCCCGAATGTCGTACTGGCAAGTCGCCTGGCGCCTCACCGTGCTGGGGGCAGGCATCGCGGGCCTGGCGTTGTTGAGCCCCCAACGCTTAGGCCCGAACATCGTGCTGATGCTGCCGCTACTGGCAGTCGTGCCGCTGCTCGCCGTAGCCCCGTTGGTCATGCCCGCAGGCGCCTGGCTGGTGGGGCGGCTCGTGGGAACCTTCGCTGCTGGCCCTGGGCTGCTCGCCGCCAGACGCGCATCGAAGGACCGCATTCGCTACGCCCGTCTGGTCACCCCCACCATCATCGCCATCGGCATGCTGGGAGCCTTCCTCGTGGCCAATGCCCCCGACGAACAGATGCGACAGCAAGCGCTCAGCGCCCGCCTCGCCGCCGACACAATCGTCACCGCCACCAGCCCGGCCGGCGCCGATCGAGTGGCGGAGGCTCTCACCGGCCGTACGAGCGGCCAAGCCCGTCTGGCGATGCACTATCGCCCCACCGACGAAACGCGACTCATGTGGCATTTCACTGACGCCCCTGCCTTCGCAAGGCTCACCCGTCAGCACATCCGCGAAGGCGACCTCACCAAGGTGTCCGGCACCGACATCGCCAGCTCAATCGGCCACCACGTCGGGGACCGAATCACCACGACAACGAACGCTGGAAAGCCCGTCAGCTTGCGCGTCGTGGCCACCCTCGAGCGCGACGAGCTCTACGAAGGCCTCTTCCTCGACTGGCGCCAGATCAGCAACTTCGGGCCTACCGGAGCCACCCCGTCCACTGTCTTCACCACCGGCATGCCCCCCGCACAGGTGACTGCGACACTCGCCGCAGCAGGCAACCCTGAAGGAACTGTCTTTGGTCCCCACTCGTACGTCAAACACCAAAACGACGTGCGTAAGGCGACCACCTACCGTTCCAACGTCGGCCTGTTCGGCACCGTCTATTTGATGTGCGGGATCGGCATCGTGCAGACCACCATCGCCAGCGGAATGTCCCGCCAGAAAGAATTCCGGGTGCTGCGGTCGCTCGGGATCAGCCGCCATGGCATCTACGCCACCGTTGTCACCGAAACCATCATCTTGCAAGGAGTCGCAGGAACTCTCATCCTCGCAGTTATCACCGCCCTCGGCCTCCGCTTCGCCGCCACGAACAGCACGTCACCTTCGAGCGCTATCGCCGCAGCCCTGCCAATCACCGAACTTGCGTCCGCTGCCATCACCTTCGTGACCATCCTTGCCCAACTCTGCGGAGTGAGACTCGGGCTTGACCAGGACGGAGCGTGAAGCGGGGGCGGGGGCGGGTGCCGCACAAGGATGGGGAGGGCAACGTGCAAAGCTCGTCGGGTCATGGGCATCGTTGCTCCGGGTGGCATTGTGTTGAAAGGAGACGACATTGCCATCTGCCTTCCTCTGGATCCCCATCACCCGCTGAGCGGCATCTAAGTCCATCTGGGATCCTGCCGTTGATGAGAGTCGGCAAGCCTGCTGAATTTGCTGGCCGAAATCCTCTCTTCATATCGACTCTGCCGCGTGTCTAGCGCGAGATCGGCAGTGCGGGACGCCCTGCATTGGTGATGGGCGCAGACTGCCGATGCGTACGTCCGAGGGTGCTTGTCTCTGCAGAGTCGGCTCCAAAGTGGACCATGATGTCGCGTAGGTGGTTCTGGCCGCGGGCCAGGAGGCGACGTGCGGTCGATTCCGACACGTCCAGGCCGTCGGCGATGGTCTTGATGGGCTGTGGAGGTCGTCCGATACCGTAGAAGTCCCGCAGCACGGAGCTCTCAGTCGGTGGGAGGGCTCGGAGGTAGGGGCGCAGGTCAATGCTGTCGACGGGGCCGGCGTCGTGGTGCGCACGGAGGGCGACGTGCGATTCGAGGCCTTCGAGCGATGCGCTGGCTCGTCGGGTCAGCAGCATCTCCACTCGCTCGATCGGCGCCCCAGTCTCGGCGGCAACACGCGCCGCACCATCGGCGCCGGGACCTGCTGGTTGTGTGGCGGCGAGCGCCCGGTAGCGGTACTGGTCGCGCGCAGCGTGCGCCGTGAGGCCTTGGCGCGCGCCTGCCTCTGTGGCGACGGCGGTCACCAGCGCTTGGCGGATGCTGCCGTAGGCGAAGGACGACCACACTCCCCTGTTCGGATCGAACCTGTGCACCGCAGCCATCAGGCCGAGGACCCCTTCCTGAAAGAGGTCCCGGTCGGATGGTGCGATGTGGGCCTGGCGCATCGTGTAGCCCACCAGCCCCAGGCTCGAGGCCACCACCCGCTGGCACGCCACCTGCCCGGCATCAACCAACTCCTGCAATTCCCCGCGCGTCGCTCCCCGCGTGACCCTCACAGCTTCCGCGTCCCCGTCGAGGGCGCTCTGCGCCAAGACCCCGGCGTCGCGAGCGTCCCAGCAGGCCCGCAGCTGTTGGTCGTCCAGCCTCACGTGAGGACCTCACCGCTGCTGGTGTCGACGATGTGACCGTCGACGAGCGCGAAGCGGGTGGTCGCGAGGTCTTCGTCGTCTGGTTCGAGGTGCTCCACGTCGCGGTCGAACGACCCGGCGCGCACCGTGGCGTCCTGCCGGGCAGCGCCGATCCGGGCGGTCCCGGCGCAGGGACGATGCCCCGCGTCGCAACTGGTGCGCAGGGTCTCCTTCATGCGGTTCTGGAAGGACGGCAGCGTGTAGCGGTGCCACTCGGCCAACAGGTCCGACGTGGCCGCGAGCCCTGCGCGGCGTCGCTGGTCGAACACGGTGCCGAGCTCGTGGACCAGGTGCGGATGCCGCGGCCAACACGACGGGACGATATCGCCCAGCTGCCACGCGTACTCGGTGTTGAGCCAGTCGACACAACGGTCGAGCCACTCCCACACCTCCAGCCGCAGGTCACGATCAGTGATCCCCGCCACATCCCACGGTCTGGCGATGAACTCCACCGGCCCCAGGTGCTTCACCGTGGACGGGTCCTTCGCCTGCTCCAGCCGCGCAAGGTTTGCATACGCCCGGTGCATCCGACCTCCCACCGACGGGAACGGCCTCACCAACTCCGACATCGACAACCTCCTCCACCTCGGGAATCTGTTGTCGCAAGCCGCAGCGGCTGTCCGGGTGCCTATAACCCGGCTGTGCCAGCCTGTCTGACTTGGGCGCGGATGCGCTGCTGGTCAGCCAGGAGACGTTTGCCGGCTCGTCCGTCGATGCAACGGTCGAGCTTGGCCAGAATGGGTTTCGCGTTCTCGGCGATCACCAACGCGTGACGCTCGCGCAGCTCCCGCACCTCGGCGGGGCGGATCACCGGCACGTCCTCACCCGAGACCGAGCGGCTGTGGTGCTTCCCCTGCTGATAGGTCGTCCGCGCGATGCGCTTCAGGCCGGCCAGGTCGGAGACCTCCTTGTTGAACGCCACGTCCTTCGAACCGCCGAACAACACCAACACATTGGTCAGCCCGAACAAGGCCCTCGCCTCCTGCTCGCCGAAGATCGCGGCCAGCTGACGCCAGGTCTGCGCCGCATAGATGAATGACAACCCCAACGCCCGCTCATTGGCCATCCTCGTCCGCAGCGTCGGCAACGGCGCCGTCGACGGCAACTCGTCCAGCACCGACAGCATCGGCGGACACAACCTTCCCCACGGCGACTCGTGCGCCAGTCTCAAGGCCGTGTCCAGCACATGCTCCGCTGCGGCCGTCATCAACGGCGACGCCGACGCATACGGATCCTCCCGGCCCAGCATGTACACCGTCCCCCGGTTGGCCAGCAGCTGCCGAATGTCCGTCGCCGGCGACCCCACGGACGGGACGCAGCGTCGGCGGATCTCGGTCTGGAAGAACAACGACATCGCCTGCTGCACCGTCGTGATCGTGTTGCCCGCCGTCCGGTCATCACCCCGCAGCGCACCCGTCAACAACCCATGCCAGAACGGCGCCGCCCCGGGATGCTGCCGCAGGATCTCCTCCGGCTCGGCCGTCGACAGTGGACTCGCCACCCACTCCAACACCAGATCGAGGTCACCACCGGCCAGCGCGGCGGCGTGGAAGTACGACTGGATCACCTTCGCCGCCTCAGTCGCATAGAACCGCGCAGCATCATCACCCCGCCCACCAGCCGAACCAGCCTTGATCGTCCCCGCCGTGAACGCTTTCGCCCGACGCTCCGCCACCAGCGGATCAGCACAACCAGCAATCGGATCCCACACCAACGACGGCAACCCCGACGCCAACCCAAACGGGTCCAACACCGCCACCGGCCCCACCCCAGAGCGGTGGCTCAGCGACAGGTACAGATCATCCGGCTTCGTCAACGTCACCAACGCCGCACCCGGCGCCGACAACAACGCCGGCATCAAAATGTCCAGCGTCTTGCCCGAGCCCTGGGGCCCGATCACCCCAGCGGTCCGGTCGAACGGGCACCAGAGTTCGCCCCCACGCGGACGCTTCGCCCGCCCAATCCGCCACCCCACCTCAGCCGCCCAACCCCGACTCATCGCTTCCCCTTCCGGGCCAAGTCAGGACGCGCGATGTTGCGGACTCGACGCAGTCTCCCTACTCCGAGCAACTCCCGCGCCTCGTCAGCCGACGCATACCCAGCACCCACCCCCGGACCCCACCGCAACCACGCCTCACGAACAACGAGGGTGACCAGCACCAGCAGCACCAGCTCCGCCACGACGATTGACGCGGCCAAGGCTCCAGAACCGACCAAGCACGAGCCCGGGGTCAGTCCCGCATCCGGACGACCCGCGAGGATCCCGCCGGTCGAACGCACCAACTCGTCCGGCCACAACCAGCCCGAGCCCGCGGCCCAGCACGCCGTTGACCGGCACAGCTGCACACCCACCCCCGCGGTCAGAACAAGCCCGGCAAGGATGAGCGTAGGCAGCTCCCAGGTCAGCGGATAGGGATCTCTCGTCGACATGACACCTCCGAAGGCGCAAGCACTCCCGACGCCGAGTGGTGCCGACCATGACGCGAGACGACGATCGACCAACTGCCGGGCACCCCTTTTACTACACCGGGTCCCGCACTTCGGTCACGACGGGTCCTGCTCGACTGAATCGGGAAACCGATGATGCGCCTGCAGGACACCAGCCGCGGCCGCAGGCACGGCCAGCCCCAGCAGAGTGACAGGTGTTCCCAAGTGGTCGGCCGCGATCCCCAGAACCGGGTTGACGACGATCAGGGGAAGGAACTGGCTAAGCGCTGTGATCGCTGACCAGCGTGACTGCAGCTCAGGCGGCGCGGTCGCGGTAAGGACGGGTGCCACGTTCGCCGTGAACAGCGACGTGCCCATGCCCATGACGACGCAGGCAACGCTGGCGAAAGCCGGATTCGGCGCCCCCGTGATCGCGACGACCCCGAGCGCCGCGAGCAGCGGTCCGCTGACAAGACCGCTCGCGCGCGCATGTGGCTGGCGAGCGTAGCGGGCAGAAACGATGAGGCTGACCACCAAAGACCCGGCGAGCCAGCACCCTTCCAGTAGACCCGCGACAGTCGTGGGCCACTGATGTGACCGGACCAGCAACGGAATGCCCAAGCCCACCACAGGCAGGAGCGAACCCGCCACAAGCCCAGTCGACAGCAACATCACTCTGGCGGTCCGGTGCCGCCAGACACTCGCCGCGCCCTCCACAACGTGGCCCCTCAGAGAGGTTCGCCCAACCGATTTGGCGGGCGTGGTGGCGGGAGTGATGGCGAACAACACGAATAGAACGCCCGCGAAGCTCACAGCATTCACCAGCACGGAGCCGCTCAAGCCGACGGCAGCTAGGGCGAGCGCACCCAGCGACGGCCCAGCCATGCGCGTGATCGAGCCCACGGCGCTCGCCACTGCCATGGCCGCCTTCACATCGTCGACAGGAACGAACTGCCGGGCATAGACGACGCTTGATGGGCTACCAAGTCCCTGTAGGGCGCCCGCAACGATGGCATTGCCGATCAGTACTGCCACGAGCGGTATGGAGGTGTGGAGCAAGATCCACAACGCTATGCCTTGGAGGACCTGGACGACGGTGGTGATCTGGAGCAGTCGGCGTTGGCCGAGACTGTCGCCCAACGCTCCGCCAATCAGGAGCAGGGCGGTCGTGGGAACCAGACTGACCGCGGACAGCGTTCCCGCCAGGGTTCCGCTGATGCCTGTTGCCGTCCATACGAGGGCAAAGGTGAGGACTCCGCCTCCAAGCGCCGACACCGTTGAGGCGACTATCCAGGCGACGTAGCCCGGCGTGCACCAGCGCAACATCAGTTCTCGCTGCGCGGCGCGATGGCGACGACGTGCTCGGGTTGTCCGGCACTGGAGAGCATGATCGGTCGTCCCACCCCCGCACCGCGAACGACGACCGGTCCGCCCAGCAGGCTGTTCACTGCACCGGCGGCCAGTTCCCGCCCCAGCAAGACACGCTCGCCGGCGCAGTCCAGAACGATGACCTCTTCGCCGTCCAAGATCCCGGGCCAGGAAATGCGGGTCATGGCCGCGCGGTCGAAGGCCTCGCACAGCGACGGCAGGTCCGGGAAGGAATCGACCGGGTGCGCGGTGAACGTGCGCCCAGTCAGAGTGATGCCCTCGTAGCTCATCACTAGCCTCGCTGACCCAGCAATGGCCGCCAGCGTGACCTGAAGTGAGGTGACAACCGGCACCCTCATCAGGCACCTCAGCTCGGTGCAGGCGCCTTGGACTGGAATCGTCATACGAGCAAGTCGGTACCGATCGGTCGCAAAGGGGACTGCCCCGGGTTTGGTTGACACTGACATCTCAGGTCCGTGAGGGCCTGGTGAGAGGATGTATGTCATGCCCAAGCCCCCTCCCCAGGAGTTCCGCGACGACGTGATCGCGATCGCCCGCAAGGGCGAGGCCCCGATCGGCCAGATCGCCAAGGACTTCGGGATCAGCGAGTCCTGCCTGCGCAACTGGCTGACCAAGGCCGACCGGGCCGATGCCCCGGCCGGCGACAACCGCTCGGCTGCCGAACTGCGCGAGGCCAAGAAACGCATCCGGCTGATGGAACAGGAGAACGAGGTCCTGCGCCGCGCCGCGGCCTACCTGTCCCGTGACATCAACCCAAAATGATGTACCCCTTGGTCACCGACCTGGCCCAGGCCAAGGGGACACAGATTCGGGTGCCGGTGGCGGTCTCGTGCAGGGTGCTGGGTTTCTCCCGGCAGCCAAAACGAGACCACCGACGCGCACCTCACCAACCCACGACAGGCCACTTCCACGACTGACACCTGACACCCCCGTTCGCCGATCGGTGGCCGTGAATCTCCATGTGCCGTGGCGCGACCTACAGCACACGAGCAGTCCCTCTCGACACCGCAGGGTGCTCATGAACTCGATGCTCGCGGCAGTTGAGGGCGTTCAGCGGTGGCGTTCGTAGGTGAAGTCCTGATGATTCGCCTCTGGGTTGTCGACCGTGCCGGTCCGGGTGAATCCCGCGGCTACGAGGACCTTCTGGCTGGCGATGTTGTCAGTGTGGACTCGGGTGGAGACTGCGGGCAGGCCTCGTCTGGTCAAGGCCCAGTCGGTGACTGCGCGGAGGGCTCGTCGGGCGATGTGGCGTCCTCTGTGGTCGGGGTGGACGAAGTAGGAGATGTTCCAGGCTCCCTCGTCGAGTTTCAGGTCGATGCCGCCGGCGAACCCGGTGGGTGTGCGGATGGCCCAGGTGTAGCTGTCGGGATCGTCGGCTGCGGTCACGTTGGCGAGGTGTTCGCGGCATCGTTCGACGGGCGGGCGGCCGGGCCAGTCGAACCAGCGGGCGCACTCGTCGTCCTGGGCGGCGGCCCAGTCTTCTGCGTCGTCCAGGCGCGGCGGGGTCAAGGAGATCTCGTCCACAGTGAGCAGGGGTTGTTGCACGCGGCAAGCCTAGGGACGAAACCGCGACCATGCAGCGGATTTCGGCGTCAGACCAGCGGCATGTGCGTGCGTTCCGCTGCGAGACTTACTCCATGCAGTGGAGATCCAACGAGCCAGGTGTGGTGGTGTTTCCCAGCGGGCGAACGGTGCGCGGGCGCCGATTGTCAGAGCAGGTCGGGACCGAGCCGGAGCTCGGGCTTTATGCGCTGTGGCGCGATCCGAAGCCGTCATGGCCGTACGCGTGGCTGCGGTGGCCAGATTTCGGTCTGCCCCCCTCCCGCAACAATGCTTGGTCTGCCATCGAGCGGGTATGGCTGGCCGCGGGGTCAGAACGGGTCGAGGTCGCATGTGGTGGAGGCCGTGGCCGCACGGGCACCGTGCTCGCCGCCATGGCGATGGTGGACGGGCTCGACGCTGACGCAGCGATCGCCTGGGTGCGACGCGGCTACGACGCCCGGGCCGTCGAGACTCCCTGGCAACGCCAGTGGCTTCGCAAGCACTGAATGTCAGAGCGACGAATCCGTCGAACCAGCCACGGCGTCGGTGTGATCTGTTCGGATGTTGTCAGCGCTGCCCTGTGAACAAGACAGGCTTGCCCTTCGAACGGGCGTACTCGATCTCTCCCCGCGTCGAGTCCCCGATGTAGCCACAGAGGCAAACGACCTCGGGACGTCGGGACATGTGCTGCCTTTCGAGAGCTTTCACTGGTTACGGAGCAACCTACGCGCACGCGCGCAGCGCGTCACCGGTGGGCGACTGTCCACGAGTGGGCGCCCGATGGGAACCATTTGACGTCATCCCACACGCGCACATATGCAAAGTCGGATGCTTACGCTCGCGCAAGGCCCTGATCCTCCGGTCCAGAGCTTTCCTCGTACTAGGCGGATACGGTGTTGGATTGCCGCTGTTCGGCAGCGGCAAACCATCAGCCGCTGACCCGCCAGATCTCGAAGATCTGTTTGCTGGTCCAGTTCCGGTAGTCCCCTATGACGATCCCCCGGCTGCTGCTGGCGGCTTCGATGGTCTCTTTGGTCTCGGGGCTCCAGACGAGGGCGACGTGGCCGATGCGGGTGGGGCCGAGGTAGCTGTTGATGAAGATGAGGTCGCCGGGCTTCTCGTGGCCGGGTTGGATGCGCCGGCCGTGGCCGGTGGCGAGCCAGTTGCGTTGGTCGCCGGCGGTGCGGGGCAGGGTGATCCCGGCGGTGCGGTAGGCGGCTTGGACGAAGCTGGAGCAGTCGTAGGCGGTGGGCCCTGCCGCGCCCATGATGTAGGGGCCGCCGAGTTTCGTCTTCGCCCAAGCCAGTACACGGCCAGACTGACCGGCGGGTAGTGAATCGGCGCCGGGTCCGAGGGGTGTTTCGATCCCTGGGTCGCAGTTGGTGGTGGTGCCGGTGACGGTGCCGCCGCCGTAGGTGTGGGCGTAGTGGAGGACGTCGCCGACGTACCAGTCGGCGTGGTTGTAGGCGAACAGGGCGCGGCGGATCCCGTCGGGGCCTTTGAGGGCGCCGGAGGCTACGAGGTAGTTGGCGGCGGAGTGGATGCTGTCGGCCGGGTCGGTGATGACGGTTCGTCCGTCGCCGTTCCCGTCGACGCCGTAGTGGGCGAAGGTGGCGGGCATGAACTGCATCAACCCTTGTGCCCCGGCGGAGCTCGTGGCGGTGTTGCGGCCGTGGGCAGTCTCCTCCATACCGATACCGGCCAGCAGCGTCCACGGCAGGCCGTACTTGGCCGCTGCATCCTTGTAGAGCTTCTCCACGTCTGCGGGGATCGGCAGGGCTGGGTTGTGCAGGGAGTCCTGTCGCACGGTCGGTTGGGGCAGGTCGAACCCGACACCGCCCTCGACGGTCCCTGCCGTGGGGCGGGCGGGTGTTGTGGTGGTGGGGTGGCCGTCGAGTGGGGCGCCGTGGCTGGTCATGAAGGGTTGGGGGTCGATGTCAGTGCCGTTGACGGTGACGGTGAAGTGCAGGTGCGCGCCGGTCGAGTAGCCGGTGGAGCCCTGTACCCCCAGCGCCTGCCCGGCGGCCACGCGACTGCCGGGCTTGATCCCGCCCTTGATGGTGGCGAGGTGGGCATACAGGGTGCTGATGCCGCCCGTGTGCTGGATGACGACGTGGTTGCCCCACGCCGGATGGGGGCTGGCGGTGGTGACGGTGCCACCGGCCGCCGCGACCACGGGGGTGCCGGGTGGGGCGACGAGGTCAACGCCGTTGTGCAGCTTCCACACCCGCCGGACGGGGTGCAGTCGCATCCCGAACCGCGACGTGATCGCGTACCCAGTGGTGAACGGCGCGCGCCACTGCCCCGCCGCCGGCGCGGCCTGCAGACAGGCCGGGTCCGTGACCGTCTCGGGTTCTGTTGCGGCGCTGCCCGTGGTGACGAGTGCGGCGCAGGCGATGGGCACGGCCAGCAGCACCGTGATGAGGGCGGCGAGGGTGGCGAGGAGTTTGGTCATGGTCAGCCTGCCGTGGCGATGGCGTCGTTCGTGAAGGTGAGGCGTTCCTCAAGCGGGTGGAGGTAGGTCTGGACCTTGTAGAGCTGGTCTCCGACCTGCCAGAGCGCTCGGCCTTTGCCTTGCATGGCCCAGGTGGTGATGACGTCCTGCGCGATGGGGCCCAGGCCGAGGAGGTGTTCGAGTTCGGTCGCCACAGCGCGGTCCTGTCCGTGGAGGATCTTGATGTCGGCCAGGTGCAGGAGGTCCTTGGCGATGGTGGTGGCCTGGGATCCGTGGTCTCCGGCCGAGAGCAGGTCGGAGGGTTTGTGCATGACGGCCCATTGGATGTCGCCGTCGCGGCGGGAGAAGCGCAGGTCGGCGTCGAAGCTGTTGACCGCGTCGGGGCCCAGTCGTAGCTGTTTCCAGGCTTCGTCGCGCACGACGATGCGCAGGTCTCCGGGGTCGGCGACTTCGCGCATGGCGCGTCCCCAGGAGTTGAGGCAGGTCAGAGCGATGCCGACGGCTTCGTCGCCGAAGGGTTCGAGGCGGGACAGCGACAGGGACTGGATGGGGGCGCGCCAGTCGACGTGGATGCTGGTGTGGTCGTCGAACAGCCCGGCCAGGGCGCCGGAGACGAGTTGGCCCAGGGCGTCGCGCAGCAGGCGGGTTTCGTCGAGGAAGTGGCGCCGGTCGCGGTAGCGGCACGCGGCGACCAGCTCGTCGGTGGGTTCGTCGAGGGCTCGCCACAGCTGCGGAATGGTGGGTTCGGTCAATCGTGTGGCGGCGTCGCGGTAGCCGGACAGGTGCGCCAGGACGGTCTTGACGACTACCTCGTCGGAGGGGCCGAAGGGGACGCGCTGCTCCCCCACCTTCTGTGACCCGACCAGCCCGCGCACGAGGGTGAGCCAGCGGCTGAAGACCAGCGCGGAACGGCGCTGCGCCTCCGCCCGGCTAAGCCGTTCCCAGCCGTCGGCCAGCGGGCCGAGGTCGAGGGGGTTGATACGGGTCGCGAGACCGCGGCCGATGGCGAAGGGTTCGACGCCCAGGGCGTGGCACAAGGCTTCGTACTCGTCCTTGGGGTCGCCCAGGATGAGAGCTCGGTAGCCGAAGTCCATCATGCGCAGCAGGAAGGCCTTGGTGGTGCCGGACTTGCCGCGTCCGGGTTTACCCCAGACCATCACGTTGGGGTTGGTGACGGGGATCTGGTCGTCGAGGACCCAACCGAGTGGGTCGGCGTAGAAGGAGCCGCCGGAGAGCTGGTCGATGCCCATCTGCGCGCCGGTGGGTGGCAGGCCGGGGGTGGCGATGAACGGCCACCACACCCCGACCTGGTCGGAAGTCATCCGCCACGCCGCCACCGGCGCCCCGGACGGTGCCCAGCCGCGGCCCCGCCGGAACGCACCGCGTGCTGGGGCGTGGTGGAACAACCTGCCTTCCCTGCCACGGACTGGTGGCGAGGGTGGGGTGGGCAGGTCGTGGCCGAAGTCGGCCAGCAGGTGGGCGACGTCGCGTCCGGTGCGGGTGGGCATCAGTTCACCGTCCTGGTCAGGCCGAGGCCAAGCGGGATGGTGGAGGCCAGGAAGCCGGCGTCCTGGGCCAGGTCAAGGCGCAGCGGCGCGAACCCGGCACGGCGGATGGACGCGTCGAGTCGTCGTCCGTAGTCGGCGATCGCGACGGTCTTGGGCGCGGTGACGGTGCACACGGCATACGGGCGCATCAGCGCGGCGCCGCGGGCCAGTTTCTCGTCGACGCCATGTGCTTTGGCGGCGTCGTTGCGGTGACGGGCCTTTGCCTTCACCCCCGCGCGGCGGCGCAGCTCACCGCCCATGTCGGCAGCGAACTCAGCCGAGTCGCTGTGCCGTTCGGCGCGCTGCTGGGTCAGGATCGGGAAGCACACCATGTACGAGCGCCGCTCCCCCGCCTCGTCCGGGGTCAGCACCGGCGCCAACGCCCCCAACGCCGCCCCGTTGGCGGGCAGCATCACCGTCGCGCTGATCGAGTTCCACGCATCGTGGGAGTAGTGCCGCCCCGTCGCCTCTGCCCCCGACGGGCCGGCCATCGCCCACGGCACACCCGCCTCCACCCTTGGGTCGTGCTGGTGCTCGGCCAGGGCCTGGACGATCCCGGCCCGGTCGCCCGGCGCGAAGCCACTGCGACAGGCCAGCGCCAACTCCGGCGAGGTGAGCCACGACACCTGCGTCATGCCCAACCCGCCCCGCAGCGCCGCCTCGACCTCGGCCATCACACTGCCCAGCACCCGCGCCCGACCGGCCAACCCACCACCGGAGTGCCGTGCCGCCCTGGCCAGCCGGGTTTCGGGCACGACGACAGTGACGAACGCCTCGGTGCGCACGCTCGCCCTGGACAACGAGCGATGCAGGTCATCATTGACCTGACGCGACAGTCCCTGCGTGGTGGGGCGGCGGTGCTGCTCCACCCAGATCGAGCGTTCCGCCCCGTCATCGGGCACGGTGCGGACCTGCACGATCAGCTCGTCGGCCAACTCCGCCCGCGCCGTCGCATCGATCAGGCTCGACAGTCCAGCGGCCCGCCGGGATCGTTCGTCGACGTCGCTCATCCCGATCCCGGGATGGGTCACCGCACAGGTCACCGCCCAGGTGCGGGCCGCGTGGTTCTGCACCAACGCCACCCGCCGTGCCGCCGCCCCGGTCGGTGGGCCGTCGTGGATCTCCACCCCCGCCAACACCCCCGGCAGATCGACCTGTTCCGGGTTGGTGGCCTTGCCCTGGGCGGCGCGGGCGGTGAACCGACGCGCCCCCGTGGCGGCGCCCACGGTGAAACACGTCAATGCCCACAACCAGCCCAGCATCGGACGGCCCTTCACCTGCACCGCCGTCACCAGCACCACCACCGCCCACACCAGGCTGAACAGCAGCATCGACAGCCACGCCTGGCGCTGGATGGCCCAGAAGACCGGCAGCGTCGACACCGACACGGCCGCCAGCTGCCAGGCGCGTAGCCCGAAGAACCACCCAATCCGGTCCCGCGTGTAGTCGCTGTAGATCGTCACGACCTGCCTCCTTCATCCGTCGCGCCCGGCTTAGGGTCTTGTTGGCCCGGGGTCGGAGCGGTGCCGGGACGTGGTGCGGCTGGCCGCTGTCCCGCCCCCTGGTGGGGTGCCGGTGGTCGCATGGGGTGCTGGGGTGGCAGCGGCTGGACGGTCGGTTCGTCGAGCGTCGGGGGCGGGCTGGACGGGGTCGGCAGGGTGCCGTCGTTGCCGTTGGCGGCATCGGCGTCGGCCTCGGCCAAGCCCTCCGGCGCAGCACCACTGCCCTGTCCGGGGGTGCGGGTGAAGTCGGGCTGGTAGGTGTTGTGCCCCACCCCGAGCTGGTTGGTGGCATCGCTGAACAGTGCCGACCCTGCCCCACCCAGGTGGGCCATCGTCCGCAGGCCCGTCGCCGCGGCCGCACCAATCGCCGCAGCCACACCCAACACCCCCGCCGCACCCCCTGCGGTTGCAGAACCACCCGCCGCAGCGGTGCCGCCGTCGGCGGCAGTCGCCGACGGCCCGCCGGCCGGTGCTTGGTTGGCCGGGGGTGTGGCGTTCTGGA
Organism: Luteococcus sp. H91; assembly: GCF_038433135.1. NCBI lineage: Bacteria > Bacillati > Actinomycetota > Actinomycetes > Propionibacteriales > Propionibacteriaceae > Luteococcus > Luteococcus sp. H91. The sequence goes on along the minus strand of NZ_JBCDMV010000026.1, from coordinate 60,186 downwards.
ACCGAGCCGCCGTCGCGGCCTGGGAGGCCTGCTCGCCGGCGGAGCGTCCGTGCTCATCGGTCTCGGAGGCACTCGTCCCGGACGCTTTGCCGCCCAGACCAGAGCCGAGACCGCCGAGCAGGCCGGAGATGCCGCCCACCCCGGCCAGGCCTGCGCGCACCGCGGCACCGGAGTTGGTGCCCGGGTCGACGAAGGCCAACAACTTGAACAACGCCACCGGCGCCACCGCCGAGACCAGGATCATGAACACCCCCGGCACCGCCGTCCCGATCGCTGACTCCGGCCCGGTCGCCAACCCCAGTGCGACGCCGTTGGACATCTGCACCCCCAGGCCCATCGTCAAGGTCATCAGCACCGGTGCCAGCGCGGCGGCGTGGAACCAACGCAGTGACTTCCAGAACCACGGGCGTCCCACCTCGGACAACAGACCCGCCGCCGAGATCGGCGCGGTCGCGGCCAGCACCAACAACCCGCCGGCCCGGGCCAGCAGGATCACGAAGTGCGCGATCGCCGCGATCCACAAGAACAAACCCATCAGCCCCAGCACGGTCGCCAGCACGGCGTCACTGACGTCCTGGCCCGACAACGGCTTGAGCGGCTGCCACGCATCCCACGCATCGATCGACAACAAGCTCTTCATCAACGCCTGGTTCAACCCGCCACAGGCCGAGACCACCAGCGCTCCGTAGCTCAACCAAGCCACCCACACCATGCAGAACTGGCCCGTCCCGACTACCAGCCGCCCCAACGACTTGCCGTCGCGTCGGGCCAGCACGACGAACAGCTGCACCAAACCCATCAGCACCGCCAACGCCCCGGCCATCCAGAACGTGGAGCGGTAGGCCAACTGCGCCGGCCCCTGCTCCGTCACGTCCGGGGTGAGCAGCGCGGCCTCGAACTTCAACACCACCCGCAACAGCCACAGCCCGGCCTGCCACAGGCTCAGCATCATCGCCGTCCACCCGTCGACCACCACCTTCGACGCACGATCGGCCAACGCCCCGAACGGATCCCACAGCATCGCCCGGTTACTCCCCCGCGACGTGCCAGGTGCGCCACCCGGCCCGCGCCGCCAACTCGGTACCCGGCCAGGTCGACGGGGCCACCGCAGCCGCACGAGGCGAGGCCACCATCCACCGGCCCCCGCGCCAGGCCATGGCCTCGCAGTAGCCGTAGGCCATCCGCGACTCGACCCGCACCAGCGCCCGCACGTCCACCAACACACACGCCACCACCCAGTCCGCACCATCGGTGCCCTTGACCTGCGCGGCCACCGGATCCACCGTCACCCGCGCCCCAGCCTCCAGGCGTCCCGTCATCCCCGCCGAGCCCAGGAAGGACTGGACGTGCCGCACCAACGGCCACTGTTCGACCGGAACAGCACCCGGGACGACCCATGCCCGATGCACCTCGCCCGCGCGGGCCACGTCCATCTCGGACAGCACCGTCTGCTCGATCGCCGCCAACTGCCCCACCGCACCGGCCGGCGTGCGCGGAAAACCCGTCACCACCCGCGCCGGACCCGTCCGGGTCGAGTTCGGCACCGTCAACGCCGGCGCGGGCTCCACCGCCGGAGCACCACCCAACGCATCCGCCGGCGCCACCTGCAGCATCGGCGCGGCCAACAGCGCATCCCGATCCACCCGCCCCTCAGCCGGGCGGGCCGTCGAGGCAAGGGAGGTGGTGCGGGTGGCGTGGACGACGGCCGTGCGGATCGCGAAACCCAAGCCGACCAGCAGCGCCACCCCGACCACGCACAGCCCGGCCAACAGCGCCCACAACCGGCGGCGGCTCCACGCCTGGGGCTGGTCGCCGGTCATGTCACGGCTCCTGGCTGGCCGCTGGTGCGCCGGGTGCGTCGGCGATGCAGCCGCTACCGGTGATGCTCGAAATCAGCGACGGCAGCACCAGGTAGGCGATCGCGGCCAGGAAGACCACCGCCACGCCCACCACACCGGCCTTGCTGGCATGCGGCATCGAGAAGATGCGACCCGCCACGATCGCGCCGATCGAGACCACCACCCCGACCACGAACATCGCCAACACCGCCCACAGCACATAGCCGGTGAGCTGGTCGGCATACTTCTGCGCCCCAGGCGGCGCCAGCGGGCAGATCTCCAACAGCACCAATCCCACGTCGAGCATCACTTCGTCCCCTTCTCGCATTCGCTCAGCAGGCCGAGCACGGTGTGCCCGGCCGAGACCACTGACTTCGACAACGGCGCCGGAGACAACCCCGTCACCAACAACCGGCCATCGCACGGCATCACCGCCCACCGGTGCTCGTCGACCAGCCGCTGCAGAACCGGCCCCATCGCTGCGCGCACCTGACGCGGCAACCGACCACCCGACACCGCCCGCACGACCGCGACGCAACGATCCGGCCCCAGCTCGTCGACCGCCACCTCGAGGCGGCGGATGCCCGGCACCGTCCCGGCCGCCACCACCACGACCACCTCCGCGGCGGCAACCGTCGCCGCAACCCACCCGGGCCCCGACGCACACGGATGGACGCCGGCATCCAACACCGTGCGCCGCACCACCCGATCCAGCGGCAACGGATCACCCGCCTCGCCGGTGGCCGGACGTTCGATCACCACCCCGTCGCGCTGCGAGCGCACCCACGACGACAACTCCCCCAACTCCGCCGACCCGGCACCGGCCAACCCCGAGCCGGCCGGCAGGCTGATCTCGAGCAGCCTCGCGCACGGATCGGCCTGCGCCACCGCCAAGGCCACCGTCGACGCGCCCGCCTGCGCATGCGCACCCACCACCACAACCAACTCCTCAGCCGGTCGCCACGCCGACACCGAGGGCTCCTCGCCATCCAGCGCCGACACAGCCATGGCCGAAGTGGCTGGCTGCGGCTGGATGGGTTCGGGGTTGGCATAGCGGCCCTGGCTGACGGCATCCCAGGCGCGGCGCAACTCCGCCACGCTCGGCGCCATCACGGACATCGAAACTGGTGGTGTGGTCACGTCGACCCAACTCGCCACCGGCTGGTCGGTGCTCATGCCACGTCCAGGAACAGACCCTGCCGGTTCGCGTCCTGCAACCGGCCCAGCACTCGCCCCACCCGACGCCGCGCTGAACTCGGCGAGATCCCCAGCTGCTGCGCGACCACCGCCGACGCCTGCCGCGACATCAAACCGTGCACGCCCACCCTCCGGGTCGGCACCTCATGGCCCACCGACACCACCAGCCGCAACAGCGCCGCATCATCCGGCGTCACTGCCCCAGCCCGCGCCGCCTGCTGCAAAACCGCCGACAGCTCCTCCGCCGGCTCCACCCACGGCTCAGTGCTGGCGTCGTCGACCATCAGGCCCTCCAGCACCTGGTCGTCCATTGGCTGCGTGTTCGCCCACGTCCGATCGCCACGGTCCTTCGCCTGGATCCCCAGATCCGCGAACGTCGCCCGACGCACCTGCCACTGGATCGAGGCCGCCACCTTGCGGCGCGACCGCCACTCAAAGGTCCGCGCCCCCATCCACAGATGCTGCGCCGCCACATCACACAACGCCGACATCGACAACGACCCCGGACGATGCCGACGAAGCTTCGCCAACGTCCCCGGAATCAACAACTCGCACAACACCGCCGCCGCCTCCGGACAGTTCTCGCCCTCCGCATGAGCCAGCCTCGCCAACGCGATCAGCACATCATCACGGGCCATCACATCGCCCGTCCGCGATGCCCGCCGGAAATCGTCGACCGACCTCAGCAAGCCCAGGTCCGGATGACTGATCCCCCACCCCGGGGCCAGCCGATCAGCCGCCTGCAGCAGAAACTCGGTGCCCAGCGCCTCGCGCAACGTGTCCATGTCCATCTCCCTGTCGTGGGTGCCTGTCATGGACACAGATGGACACGACAACGTCCTCGCTTTCGTTCCTCCACAACCCCACCCAATGGGGGAACACGAGGGAAACACGAGACCGTCGATTGGAGAAACACCTAGCCACGGCAGTGTTCCCCCAAAAAGGGAGAAGTTCCTACCGCTCGAGCTCCACGACCAGCGGACGGGGGGTGACTTGACCCTCACGCTGCGTCAGGGCTGACAGTGAAGGGCATGAGCAACTACTTCAACGCATTCGACGCGAGCCCCGTCCCGGCGCCCGGGCCCGATGCCGTCGCACCAGAACCCTTCCGCGGCATCTACGCCATGCCCACGTTCGTCACCCTCACCAGCCCAGACCTCGCCGCATCGGTGAACTTTTGGACCCACACCCTCGACTTCTTCGAACTGTTCAGCATCCCCGGTCGCCTCGTGCACCTGCGCCGCTGGGCCTTCCAAGACGTCTTGCTGGTCCCCTCCAACGACCCCACCCGAGTGGTTCCCGGCCAGCCACTCACGAGCTTCGCCTGCCTTCTGGGCGAACTGGACGACATCGCCAGCCGCTGCCGTCAGGCCGGGACGAACGTGACCGGTCCACAGGACACCCCGTGGAACACGCGAGACCTTGAACTCACCACCCCCGAAGATGCCCGCATCGTCTTCACCGCCGCCAAGCCCTGGGACCCAGAATCCGACCAGGCACGCAACCTCGAAGCCGTGGGAATCCGCCTGGCTCGGCAAGACTGAACCCATGAGCCAACGAGACGCCCCCGGCGAACAGGGCATGACCGTCGGAGCGGCCGCGCGCGCCACCGGCGTCACCGTGCGCACCCTGCACCACTGGGACGACATCGGGCTCCTCACGCCTTCAAGCCGCACCCCCGCCGGCTACCGCCTCTACATCCAGCCCGACATCGACCGCATCCTGCGAATCGTCGCCTACCAACGCGCCGGCCTCGGACTCGAAGACATCCGCGACCTGCTGCAACGCCCCAGCGACCAGATCATCCCCGCCCTCGACCAACAGCGACGACTCCTGACCCAACGCATCGACGAACTCACCGACCTCGACAACCAACTCGAACGCATCAGCACTGCCCACCGCGAAGGAATCCTCCTGACCCCCGACGAGCAGACAGCCCTCTTCGGCGACGACTGGAACCCCCACCACGCCAACGACGCCCGCCAACAATGGGGATCAACCCTGCAATGGGCCCAATTCGCCGAACGCTCCGCCACCCGCTCCGCCACACAATGGGCCGAACTCGCCCAGCGCATGCACGCACTCGAAGACCGCTTCGCCGCAGCGATCGACAGCAACCTCCCACCCGACAGCCCCACGGCCAGTGACCTCGTCGAATGCCACCGCCACGTCTTCAGTGAGCTGTTCCCCATCACCCGTCAGATGCACGTCTGCCTGGGCAGGCTGTTCGCCAACAACCCCGACTTCAGACGCCACTACGACACCCTCCGCCCCGGACTGGCCACCTGGCTACACCACGCCATCAACCACAACGTCGCAGCCCACGGAATCAACCCTGACCAGGCAACCTGGCAATAGAACCCGTACCAGCACATCGCGCCGCCTGCTCACGGCAACCGCTGGATCACCTCGTCCACCCTCACCTGCTGAACGCCGACCAGCGCAGGATCAGCCACACGGTCAGGCGTGACATGCGACCGTGTCGGTCACCACACCCGCTGGGAATTCACGATCGGTCGCCCTGCCGACAAGCATGCGACGATGGCAGCCATGAATGTGGAGATGGTGGCGCTACCCCTCCTCGGCCCCGTCGAGGAGCAGGTCGTCGATCGCTCCACGGGCACGTCCTGGACGGCGCGCGTCGAACCCTTCGAACTGGCCACCACGGTGGTCACGCGCAGCCTCTGGGCCCAAGTGACTGGGGGCACCGTCGTCCCGGAAGAAGCGGCCCTGCCACAGACGGACGTGAGCTGGCGTGACGCGATCACCTTCTGCAACACACTGTCCATGCACGAGGGGCTCACGCCCGTGTACACGATCGGGCAACGCGAGCTTCCCGCACCGACACGGTGGCGAGCCCACAGCGAGCCCGAACACGACGACTGGATCGTCGACTGGAAGCACCACGCCGACGGCTGCCGGCTCCCCACGGACGCCGAGTGGCAATTCGCCTGCCGCGCCGGCACCACCGGGCCACGCCACGGCGAACTCGACGCCATCGGCTGGTACGCCGGCAACTCCGCCGGCCACCTGCACCAGGTCAAGCTCAAACAGCCCAACCATTGGGGACTATTCGACATGCTCGGCAGCGTCTGGGAATGGTGCTGGGATCTCTACAACCCGCAGGTGTACGGGTCGTACCGCAACATCCGCGGAGGAGGATGGAGCGATCCGCATTGGAGCTGCCGCGCCGGCGTGCGCCGCAAGACCAACCCCGCATCATCATTCGACGACCTCGGATTCCGCATCGCCCGCGGAGCAGGCACCCAGCCCGCCGTAAGACTGCATTGAGGAACGCCACCGGCGCCATCTTGATTAGGGCACACTGCCTGATCAGGACCGTCGCTGGCGGCTCGTGGGGCCCGATGCGCCCCGGGCGGCCATTCGTCAGAATTGATTCTGTCGTTCTTGCCAAGTCGTGGTCATACCCCGAGGACCGACCCACCTCCTCACGCACGGCCCCTGCCGTCCTCGCTCAAGTCGATCAACGTCGCCGCTCGCTACACCGAGCAATCGTTGTTTGCGCTACTTCCGGAAGGACGTCGCGTGTGCTCCGAGTTGGCGTAGCAGCGGTGCGGGGTCCGTGAGGCAGCGGTCGAGGTCTGGTTCTAGCTCGAGCAAGCTGAGGACGTGTGCGAAGCCCGCAGAACGGGACTGTTCGGCAGTGAGCAAGTTCCGACCGCAAATGGCTACCACTGGAATGTCGGTTGCCGCGGCGAGCTGAACGACCCCGAAGGGGCCTTTGCCTTGAAGTGTTTGAAGATCCAGGGAGCCCTCGCCGGTGATGACCAGTGATGCGCCTCGAAGAAGCTCCTCGACGCCGAGCGATTCCAGGAGGAGCTCAATCCCCGACTCTAGGTCTACGCCGAGCGCGAGGCAGGCGACGCCTACCCCTCCTGCCGCACCAGCCCCGGGCCTGTTGCGGTTGTCGTGGCCAGCGGCACGTGCCAGTACGTCGGCCCATCGGCCCAAGAGTTCGTCGGCCTCGATGGCTTCGCGTGGATCAAGGCCCTTCTGGGGGCCGTAGACGGACGCGGCGCCGCTGGGGCCGATCAATGGGTTCGTGACATCGCTGGCTACTCGCACTCGGACCCCATTGAGGCGCGACAACGCGCCTGTCAGATCGCAGGTGCTCACCTGGCTGAGTCCTTCAAGCCCTGGAGCGATCTCAAAGCCGGCTGCGTCGCGCAGCTGAGCGCCGAGCCCGGCGAGGAATCCGGCTCCGCCGTCGGTTGACGCGGAGCCGCCAAGACCGATGACTACGTCCGTGGCGCCTCGCGCGATTACGGTACTGAGTGCTTGCCCCAGCCCGAAGGAGGTCGCTGCTCGGGGCGCCCGTTCGGAGGTGGACAGATTGGCGAGCCCGCAGACCTCGGCGAGCTCGATGACGGCTCGCCGCCCCCGGTGGCCGTATCGCGCGCGGTGGGCCCGGCCCAGAGCATCGCTGCACTCGACGTAGCCGATGTCGTAGCCCAGACGCTGGAATGCGGAGAGCGTTCCGTCGCCGCCGTCTGCTATGGGCAAGACCACGACGGTCGCGCCGGGCAAGGCCGCCTGGATGCCGGCAGAAATTGCTCGGGCGACCTCGTCTGCCGAGAGGCTGCCTTTGAACTTGTCCGGTGCGACGATGATGTTCATGCGGACTCCCGCGCCGAACCTGCCAGGTGATCTATGAGCCGCGCGGTCACTTGGTCCGGGCACTCCTCGGCGATGAAGTGCCCGCCCGGCAGCCCGGTTCCGGTTGCGCTCGGGAACCAGGCTTGCCACAGCGGCAGGGGGTCTTCGTAGAGCGGCACGGTTCCTTCTTCACCCCACAGGACTAGGGTGGGGACCTCGCTCGTTCGTCCCTGATCGGCGAGGTCGTGGTCGCGGTCGACGGTGGCTGCGCTCTGGTAGTCCTTGCACCAGGCTTCGACAACCGAGGGGTTCTCGGCTGCGCGGCGATAGCTGGCCAGAGCCGCTTCGTCGAACGTGACGCGTGAACCCCCAAGGCCGCGCAGGGCATGCTCGAGGTAGAACAGCGGACGTGCGTTGATCAGCGTCTCCGGAAGGCGTCCCCCCTGGGCGAGAAAGAGCCAGTGGTAGTACCGCAGACCGAGCCCCGCATCCATCTGCCTCCACACGTCCAAGGTGGGCAAGATGTCCAGGAGGGCGAGGGACCTGACGACTTGGTCGTGATCGAGCGCCATCCGATGCGCAACACGGGCTCCGCGATCGTGCCCGATGACGTCGAAGCTTTCGTGGCCCAGCGTTGCCATGAGCTCCACCATGTCCTCAGCCATCGCTCGAAAGCTGAAGTCGTCGCACGTTGAGACGGACTGCCCGTAGCCTCGCAAATCCGGTGCGATGACGCGGTGCCCCTCAGCCAGACAGCGTGCCTGGGCGTGCCACATCTCGTGGGTCTGAGGGTATCCATGCAAGAGCAGAACTGGGCGCCCTTGGCCCCCGGCGAGGGCATGGAGCCGTCCTCTCGTTGTCGCGATCTCGAGATCTTTGAAGCCAGCCCATCGTGCATCCACCGTGTCGCCCCTCACATCCGAAGTAACCTGCATGGGAGTTACTTTATGGGAATACGGCGCACGGGTCCATAGACTCCCCACATGGTCGACCAGAGCGCGTTGTGGGTGTGGGACGGCGGGAGCCCCTGTCTTGACTTGGTAAACACCGTTCGGCATCGGCAGCTGAAACCGTTGGACACGTTGACCGACGACGGGTTGGTTGTCGCTTGGTTGCAGGCGGCAGGCATCCTAGACGCCACAGCGACCCCAGCTCCTCATAGAACTCTCCTGGAGGACGCCCGCGCCCTCAGGCAGGCTCTTGAGCGGGTCCTCGGCCTTGCTCCGCTCAACCAGGATTCCTTGGACTTGGTCAACCGTTGGGCCGAAAGCCTTCCCCGCCCTCGACTGGAGGAGGGCCCGGAGGGTTGCGTTATCGTGAGCCGGGGCCAGCGCACGCAATCGACGCGGACAGCACTGGCAATGGTCGCCGCCTCCGTCTTGACGCTGGCACAGTCGGGTCAGCTCGCCCGGGTGAAGAAGTGTGCCTATGAGAGGTGCGGGCTGCGCTTCATCGACCGGACCACCAGTCAGGATCGCCAGTGGTGCTCCATGAAGCGCTGCGGCAACCGAGCGAAGGCCGCGCGTTTCCGAAGGTCCGGAACTGGCTGACCGGTAGTCGGGGAACCCCTGCAAGGCGTGTTGCTTCGACAGCCGCCCCTCTCGCCCATTTGCCTAGTGACGGACGAAAACCGCCACCCGCAGCTCAACTAGTGCCCCGTGTTTGAAGTTGCTGGACGGTTGGCTTTCGTGAGGATTTCGTCGGCGGTCTTGGTCCAGACGAAGGGATGGCAGCGGTTGTTCCAGCCGTTGACGAAGGCCCGGATCTTGGCGTTGAGGTACTTCACCGATGGGAAGACTCCGCGGCGGATGGCCTGCTTGTCGATGATCCCGAACCAGACCTCGACCAGGTTCAGCCAGGAACCGGAGGTGGGGGTGAAGTGGACGTGGATCCGCGGGTTGGCGGCGAGCCAGTCACGGACCTCGACGCGTTTGTGGGTGGCGTAGTTGTCCATCACCAGGTGCAGCTGCTGGTCGGGATATGCCCGGGCGACCTGTTTGAGGAACGCCAGGAACTCCTGGTGCCGATGGCGTGGTTTGCAGGCCCCGGTCACGTGCCCGGTGGCGATGTCCAACGCCGCGAACAATGTCGTGGTGCCGTGGCGCACGTAGTCATGGGTGCGGCGCTCGATCTGGGTGGGCTGCATCGGCAGGACCTTCTGGGTGCGGTCCAACGCCTGGATCTGCGACTTCTCGTCCACGCACAACACCACCGCGTTCTCAGGCGGCGCCAGGTACAACCCAACGACGTCGGTGACCTTGGCGAGCAGCTCGGGGTCGGTGGAGAACTTGAACGTCCCACTGCGCCACGGCTGCACCCCGTACTCGCGCCAGGCGCGGGCGATCGTCGCGTTCCCCACGCCGAGATGGGAGGCGAGCAAGCGGCTCGACCAGTGCGTCACCCCGTACTTGGTCGGCGGCGGCTTCAATGTCGTGGCCACGATCTGACGATGGTCCAGCCGGCGTGGTCTGCCCGAACGGGGAGCGTCGGCCAGTCCCGCCATACCGCCGTCCGCGTAGCGGCGCCGCCAGGCAAGCACCGTGTTCTTCGACACTGCCAGCTGCTCAGCGATCCTGTCGTTCGCAACTCCGTCCGCGGCCGCGAGCACGATCCTGGCCCGCATCACCGCACCCGCCTCAGACGTTCGTGATCGCGTCAACGACTCCAGACGTTCACGATCACCCTCACGAAGACCCAGCGCCGGGGCAGGAGAATTGGCCATGACCATTCTCCAAACCACAACCATTCAAGAACTAACGACACGCTGCACTAGAGCTATCCGGAGGCTCGTCTGTCCCGAGCATCCATACTTCTCACGATTGACCCAACGTCCTCGGTCATGGCACCTGATATGGGCGCGGGGTTCGGGAGGCAATCGCATCACTCAGTTCAGGCGAGTCGGCTGGCAGGCCGCCCAAGTCCCGCAAATTGGGTGTCTGCCCCAGATGAGTTCTCGCATGACGTGCCACTACCCTCGAGTCGATCGCCCACATATCAAGCAGATGATCGATGTCACGCGCCTGTGGTCAGTGTGGGCTTGATCAGAAGTCGGAGGCTGCGTGGGCTCAAGTCGGCCGGGAGTTCCTCGTCGTCGAGCATGGTGCGTACTTCTTCCTGGAGTATGTGGGCTTCGTCGAGTCGGCCTTCGCCGGTGGCGACTGCTGCCAGGTCGAGTCGGGTGATGGTGTCCTCTGGGGCGGCCCGCAGCGCTGCTTCTGCGCTTGCTCGTGCTCGCGCGGTGTCGTTGTTCGTGAGGTGGTGGCTGCTGACGGTGTGGGCGATGTCGACGATCGAGACGGTGATGTGGTGCTCGAGTCCGGTGTGCGCGAGCCAGCCCCAACCGCCAGGGCGCAGCTGGTCGAATGGACGCCCTTGAGCCAAGCCCAAGGCGGCTTCGAGATCGTCGATGCCGTCCTCCCCGGCCGCTTGGGCGCGGGCGCGGAGGCGGCGCATGAGGTCGATGTCGACGAGCAGTTCGGGTACCTGGTAAACGGGCACGCCCCTGTCGAGGGCGGCGGGGGTGTTGGTGGCGTCGGGCAGGTAGCGTTCGCCGGTGGTCGGGTTGGTGCCGAGCCATTCGCGGATGGTGGTGATGCCAGTTCGCACCGTCTGCGCAGACACGTTCATGGCGTCCGCGACTTCGTCGGGGGTGGCGCCGTGCTCGCGTAGTGCGATGTAGGAGAGCATCTCGGTGTAGTAGGGCTTGCGTTTGGCGATGGTCTTGCCCCGGGCGATGACCTTGACCGGCCCGAGCAGGCTCAGCTTCGGGCGGCGTGTGTCGGGGTCGTTCCAGTCGGCCAGGTCGGCGTCGAGGGTGGGGTCGAGCTCTCGCAACCGCTGGGCCACAGTGTCGTCGGGCTCAGGCAGGAGACGTGCCCATTCGGCGTCGTCCTCGACGGTCGGAGGCAGCGACACGGAAGCATCGTGGTCGCCCTCTACGTCCCAAGTGGGCTGTGCCTGGTCCTCGACGGTCGTGGACGGGCTGTGCGTCGCGATGGCTCCGGCGGCGTCGGTGATTTCGCGCCAGCCGGTGTCGCCGGCGGGTGGGACGGATTCGTCGGTGAGTATGTCCGCTTGGGCGAGTAGCGCCGCGCAGCCGAGGGCCTCGTCCGGGGTGAGACCGGCAGGGATGAGGGCCAGCCCGGCTGGTTCCAGACGTGCCTGGCCGTGGGCGGTGAACACCAGCCGAGCCGCATCAGAGTCAGGGTTGCTCTCCCCCACCATGAGCACCGCTGTCCCGGTTCGGGAGGGGTGGTCGATGATCATGCTGGTCAGGTCATTGACTTCGATGGTGTGGGCATCGGTGGTGATGAGTGCTTTCGGGAGCCAGGCCTCGCCGTCGGTGGCGCGGCAGCGCTTGTCCTCCACGGCCGCGTCCTCGGCCGAAAGTAGGTGGACGGTGCGTCGGGCGTCGTCGGTGATCGTCTCGATGGTTCCGACTGCCGTGGTTGGTTGGTGGAGGCGGTTGGGGTTCATGTCGATGGCTTCGACGCCGGCGTCGAGGCAGGTGGCGCGCACGCCGCGGGACCAGGGGTTGACGGCGATCTCGGCGGCGGCGTAGCGGGCGAAGTCGTGGGCGTAGTCCGCGTCGCCGGTGAGGTGCAGCACGCCGAGCTGTTCGAGGTTGACCAGCCACACGGCCTGGTCGTGGTCGGTTCCTGCCGTGACGAGCAGCGGGTAGGGCGCGGGCGCCTCGATCGCACCGAGGTTCGGGTGCAGGGGTGTGGCCCAGCAGCGGCCGCTGTCGCCGGTGGCGGTCCACGCACTGGGCATGGAGTCGGTGGCCTCGGCGAGGTGGACCTCGACGTGGTCGGTGGTGACGCGCACGGCGGCCACGTGCGGCACGCGGTGGCCTGCGGCCAGGGCGTCTGCGGCGAGGTGGCGCAGGTGGGCGTCGAGGTTGGCGAGGTCGACCGTGACCGGTGTCCCGGCGGCGACCAGCGTCTGCTCGACGGGGGCGAGTTCCGGTGGGGGCAGGGTGATCTGGCGGCCCGGACGTCGGTGGGAGGCCTGCACGACGCGTCGGCGGCGCAGCACCATCAGCGCCGAGGCGGCCAGCAGGCCACCGCCCGACGCGAGCCCGGTGAGCAGCCACGATGCCGAGACACCGTCGTGCGCTTCCACCTCGTCGTTTACCGGTGCGGCAGCTGGGGTGGCGGTGCTGTGCGCCCTCGCGGTGCTCGCGGCCGATGACGGGCTGGGCGCCGGTGCCGGGGTCGAGGTCTGGCTAGCGGTGGTGCGGGGCCTGTCGGTGGGCTTGGGAGTCCGGCTCACGACCTGCGGCTTCTTCTCGGTCGCAGGTGCCGTCTGGCCAGGGATGGTGAGTGTCCAGCCGGGCAGGATGATGTCGGGGTCGGTGAGGCGTGCTCCGTCGGGCTGGGATGCGCTGCGGGAAGCCTCGTAGATCTCGGGCCAGCGCTCAGGATCGCCGAGGTGTGTCCGAGCGAGCTGCGCCAGGGTGTCCCCTTCGTGCACGACGATCGTGCGGGCCTGCCGGTCGGTCTGTGGCTGGGTGGTACTGGTGGGGATGGTGATGCGCCAGCCGGGGTTGATGACGTTGGGGTCCGTGAGGTGTGCCCCATCGGGCTGGACGGTGCGGCGGGATGCCTGGGCGAGCTCGGGCCACCGGTCGGCGTCGTGGAGCTCGTCTGCGGCGATGCTCGACAGGCTCTCCCCCTCTGTCACGACATGCACCCGCACCCCGGTGCCGGTCGGCTTCGCGGTGGCTGGGCTGCTCGGGGCGGTCTGGGCGGTGGCGGTGGCTGCGGGTGGGGTGGGGCGGGGTTCGGCCGAGGCGGTGGGGGTGCCGAGCAGGGGTGCGGTGACCAGGACGAGGGTGGCGGTGGCGACCAGGCGTCGGATGCCGAGCTGGGGTGCGTGCCAGCCGGGCAGCATCGGAGCGGTGCGGCCGCGCAGGCGCGCGACGGTTTCCAGCAGGATCAGCACGGCCAGGTAGGCCCAGACGAGCCAGCCCAGCAACCCGATGGCGCTCAGCGCGAGGGTGCCGTCGTCCGGCGCGGTCAGGGCCTGCCACCACTGGCCGGGGCTGGGGATGCTGCCGGGCAGGGGGTTGCCGACGGTGGCCACCAGTGCTGCGGGAAGGCCGACCATCAGGGCCCCGAGGGCGAACAGGGCAGCCAGACCGTGGAGGCGGCGTCGAAGGGTGGTCATCGTGGTCTCCCGTCGAGGACGCGGTGGATCTCGACCTGACCGGTTCCCGTGACGGGGAGCCGGTCGATGCCGAGCAGGGTGAGGAAACGGCACTCGTAGTCACCGGTGGCCGTCACCGACACGGTGGTCGCGCCGACGGTGGTGGTGCCGGTGTAGCCGGCGGTGCCGAGGTATCCGTCGGCGGCGGCGCTCACCCGGGCGGGGTCGGGGGTGAGGGTGCCGGTGGTGGCCAGCGTGTCGAGTTCGACCTGTTGGCCGCCGGTGCGGGCGGCTTCGAAGGCGACCTGGCGGGCGCGTTGCTCGGCCGCGACATGCCCGGCCAGATCGACGCCCAGGCCGAGGACCAGCATCATGCACAGGCTGGCCAGCACGGCCCAGGTGCTGATGGAGCCCCGCTCATCGCGCACCGGCTTGGTGCGGCGGGGTGCCGCGGTCATCGTCGGCCCCGGAACACGTCCAGCGGTGAGCTGGCCTGTCGGTTGATGGTGATGCTGCCGGGCAGCCCGGGCAGCGCGATGTCGGACAGGTTCACCTGGCACGCCACGGTGGCCTTCAGGCTGGCAGGGTTACCGACGGGAACCGCGAAGCCGGCGGCATCGACCTCGACGCGCGCCGGTTGGCAGTCGAGCTGGTGGCTTGCCAGCGTGGCCTGGGCGGCGGTGGTGGCGCGGCTGGTGGCGCTGGCCGCATCTCGTGCCAGCGAGCCGCTGCGGGCCGCTTCGGCCGCGGCGGCATCGACGTGCTGCCGGGCCACCTCAATCCGGCCCAGGGCGATGACCAGGCCGAGGAACAGGCAGAAGGCCGGCACCACCAGGACTGCCTCCAAGGTGGCCGAACCCCGCTCTCCCCGTCCACTGCGGCTCATGTGAGTTCCTCCCACGGCATCGACGCCGACCTGAGCACCGGCAACTCCAGCCCTGGGACGAGGGCCAGGCATCGTCCGGTGACCGTGGCGTGGGGGCCTGTGACGTCCCCGGTGACCGTGACCTGGGCGTGTTCGAGGCCGCCGTGGGACTGCTCCAACGCCGCCTGGGCCCGTTGCGTCCCGGTGGCCTGCCAGTCGTGGTCCTTGGCGCTGGCAGCGGCCCGGGCAGCGTCCTGCGCCGCGGCCGAGGCAATGGACGCGGCGTAGTAGTAGAGGGCCGCCTGGACGCCGACGATGACCAGCAGCAACAGTGCCGGCAGCAGCACGACCATCTCGAGGGTGGCCGAGCCGCGCTCGTCTCGCCGCGGCACCCGGCCCCGACGACGCCGGGTCACTTGATCTTGCCGACTTCCTTCTTGACGAAGGCGGTGATGGCGGCCACCACGATGCCGACCAAGGCGATGATCGCGACCGCCCACAGCGCCTGCTCGATCGTGATCGAGCCCCGTTCGTCCCGCCGCCGGGCCAGCACCTGCTGCTGGTGCCCCAGCAGGGTCTCCACTTGGTAGCCCAGCGTCAACCAGATTCCCAGAATGTGCTGCATCGTCGTGTTCCTTTCGTCGATTCCAACAAGCCACCAGGACGGCCCTGGTGACCCCAGATCTGTCACAGGGGAATGCACAACTCGGGGGAAGACCACCCGTGGTGGGTGGCGCGGGGGTTCTGCGGTGTCAGGTGATGCCGACCACCCTCAGCAAGGCCGGGACGATGAGGATGGTGATGAAGGTGATCCCCAGTGCGCTCATGGGGATGGTCAGCTTCTCGCCGACCGCGTTGGCGTGGGCCAGGTCCTGGCTCAAGAGCGCCGAGCGCATCGACGCGGAACGGGCCCGCAGCTGGCTGTAGATCTGGCTGCCCTCCTCACCCGACAGCCGCAGGATGTCGGCCAGGTCAGCCAGCTCGGCCAGACCGAGCTCGTGGGACAGTCGCCGCAGCGCCTCCCACGGCGGCTCACCCGTCCACCGCGAGAAGGCCAACTCCTCCCGCAACCGGACGAAGACCCACGAATCGCCCACCTCTGCGGCAGCCTCCATCGCCTGCCGGGTCCCCGAACCGGAGTTGCGCTCCAACGCAATCAGTTCGATGTAGGCGCCCAAGGCGCGGTTGAACTCCGTGCGGGCCCGGCCCGCATCGTCGACGACATTCCAGTTCGGGATGAAGAAGAACACCACACCCGCTGCCAGGCTCGCCACCACCGGAACCACCACCGGCAGCCGCAACCCCATCACCGCGAACAGGCTCGACAGCAGCACCGGCGCCATCATCCCCAACAGCGCGAAGGCCACCTTCTCCCCGAAGAACCGCGCCTGGCTGATCCGCAACAACGCCAACTGCTGGGTGGGCACCACACCCCACCAGCCAGCCGGCAACGTGCGCATCGCCCACCGCCCCAGACGCTCGACACCACCGACCGCCCGAACCTGACCCCCACCCGTGACAGGTGTCTGGGTCGACTGGGCGGACAGCCGCACGACCGCGTCATGGGCATCGACCTGCACCGTCGCCAACCGCCACACCAACGCCGAGACCCCGGCGCCGATGCTCAACCCGCCCAGCAGCGCCAACTGCAGACCCGTCGTGCTCATCGCACCTGCTCCTTCGCCACCGACGCCCCCAGGAACCGTGGAATCGCGTCCCCGGCAGCCATGCGCCGCATCCACACCAACACCGCCACATAGACCCCGAGCAGGACCGCCAGCACCACCTGCCCGATCGGTGTCTTGTACGGGGCGACATAGCTGCCCGACATCGCCAACACCGTCAGCGCGCACACGGTGATGACCGTCACCCACCGGGCCGTCGCCCGCGGCTTGGCACGGTCGGCCTCCACCTGCCGGCGGGCCCGCACATCAGCAGCCACCGACTCGGCCAGGCTCTCCAACACCGCCGCCACACCCGGACC
Organism: Luteococcus sp. H91; assembly: GCF_038433135.1. NCBI lineage: Bacteria > Bacillati > Actinomycetota > Actinomycetes > Propionibacteriales > Propionibacteriaceae > Luteococcus > Luteococcus sp. H91. The sequence goes on along the minus strand of NZ_JBCDMV010000026.1, from coordinate 43,535 downwards.
ACGCCGCCGTGCCGCCAACAACAGGTTCGCCGCCACCAGGTCCCCGGTCGGGTCGTCCAGCTCGTCGGCGAACAACCGCAACGCCTCCGAAGTCGACCACCGCGCCCGCAGCCGGGCCACCAGCCGCGACACCTCCGGACGGATCGGCTCCGGCGCCGACCGCAACGTCGCAATCAGCGCCTGCTCCAACCCCGCACCCACCGTCAGGATCCCTGACAGCGACCGGGTCCACTCCTCCATCGCCTCCAACCGCTCGATCCGCGCCGCCGCTGGAGGGGCCGACACCAACGCCGGCAACCCCGCCACCGCCAACGGCACCACCACGACCGCGATCAACCAGCCCGACACGAGCGCCACCACCACACCAGCCACCAGCCCGACACCGACTGCCAGCCGGGCACGCCGCGACCACCGCCGCAGGGTGCGGCCCCGTCGCGGACGTCCCGTGGCAACCGGCGACGGCCGCAGCCCCCAGACCACCCCCAGCAGCCCGGCGACGATCATCGCTCCCGCGACGGCGGGCACCAGCAGCGTCACAGCACACCTGCCTGGCTCTCGGCCCGGTAGCCGTCAAGGTCGAACCCGAAGCGCGCCAGGTCGTCGTACTCCTCCGGCAGGCCCGGCATCGCCCGGATCGTCCTCGACCCCGGCTCGCACCCGAACACCGGCACCAGCGCATAGCCCTTGGTCTTCTCCCCCGGCCCCAGCACACAGATCTGCGAGGTCCAGCGCTGCTTGCCCTGCTCGGTGGTGCGAGCATCGACGTGCACGATCACGTCCAACGACTGCGCCAACGCCCGCACCGCATAGTCGTAGGTCACATGGGCGCCGGCCTTCATCGCACACGTCACCAGCTTGTTGACCGTGTCCTCACAACTACGGGCATGCGTCGTCGACAACGATCCCGTCCCTGACTGCATCGCCTCCAGCATCGCCAGCACCTCCCGGCCCCGAACCTCACCCACGATCTGGCGCGACAGGTTGAACCGGTACGAGTCGTACAAGGCGTCATCGATGCTGAACTCCCCCGCCCGACGCCCCGAAGCCGTCATCTCCCCACCCGGCCGGGCCTCCCACGCATGCACGATCGGATGCCGCTCCCGCATTTCGTGCAGGTGCAGCTCGTACTCGGTCTCGAAGGTGCCGATCGCCTCATCCGGGCCGATCTCGGCGCACAACGCCCGCACCATCGTCGTTTTGCCCGCCCCCTGCGCCCCCGCCACCACGATCGAACGACGCGACCGCACCGCCGCCCGCAGGAAGGACGCCGCCGTCGCCGACAACGAGCCCAGCCCCACCAGGTCGTCCAAGGTCACCTGCTGCAACCGGTGACGACGGATCACCACCGACGGTCGAGGCGTCACCCACGCCGTCGCCGCCAACCGCGCCCCACCATCCAGGCGCAGGTGCAGCCGCGGCTCCGCCTCACTGAACTGCCGCGCATTCGCCTCCGACCGCGACGCCACGAAGACCAGGAAGTCGATCAACTCCTGGTCACTGTCGGCCACCGCCGGCCCCGCCACCACCCGCCCATCGGCGTACTCCAGCCACACCACATCACAGCCCTGGATGATGATGTTCTCCACCCGCTCGTCATCAACCAGCGGCTGCAACCTGCCGAGCCGGAACAACGCATCGAAGACCGCCTGTGCCACCCGCTGCTCACCCGACGGCGACAACGTCCGCACCCCCGCACGAGCCTGCTGGGCCACCTCCTCGACCACCAGATCAGCAATGATCCGCCGCCCCAGCCGGTGCTGCTCGGCCACCGACGTCGCCGACGACCCCTCCAACGCCCGCATCAACTGCCCCGACGCAGCCACCCTCAACGAGCGCACCAACTCCCAATCCAACTCCCCCTCCACCGCAGCACCGGCCCGAACCTCCGCCACGTCGGGCACAGGCTCGGTCACAGCGCTCTTGGGCGTCGCGGTGCGAATGTTGGCCGGTGCCGCAGCGGCCCGGATCCGCTCCACCGACGCCGAACCCCGCACCAGCGAGAACGTCGAGCGACGCCGCCCCGCCGACCCGGCCGGTGAGTCCGTCTGGAACAAGGGAAGCCGCGCCAGATCCGACGCCTCCAGCTCGCGTTCATCGACCCGGTCGTTCATCACGCCTCCTCCAGCACCGTCGACGGATCCTGCGCGCTCGCCGCCGAACGGATCGCCGTTCCCAGCGCGTCGAGCGAGCGATGCCACCGACCCAACGCCCTGCCCGAGACCTTCTCCCCACGACTCACACTGCCCGCCGCCCGCGGATCCCAACACACGCTCCCGAAGCCGGGCAGCCCCACCGCCTTGGCCACCTCCCGCAATCCGTAGGGACGGCCCGGGCCCACCACCACGCAGCCCACCGTCCCGGCACCCGTGCCCGCAGCAGCCGCCTCCGCCCAGGCCAGCCCCCACTGCCGGGCAGCCGACAACTCCGGCAGCCCACTGCCACAGACCAACAGCGCCAGATCAGCCGACTCCACCAACGCCGTCGCTGAATGGGCCATCCCCAACCGTCCCGCGTCGATGATCACGTCCTGCCCCGACGCCTCGAGCGCTCGAAGCTCCACAGCCAACGGACGCCACAACTCCCGCAGACTGCCCGCCTGCACATGCGACCTGGGCCCCACCAACACCGACGCATTCGTGCCCTCCAGCACCAGCAGCGACGTCGGCAACGCCTCACCCAGCCGGCCCTCACGCTGCGCCAGCACCAGCTGCACCATCGCATCCGGATGCGCCACCGCACCCTGGAACAACCCCGCCAACACCGGCGAACCACCCACCGGGTCGGCATCCACCAACACCACCGGACGCGGCCACCGCATCGCCAACCCCAACGCCGTCGTCGTCACGCCCGGAGCACCCGAAGCCGAGGCCAACACCACCAGAGCCATCAGCCCTCCCGCGCATCCACCACGAGGGCCACCTTGCCGCTGGCCGAACGAGCCGCCAGCTCCGGCGCCTGCTGCTCCGCCACCTCCACACTCACACTGATCCGCCCCGACACATCCGCAGCACCGACCTGCACCACCGACGCCGTGAACACCCGAACGTCCTGAGCCACCACGTCACCCTGCTGGCCCGGCGTCGACACCACCCGCACGCGATCGCCCACCCGCAGCGGCTGCGACGGCAACTGGCCCGGAGCCAATGCCAAGCCCACCACCGACATCCCCTTGTGCGGCGCCACATCCTGCGTCACCCCCGTCGGCACCATCAACTGCCCCGCCTGCAAATCCACCGCAGCACGCTGACCCACCAAGGCCTCCAACCGGTCCGCCGGCACCGTCGCCAACGCCGGATCAACCCCCACCCGGACCACCTCCAGGTCCGACGCCGAGATCACCGACCCCCGCGCCACGTCCTGCCGCACCCCCACCACCGGCTGCGCCGAACCCAGGCTCGAGTACGCCCACACCGACAACAACGCCCCCAGCACCACCAGCGCCACCGACACCGCCACCAACGCAGGACGCCGCCGCATCCGCACCCCCGCCGCTACCGGCGCCACCCTGGCCGCCCCCTGCGGGGCCTCCACACCAGCCGTCTGCGCCGCGATCATCGCCCGATCACCTGGACCTCGCCCACTTCAAGCACCCGATCCGTCGTGAAATCCATCGCGATACTCCCCGTCTGCCCGCCCGAAGCCGTCCAATCAACAGCCCAAAAGGACGTCGCCCGGATCGTGTACGTCCCCCGCTGCGAATACGTATGGCCGCAATCCGGCGACGACTTTCCGCCATCCCCAGGCCCGAACACCGACCCCGCCGTCGTGCACGTGACAGCCTGGCCGTCGCCCATCTGCCACACCACCCGCTTCACCTTCGCCGTGGCCGAAACCGTCACGCCCCGCTCGCTCAAGCTGCGAGTCTGCGGGCCGAAGGTCTGCGCCGACGGATTCTCAACCCACATCCACACCGGCAACCCCACCGTCCCCACCACACCAGGACGATCCTCCGGAGCCATCCCGACATCGATCGCCCGAAGATTCATCTGCGCCACCAACCGCTTCGCCAACACCGCAGGATCCGGCGGCGCCGCCACACCAGCTGGCTGCGTCGCCGACCAGAAGGAGTAGACGTGACCGCCAGCCTCAACGCCGGTCGTGCACATGTACACCGCCCCATCCGTGTGCCCCTCCCAGAGCGGATGACCTGCGGGAGGCGGAGGCGTGGCCGGCTTCACATAGCACTGCCGCTCGTTGGACCAGTAGCCGGCACTGCTGGTGCACGGGACCGGGGAACCCGACCGGCTTGCACACGCCGCCTGCACGGCCCTGCCCTCCACCTTCTTGTGGAGCGCGGCAGCCGGCTGAGAGCCTCCCCGTTGTGGAACTGACAAGGTGAGTTTGCAGGTGCCAGTCAGGCGCACATACTCCTGATCCCGTCCGCACGAGACACCCGAGTCAGCCGCAGCTGTCGTCGAGGCTCCGCACAAGAGGGCCAACAGACTCACCGTCCCTCCGACGCGGCTCAGCACGTACCCACCACCTTGTCCTGGATGACGAACCACGAACCCGTAACGGCGTCCTCGGCGACGGTCACCTTCGATTCCACCCGCCTCGGGCCTTCTCCTCGAACGGACTTCCCCTTGGCGTCCACCAGATCCGTCCCCGTGCCGTCCACGCAGTAGGTCATGAGCCAAGATCGTGCGTCGCTACCGGGCGTTACATGCGTGAGCCGAGCTGAACTATTCCCTGTCTGCTTCAACCCTTGGGTCCTCAACTCCGTCAGGTCCACCTGCCAACGTCTCAGCGCATCACCGCGCGTTACGGTCTGAAGTTGGTTCAAGTCCGAGGAAGGGTCCGCGGCCAGTTCCTCGGTCAACTTCAGGTATCGACCAAAAGCCGCATCGGCCTTCTGCGCCCCCGCTGGGGTCGGGGGACTTGAGCTCGGTGAAGTGGGAGAAGGCACATGCACCGGCGTAGAGCTGACGCCAGCACTTGGAGAGGTGGGTGCAGGCGGCCTCTCTGTGGTCACCGGTGCCTCCGGCCCTGAGCACGCGGCCATAGCGAACGCCAGTGCTGTGCTTGCAACCAACTTCTTGGCACTCGTCCTCACGAGGGCCCCCTCTCGTCTGCAGCGTCATTGCCACAAGCCGAGCCGGATGTCGTGGTGCTCACCGACCCGACACTGGGGGCATCAAGCAATTCATCACTCCCCCGAGTGGGACCCATACTGCGACAGTTCATGGTCTTACCGCTAGTAGTGGCGGAACCTCTGGGCGACTGACAACCGGCCAGCGGCTGCTCGTCTCGGTCGCGAATCCTTACGGCATAGGGCATCCAGCAAAGCCGGAGCTCCTCGAAAGGTTTTCGAAATTTCTTGTGCCGTCGACACGCAATCCGCGGGTTTGCGCGGAACATCTCGCACTCTCGGCTTCTTGGCACAGGAGCCCCGCCGAGCGGGCACAACGACGCTCCACTGCCAAGAGAGGACAGGTCCCAAGACGCGGTGAATGCACCTGACCGAGTAGCCCAAGTTATTGCTGCGCGACGTGCCGAAGCTGAGGTAGCTCGTTTGAACCCCGACGTGGCCTCGGGTCTGGCGCTCCATGATTGATGCCTTCATCGACCATGCACTCAGGGTGTGCTCTCGGGGTAGTCCTCGCGGCAGATGAGTGGGTTGTTGGTGGCTCAGATGTGGAAGCGCACGTCGTTGAGTTGGGCGTCGTGAGGCATGTGGGGGTAGTGGCTTCGCAGGCCTGCTTGGTAGTCGGGGTCGAGGTCGGTGAGGTTGATCGGCGTGACGCTGTCGATGGTTCCGGGCATGGTCTTGAACCCGTGGTGTTCGCCGTCCTCGAAGACGAAGGTGGTCGGTCCGAAGGGCACGGGGTCGAGAAAGCGGACGGTTTGCGTCTTGCGCCCGCTGGCGACGTCGTCGTAGTAGCGGGCGTTAAACCTAACGAAGCGTTCTGCGGTGCTGTCCGGGAAGCGGTAGGTGTAGGGCAGGAGCTGGGCTACGGGCACGGAGACGACGGTGTCGTTGCTGGGGACCAGGATGCAGCAGTCGGGGTGCTGGTCGAGGATGATCTGTCGGCATCGACCGCAGGGGGCGATGACTCCTCGTCCGCCGTCGCCGACGGCGACCATCGTGGCGAGTGGGCCGGCGTGGGCTGCGGCGGCGAGGCCGAGAACGAGAACGACCAGTTCTGCGCAGGGACCGCCGGTGAAGTGGTGGTTGTTCACGGCGGCGTGGATGGTGCCGGACAGGTCCATGGCGGCTGCGGCGACGGTGTGGTTGGGGTCGTCGCCGAGAGCGGCGGCGAGGCGGGTTGCGGCGGCGATGACGGCGTCGTCGTTGGCCCAGTTCGTGGTGGTCATGTGACTCGTGTTCCTTTCTGGACGGCGCTGACCGTCGCTGGTCCACTATGTTCTTGATCGCTCAAGAGTGCGCGGGCTAGAGAAGAGCAGGTGGGTGTGGTGGTGCGATGAGCGACGTGGCTGAGGTGATGGGCGTCTCGACGACGACGGTCAGCAACGCCTTCAGTCGCCCCGACCAACTCTCGCCCGAGTTGCGCGACCGGATCCTCACGCGCGCCGCGAAGATGGGCTACTACGGCCCCCACGTGGCAGGCCGCGTCCTGAAGCAAGGGCACGCGAACGCCTATGGAGTCGTGTTCATGGATACGCTCAGCTCCGCCTTCGACGACCCCTTCAAGATGCAGTGGCTCGCGGGGTTCTCCGACGCCCTGCAGCCGGTGGGCGCGAGCCTCGTGCTGATGGCCGTGGCCCCCGACATGCAATCCGCCGCCCAGGCCCTGAGGAACACGCTGGTGGACGGCATCGCCGTCACCTGGGCAACCCACCCCATCATGCGGATGGTCCGCTCCCAGGGCCTGCCCGTCGTGGCAGGAGGGCCCCAAGGCCCCTGTTACGTCACGATCGATGAGCACGCTGCCGGCCAGGAGATGGGCCAAAACCTGCACGACATGGGACACGACCAGGTGTGCATCCTCACCGGACCCGTGGCGCACACCACGCCTAAGCCCAGCATCACCACCTGGAACGACTACATCGCGGGCCAAAAGCCCGACGAGCCCTGGCAACGATTGACCGGCCTGGCCACAGGCCTCAACACAACCAGCCTCGTGATCGCCCAAGCCACCCACTGGACCCGCACATCCGGCGCTGAAGCAGTCTCCGCTGCGCTCGATCGCTACCCCCACCTGAGCGCCATCGCCTGCGCCGGGGACTCCCTGGCCCTGGGAGCCCTCGACGCGCTCCATACGCGCGGACTGATCGCCGGCAGGGATCTCGCAGTCACCGGGTTCGACGGGACCGACGATGCCGAAGAACACGGACTGACCACCATAGACGCACATGCCCGAGAACAAGGCACCCGCGCAGCCCAACTCCTACTCGACCCCAGCCTTCAACCGCGGCGGGTAGTGCTCGACCATCATCTCATCCTTCGCCAGAGCAGTTCACGGCTGACAATGCCGTCATAGAGACGGAAATCGCCTCGCGGCATGAGAGTCTGATGGGCGGGGCGCAGTTGCCGCGCCCGCCCGACGAGGTCAGGCTGGGATGAAGTCGAGCCGTGTTTCGGTTGCGGTCCAGCCGACGCGGGTGAAGGCGGCGGTCATGGGCACGTTGCTGGCATCGGTGTCGGCGATCAGGGTCGCGGCACCTTCGCGGACGAGTTCTCGTGTGGCCAGTGCCAAGAGGTCGCGTCCGAAACCGTGGCCACGTGCGGCGGCCGACACTCCGACGTGGTTCACATAGCCGCGACCGCCGGGCAGAGACACCCAGGAGACCATCCCGACAGGGTCGGGATTCCCGTCAAAGGCCAGGCGGATGCACTGCCATGGATCCGCTTCGAGGAGGTCGTCAACGGCGCGATCCGCCGCCTGGTCGAGGCCCACCTCGTCGACGAGCTGGATGTCGTGGGCGTCGCGGCTGTCGCGGAGGATTCCCCGGAACAGAGGCCGTAGGCGCGGATCGTCAGGGCCGGTGAGCTGCTCCAGCCTCAGCTGCGAGATGTGCTCTTGGCCAAGGGCATCTACGGCGGGCGTCTCGTAGTGGTGGCGCTGCACCAGCAACTTCCATCCGTGGCGGGAGAGCGCGTCCAGCCAAGGCTTCGCGGTGGGGTCGGCGGTGGAGGCGGTGGCTGGCAGGTGAAGACACGCTTCCGAGCCGGGGACCGTGCGCAGTGCCTGGGTGGCAGCGTGCAGGGCAAGGTCAAGGCCGTGGGTGGGAGCGCCTCCCCAATGATCGAGGACCACGGCATCGCCGATGCCCAGGCCGGCAACGGTCGCGAGGACGCGGTGCTCGTCGCGGGCTGCCCAGACCCAAGCGGGTCGTCGCCGTCCGGAGGCGAAGGCGCGCTCCAGGAGGGTTCTGTCGCGGAGGCGGTGGTTGGTGGGGCTGTCGAACGCCAGTGGCGCTGACAGCATGAGGTCGATGGCGTCCTGGGCTGTGGTGGCTTGGACGAGGTACTGCGAGGTCATGAGGATTCCTTGCTGCGGCTCAGCCGCGAACGAGAATCCGGCCTCCTGCTGAGGCCGGGACGGTGACGTTCATCGCGACCTCCTTTCCTGTCGTGGGTCTGGACGCCTTCACAGTAGCGGAGCTCAACACTGCGCGCTTCCCAATTCGATGCATCGTTCGGCGTGATCGGGCCGTTCCGAAGGCCCGCTCATCGGCAGTTGAGAATGCTCACGCGCGGGACACGCATCTGGACATGGCGGGTGGAATACCCAACAACGGACTCCTTCAACGGTCAGCTTCGACACTGCGGACGTGCGACGACAGGTGGCGCAGATCCGACAGGCAATCGGTGCGTTTGGTCAGGAAGCCCGTTGCAGCAGACGGTCGACGTCCGCCGGGTCCAGGCGGAGCATCCGTGGGCCAAGACGGTACGCCGGAAGTCTCCCGTCGGAGATCATCCGACGCACCGTCTTGGGACACACCCCGAGTCGCCGCGCAGCCGACTGCACAGTCTCGACCTCAATCTCTCGCCGTGGATGCTCCATGCCCGCCCAAGCCGCCACGCGCTCTCTCGTGATCGACACCTACTCGCCTGCCCCCTCGCCACCGCGGGCCAGCTCGGCCAGCCGCTCTGCCAGGAGTTGTTCGCGCTGCCGACTGGCGTGCTGGTAGCGCATCGCCATCTGGGCCGTCGTGTGCCCCATGCGCGCCATCAACTCGGCGGTCGTGGCGCCATTCTGCGCGGCCATGGTGGCAGCAGTGTGACGCAGGTCATGGAACGTGAGATCGTGCCGGTCCATCACATCGCGTGCCTGATCGAAGGCATACCGCAGCGCCTTCTCACTCATCGGCAGCTCACCGCGACCAGGGAAGAAGTACGCAGAGCGCGCCCTCCGCTCCCCCAGACCTGCACGCCACTCACGAAGCGCCGGCAGCAGATGCGGCGGAATTCCGACATCCCGGATCGCCGCAGGCGTCTTGGGCGGACCCACGATCACCTGGCCCTTGATCCGCGTCACGCCCTGACGAACGTGGATCCACCCGGTCACGGTGTCGACGTCCCCAACCCGAAGCGCCCGCACCTCCCCAGAACGAAGCCCACACCACGCGGCCAACAGCACGGGAAGCGCCTGGCCCGGTGGCAACCGATCGGCCACACGGTTGAGCTCGGCCACCGTCGCCGGCTGCATCGCCCTGGTGGTCTTGCGCCGGCCCGCCGAACGGATGCGGCAGGGATTGGCGACAATCAACTCCTCGTCCACACACACCGCGAGCAAGGACTTGAGCAGCGCGTACGCGTGGCTTCGTTGCGTCGCCCGCTCCGGCCCCATCCGGTCGAACCACGCACGGACCTGCTTCGGCGTGATCGACGCCACCGCCTGATCCCCAAACTCGGGAAGGATCAGCCGATCCAACAGACTCTCGTACAGGACCCTCGTCCTCGGTGTCAGATCACGTCGGGCCACCTCGTCACGGGCCAGGTCTCGGAACACGACCTCGACCGGAGCCTCCTCCTTCACCAGCTCGGGCTGGGGAGCCACCGGAGGCTGCCACTCACCCCGGCTGATCGACCGCTCAACGTCGACGAGCCAACCTTCGGCGTCGATCTTGGCCACGAAGGTGTGATCTGCCGAGTGCACCTGACCATCTGGCCCCAGATACCGAGCACGCCACTTCCCAGAGGGAAGCTTGTCCAAACGTCCAAAGCCCCGTTTGGAGCGCCCGCGGCGCTTGGACCATTCCGCTTGGGGGGAACGCAAGTCACTGGCGTTTCCCCCATCGCTTATGGGTGATGAGGTTGTCCGCTTCGTCGTCATGTCGAGCCTCTCGTCGTGGGAGATACGTGGGAGATGAATGTCCCCACAAGTCCCTCGGAGGCCCCTTGGTGCTCATCGGACCGAAACATGAAACAAGGCGTTCCCCCTAGTCAACTAGGAGAAACGCCTTGTGAGCGAAGTTCTTGAATTGGTCGGGGCGACAGGACTCGAACCTGCGGTCTCCTGCTCCCAAAGCAGGCGCGCTAGCCACTACGCTACGCCCCGGAATCCGCGGCCCCGTGGTCTCCCGTCGGGGTGCGAACCGTTCAAGTCTAGACGACGGGACTTCCCGAGACGTAATCGAATCGCCCATGCCATTCAGCCCGGCGCCGGCGCGCTCTGTGGGCTGCGGCTCAGGGACCAGCACAGGTCCCTTGCCGCAGCCACCGTCACATCAGAACCTGAACGGAATCGGGATCGGGCCGCAGCAGCAGACCCCCTCCACCCGAACATCCGAGCGACGCAGCCCCGCCGCGGAACGGGCGCAGGTGGCGAACTGACGAGCCGCCGGCCCCACCGAGCGGAGCGCCCCGTCGGCTACCAGGCTCTCGCGAATCACCGTCGAGCACGTGCCGTGCCCGGCCACGCCAGACGCACAGCGCCAGCCCTTGCGGGGCGAGATACTCGCCCGGTAACCCTCCACCAGTCGCAATGCAATGGAATCAATCAGCATGACAGCTCCTCTCAACGACGCTTCGCCAGCAGGTTGACGACGGCCTTGGCCACCGCCGTGGCCGACGTCGGATTCTGGCCCGTGACCAGATTCCCGTCGGTCACCACCTTCTCCGCCATCGGCCGCAGCGCCTTGGTGTACTTGGCGCCGCGTGCCGCCAACTCGTCCTGCAGCTTGTAGGGTACGACGTCATCACGCTGGGCCAGCTTCTCCTCGGCCCAGCTGAAACCGGTCACCTTGCGCCCCTTCAGCAGCGGCTGACCCGCAACCTCGGCCAGCAGCAGACCTGCCGGGCCGTGACAGACGGCCGATACCACCTTGTCCTGACTCCAGAACTCAGCCACCAACTCAGCCAGACGGGCGTCGTCGAAGTCGAACATGGTGCCGTGACCGCCGGTCAGGTAGATGGCGTCATAATCCTCGGCCCGGACCTGACGCACGGACTGTGTGCCGCGCAGCCGATCCATGAACTCCCGGTCGCGGTAGCGCTTTCCAGTGTCACCCAGCGCCAGCACCGGCGGCATCAGGCTCTCGGGGTCCAGCGGCACGTCACCGCCCGCAATGCTGACCACGTCCACCTCGTGCCCGGCATTCTCGGCCACATCGACGAAGTGGGTCAACTCCCCCAGCCACAAACCGGTGCGGTACCCGGATGTCTGGTACTCCGCGACGCTGGTGACGATGGCCAGGATCCGGCCTCGCTTCTTCTTGCCGAACATGCAAACCTCCCGATCGGTGAGGTCTCCCACGCTAGCGGCGCCCAGCTGGCCGCAATGCACCCTTTCGGCGGGGATCGTCCACCTGAGAGCGAACAGGGTCAGCTGGCAAGCGACCGCAACCGCCCGGCCAGCACGGTCACTCGGGGCGGACCGCGTGGATCGCGGCGGCGATCACGTCGGGGCGGTCGAGCATCATCAGGTGCTTCGAGTCGGGCACCACCACGTGGCGGGCGCTCAACAGGTGCGCGAGCCGCCTCTGCTGCGCCACCCACTTGCCGTCCTCGGCGTCTGCGGCGCTGAGCACGACTGTCGGGAGACCGGGCCACGGCGCCCGGGCACGCAACTGCAGCAGGTCCCAGCCCTGCCGATCGTAGGCCATCGACTCGGCCAACCCCATCGCCAGGGAGTCGGCGTCGCGATAGATCGAGGGAAGCCGCCCATGGCCGAGTCGCGACCATTCATGATTGGTCTGCAGATAGCTGCCAAAACGAAAGGCCATGCCGGCCAGCCTGTTCAGGCTGAGCGACTCCACGACGCGCCCCAGCCGTCGGGCCAGGGTGGGTGCGGGCAGGTCGGGTCGGGTGGGGTACCACTCCACCGAACCGTCCACCAGCACCAGGCCGCTGACCAGCTCGGGCCGCAGCCGGGCCAGGGCCTCGGCGTGGAAGGCAGCCATCGAATGCGCCACCAGCACCACACCGGCGATCCCCCGCTGGTCCAGCAGGTCGGCCAGGCTGGCGACCTCCTCGTCCAGGCTGGGCAGGTGCCCCGGCCACGCGGTGCCGCCCATCCCGGGGCGGTCATAGCTGAGCACCCGCACAGAGGGCAGCAGGCCAATCAGGTCCCGCCAGAATTCCATCGCCAGCCCGCAACCATTCATCATCACAACGGCCGGTTCCTCGCCCACGCGCTCGCGCCAGTGCAGCTGCCGCCCGGCGCACAGGGCCACGCGCCCCTTGGGTTCCACCATCCTGCGACCTTCTTCGATCGGGGCTTCGACGAGCCGAGCCAACGTGGGAATTGCCTACCCAGCGAGACTAGCGCCGCGGCCGAACCAGCGGGAAGGCAATCGTCTCCCGGATCGACGCGCCGGTGAGCAACATCACCAGCCGGTCCAGCCCGATCCCCAGACCACCCGACGGCGGCATGCCATATTCCAGTGCCTGCAGGAAGTCCTCGTCGATCTCCATCGCCTCCGGGTCACCATTGGCGGCCAGCAGGGACTGTTCGGTGAGCCGCTGGCGCTGGATCACCGGATCCACCAGCTCGGAATAGGCGGTGCCCAGTTCAGATCCGAAGACCACCAGATCCCACCGTTCCGCCAGCCTCGGGTCCTCACGGTGCGGTCGGGTCAACGGGGAGAGTTCGGCGGGGAAGTCACAGAAGAAGGTGGGCTGCACCGTGGCCTTCTCGCACAGGTGGTCGTAGAGCTCCTCCAGCACGGCACCCCGACCGGCCTTGGGCTCCACCTCGATCCCCAACCGTGACGCGAAACGCGCCAGCTCCTCGCGAGGGGTGTCTGCGCTGATCGGCTCGCCCAGCTTCTCCGCGATCGCGTCGTGCACGCTCACCCAGCGCCACGGCGCGGCAAGATCGATCTCGTGCTGCTTGCCGTCGGCGCCGGTACCGCGAACCACCGTCGAGCCATTGGCCTCCAGCGCCGCCCGTCGCACCATCTCGACGGTCAACTCCTGCATGCTGCGGTAGTCACCGTGCGCCTGGTAGGCCTCAATCACGCTGAACTCGGGGTTGTGGGTGGCGTCGGCGCCCTCATTGCGGAAGTTGCGGCCGATCTCGAAGATCCGGTCCAGCCCGCCCACCATCAGTCGCTTGAGGTACAGCTCGGGCGCGATCCGCAGGTACAGATCCAGGTCATAGGCGTTGATGTGGGTTCGGAAGGGCCGGGCGTTCGCGCCACCGTGGATGGTCTGCAGGATGGGCGTCTCCACCTCCAGGAAGCGGTGGTCCAACATGGTCTGGCGCACCGCCTGAATCGCGACGCTGCGTTGTTGCAGCCGCTGTCGGCTCGACGGGTTGACGATCAGGTCCAGGTAGCGGCGTCGGACCAGCGCCTCCGGATCCCGGATGCCCTTGCGCTTGTCGGGAAGCGGTCGCAGGCACTTGCTGATCAGCCGCCAGCTCTCGACGAGCAGGCTGGGCGTGCCGGTGCGGGAGGCCCCGCAAATGCCGGTGAAGGCCACCTGGTCGCCCAGGTTGGTCACCGCGTCGAAGCGTCGCAACTCCTCCCGGCCCAAGCTGCCGGAATCCAGCAGGGCCTGGGTGGAACCGAACCAGTCCTGGAGCCGGACGAAGCAGACGCCGCCGTGGTCGCTGACGCCGACAATGCGCCCGGCGATGGTGACCCGCTCGCCCGTGCTCATCGCCACCACGTCGCAATGGGCGTCGACGCCGGTGTGCACCGGATAGGCCTGTTCCCCCGCCTCCAGCAGCTGATTGCGCTTGGCCAGCCGGCCGCGCATCTGCTCCGGCACCCGGGCGGGGGGCAGCGCCAGTGCCGGCCGTTCCAGGAAGGCCATCACCGCCGGGTCGTCGCGGCTGACCAGATCCTGCTCCGGCTCGGGCAGCGGGTTGGCCCAGTCGGGCAGGTCCAGGAAGCCCTCGGCCAAGCCCATCGCGGCACCCACCTGGCCGATGTCGGCAGCATCCTCGTAGGCCATCAGCCGGGGCTGCCAGCTGGGCGCGTACTTCACATTGGAGCGATAGAGCTGTTCGATCTGGAACCAGCGGGAGAAGATCATCAGCACCCGACGCTTGGCCCGATCCAGTGCCGTGGCGCCAACCCGCTCGCCCTCCTCGAAGGCACTGCGGAAGACGGCGAAGTTCAGCGAGACCCGACGCCAGCCGCGATCCCGCCCGGCGGCCATCAGGCCGGCCACCATGAATTCAGTGATGCCATTGTCGGCGTCGGGATTGCGGCGCATCACGTCCAGCGAGAGACCGTCACGGCCCCACGGCACGAAGGACAGCAGCCCCGCGGTGGATTCCGAATGCTCGGAATTCTGCGGGAAGACGGCCTGCACCAATACGCACTGGCCGTCCAGCGGGTCGCCGAGCCGGTTCAACGCCATCGAGAAGCCACGGTCGTCGCCGTCGCGCCAGGCATTGGCCAGCTCGATCAGGTGCCGCAGCTCGGGCTCGGGGATCTCGTCGTGGCGCCGCACCCGCACGGTGTAACCGGCATTCTGCAGCCGGGTCACCGAGCCGCGCACCCCCTTCAGCTCGCGTGATTCCAGGTCGAACTGTTCGGGATGCAGGACGGCCTCGTCGCCCACCCGGATCACCTTCAGCCCGGCCAGCTCGTAGGCGGCGGCGCCGTCCTCGGAGGCGCCAACCACTCCCGGCGTCCAGCCAAAGGTGTGGCACTGGTCCAGGTAGGCGGCGATCGCTCCATCCCAGTTCTCGCGTCGCCCGACGGGATCACCGGCGGCAAGACAGACGCCCAGCTGCACCCGGTAGGCGATCGCGGCGCGACGGTTGTGGCTGAAGACGATCTGCTTGTCCCGACGGGTGGCGAAGTAGCCCAGCGAATCCTCCGGGTACTCGGCCAGGAGTTGGCGCAGCTCCAGCTCGTCCGCCAGCGTGGTGGCACCGGCGGAGCGCTGGGAGCGCAGCAGCACCAACAGCGCCGCGATCAGGCTGATCGCCGCCAGCAGCCCGACGATGCTCTGCACCCAGCCGGGCACCATCTTGGGCACGCCGGCATTGGGGCCGTAGATGATGTGCTGGAAGATGTTGATCAACCGGGAGCGGGGGCGGCCGGTTTCGCCGGTGACCAGGCCCAGCAGGTAGCCGACGCCCAGTGACAGCAGAATTCCGACCAGTCCGGTGAGCACGGCGGAACGGACATTGCCGGGGTTCAACCGGGCGGTGAACTGGCGCCGATTGGCCAGCAGGAGCCAGAGCAGGACGCTCAGCGTGATGCCGCTGAAGACGTACTCCAGCAGGTCCCGGTTGAGGCCGCGGGTCAGGGGCTCGCCGTGGGCCGCGGAGACCACCAGCGCACCCCAGCCCAGCACCGCGGCGATCCACCAGAGCCCCAGCCACGCCACCGCCATCCACCAGGCGACCCGCTTTCGTCGCATCAGCGAGGCGCCGATGATGCCGAGCAGCACGGCCAGGCCCAGCCCGCCGAGTTCCACCGGGAAGACCAGAGAGCTGAAGGCCCGCACCACGGCCCGCACCCAGTGGGTGCCGCGGAAGACCTCGCGCAGGATCACCAGGAAGGCCGCCACGTAAAAGACGCGGGACAACAGCTGGGGTACTCGTCGGCTCGTCGGCGTCAGCTGGGGCATGCGCCCATCTTGCTACCCACTAGGGCCGCGACGGCAAATGCCGGCGCGACGAGTTGCCCGAAACCACCCACGGTCTGATGCCAACCATTCCCTGGTCGGACCGTCGGCGCGCCGATCGGGCGACGGCGCCGTGACAGCCCGGTCACCAGAGCAGCCAGGCCAGCACCTCACTGTCGCAGCGCTCCGCCAGCAGCCGAGCCCGGGCATCCTCCCGGACCCGCGCCAGCGACGCCGGCCAGCGCTCCACCTCCCAATGCTCCGGCAAGTTGCCCGTGACGGCCCAGATCAAGGCCCGGGTCAGCTGGTCGACGGTGTGGCCCGGCAGGCCCGCACCGAGCAGAGCGGCCAGCCGGATGGTGTGCGTGGGCACCTGTTCCGCGGGGCGAAGGGCCAACAGTTCGGTGCGGATGATCGCCTCGTTCACTGCGCGTTCGGCCATGCTCTCGCCCCGGACCTCTCCCGCGGGCAACGGCAGGTTGGGCTGGCCACCGGCGAGTCGGCTGGCCAGCGTGGCATGCAGCGCACAGGTCAGGGTGCCGGGCTGCAGGGGCGTGCGACTTGCCAGATCAGGCAGGACTTCCACGAGTTCCGGGGCGCCGTGGGCCAGCACCTCGTCGGCGACCGCGGCCAGCGCCAGCGGCGGCACCGGACCGGGGCGAGCGGCCAGGTTCTCCACCGCCTCGGTGACCAGCGTCGTGGGGGCATCTCCCAGGTGGCCCAGGGAACGGGCGCGGCCCAGCAGGAAGACCTCATGGGCGGCCAGGGTGCGCGGGTCGCGCCGCCGGAGTTCGTCGACGACGGGCATCAGATGCTCCCAGACCAGGTCCCCCGCCCACGCCAGTTCGACGTCGGTGGTACCGCGCCGGGCGTGCACCTGGGCGATGTGCACGCCTTCCTGCGCGGTCAGGTAGGTGCTGGTCTCGTCCTGCAACACGTGGATCCCGGCGGCCTCGATGGCGGCATCGGGCAGGTCCAGCCGCAACACCTCCTGCAGATCCAACAGGACGATCCGCTCCGGCCACCAGCTGGGCAGCGCGGCGGCCTGCATCCGCTCGTCGCGCAACCAGTCCGCTCGCCAACTCACCCGGTAGCCGGCATGCGGGGTGCCAGCCGGGCCAAGGTGGATCGGCAGGTCGGTGAGCCAGCACTGCCCCTCGCTCCGACGGCTGCGGCCGCGTAACTGGGTGAAGGTCAGCAGCCGACCCTCCGGATCCGCGACGTCCAGGCTGATCTGCCCCTCCGCACCGGCCAGCCAACAGCGGGCGGGCCAAGCCGGGGTGAAGTCCAGCCGGGCCGGCGGGGCGGTCAGCTCGACGTCGGTCAGGTTGACCACCTGCACGCGAATGCTCCAGGTGTCGTCGAAGACGTGCCGCACGATGGCCCGGGCCTGGGTTGCGCCGTCGATCTCCAGGGCAAAGTGCTGCTCGATCTCGTCCAGCAGCAGTTCGGTGCGCTGGAGGGCCCAGGGCGGAGCGAAGCGCACCGCCAGATCGGTGAGCACCGGGCGGCCGTCCTGGGTGATGCTGACCAAGGTGCCATCCGAGGCGACGGCGACCTCCAGACCGCGCCAGTTGATCAGCGTCGGCGCTGACATTTTCCACACCAGTAGAGATTGCGCCCCTCCAGGTCGGCGACGCGGACCGTGCTGCCGCAGACCAGGCAGGGTTGGGCGGCTCGTCGGTAGACATAGACCTCGCCACCGTGCCGGTCCACCCGGGCGGGCCGCTGCTGCGCCTCGGGGCCGTGTTCGTCCAGAACCGTGTCGATCCTGCCGAGCGCCACACCGTCGCGCATCAGCACCACCAGATCGGCCCAGATGGCCTGCCAGGTGGCGCGGCGGAGCTGATTGCCGGGGGTGGTGGGGTTCACCCGATGCCGGAACAGCACCTCTGCGCGGTAGATGTTGCCCACGCCGGCGGTGATTCGTTGGTCCATCAGCAGCGACGCGATGCTGCGCCCAGAGCGGTGGATCCGCTGCCAGGCAACCTCCGGATCGGCGTCGGGGCGGATCGGGTCGGGGCCCAGCCTGGCGATTTGCGCCTGCTGTTCCGCTGCGCTGATCAGTCGGCACAGCTGGGGCCCGTGCAGGTCTGCGGCGGTGGTGCCATCCGTGATCCGCAGCCGCACCGCCCCCTTTGGTTCTGCGAGCGGCGCGAAGAAGAGCTTGCCGATCAACCCCAGGTGAATGTGCACGATGCGCTCCGGTTGGGCGCTCGCGAAGTCGATGAACAGGTGCTTGCCGCAGGCGCTGGCCGCCTGCAGGACGGTGCCGTCCAAGCTTGCGGCCGCGCCGTCGAACCGACCCTGGGGTGAGCTGACCGCCACCACCTGGCCGCCGAAGTTGGCCATCGTGGCCTGGGCCAACCGATGGATCACATGCCCTTCCGGCATCCGCACCTCCCTGAAGTCATTGCCCTCTAGAGTTGCACGCATGAGCACTGAGCGCACGGCACCCGGATCCGCCGGTGGCAATCCGCGCGGTCAGGGCGCACATGGGCCGCGAGAGTTCGGCCGCGACGGAACCTCCGGCATCGTCACCCCGGGCCGCGCCCTGCGAGCGCGAGAGGTCAGCCGCCCCGCCCCGGCCGATCTGACCGAGGCCCAGCGGGTGCTGGACGGTCTGCTGGCCCGGGCCGCGGGGCGGCGGCGATGACGCCTCAGGCGCGGTGCGCGTCCTCGTAGTCGGTCATCTTCTGCACGCGACGGGCGTGCCGCGCCTCCTCGGTGAATGGCTGGGTGAGGAAGACGTCGACGATCTCCAACGCCTGCTCATTGCTGGTGAAGCGGCCCCCCAGGGAGATCACGTTGGCGTTGTTGTGCTCGCGGCCGAGCCTGGCGATCTCGGTGTTGTAGGCCAGGATGGCGCGGCAGCCCTTGACCCGGTTGGCGGCCAGCTGCTCGCCATTGCCCGAACCGCCCAGCACGATGCCCAGGCTTTCCGGATCAGCCACCACTGCCTCCGCGCACGGAATGCAGGTGTCCGGGTAGTCGTCCTCGGCGTCATAGCTGGTGGCGCCGTGGTCCACCACCTCGTGGCCGGCGGCAGTCAGCTGCTCGCGCAGGTATTCCTTGAGCTCGAAGGCGGCATGGTCAGTGGCAATGTGAACGCGCATGGGGCAACTATTTCAGATCCGCTGGCCCCCGGCAGCAGCGCCATCCATGGCCGGCGGATCGGGAAGGCGCTCCCGCACACCCTTCCCCGTGACCCCGCCGGAGCCCGACCCTGCGAGGGTTGCGCTAGGTGGCCGAAGCAGGCGGGCGGTGCAACCACTTCCCGTTGCGCCGAACTCGTGTGACCTCCCGCCGGGCAACCCTCGCACGGTCGGGTCCGGGAGGCAGGCCGAGCTCTCGGCGGCAGCGCTCCATGGTGGCGAAGAGCTGGGCCATCACGGTGCTCTCCTCCTCGATCATCGGGACCGTCACCGGAAAGTAGGTCCAGCCATTGGCCACCAGATTGGCGATCCGAGACTGGTCCTTGTAGAAGGTGGCGTGGTCCGTGTGGTGCTCGAAGGACTGCACCTCCATGTCGATCTTGAGCTCCGGCATCCCCGCATCCAGCACCATCTTCACCCCACCGATCACCACCGGCAGATTGCCGATCCAGCCGGTCACCCCATGTGCGCGCAGCATCATGTGCCACTGGCGTTCCGGGTGTGACCAGGGGTTCTCGGCGCTGTTGGCCACCACGAAGCGCCTCAGGTTTGTTGCCGTTTGCCGGGACATTGACCCCAGGGCCCCCTGTACCTCCTCCAGACTGGCCTCCTTGCGGCGAAATGCCTCGTCAATGGCATCTCCTCCGTCCTGCTCGGCCAGCCACACACTGGTCCACGCCGGGTGCGTGCGCCGGATCCCTTCTGTCTCCACCATGTGGTCCAGTGGCAACGCCACCCGATGGACCCGCACCCCAGGCGCCGGCTTGGTGAAGTGCGGCACGATCACATCGATCACATCCGCCTGATGCTCCGGCCAGTAGTCCAGCCGGGCCGCAGCGTCCCCGGTGATGATCGCATCTGGCTGCCAGAGCATCACCGCCTTGACCCGCACCGTGAAATCTTCCGCCACAGCGCTGGCCGCGATCACCCCCGGCAGCAGCCGGACGACCTCTTTCGTGGGTGAGCGCAGCATCCAGTCAATCGAACCTCGCAGTTCAGGATGGTTCGATCTCTTGAGCACCCCACCATTGGCCTGCAGCAGTGCCCGCACTTCATCAGTTCCCCGCATGCCCACAGTGTGTGAATCTGTACCCGCAGCGCGTCACGCCCTGGCAATCCTGTGGACAATTCTTCGGAACTCGTCTCCTGTGGACAACCCTGCGAGGGTTGCCGATCTGGGCTTCACCGTCAGGACCCGGAGCGGTGGCCACGCTCAGTGAAGACACTATGACGAGCATCATCAGCAACCCTCGCAGGGTCAGCCCCCTGACCACCTTGTGAGAATCTTCACGAAATATCTTGTGCATGAGTTCACAATGTGTCACTCTCGGATAAGTCACTTGTGTGACTGAACGGTTCGGCAATGCAGCCGCCCCGTTGGAGCACCACCGCGCCACACCACCACGACCCAGCCGGGTCCCCGCGGTTTGGCAAGCCCGCCGAACCCCACCTTTGAGACCCCACCGAGGCCCCGCCTCGGCGCCCTGACAGGAGCCCGCGTGACGCACGAACACCACCACTCCACCTCCGAAGAGGTGGAGGCCCACCTCCCAGAGGACCACTGGCCTCTGCCTGAACTGAGTCAGGTCGGGCCAGAGACCAATGTCCACGGCATCGACTTTGTCGAGGCCAAGGACTCGCAGGAGTACCGCGAACTGCGCAAGTCCTTCACCAGCTTCGCCTTCCCGATGGTCGCCACCTTCATCGGGTTGTACTTCGTCTTCGTCCTGTTGGCCACCTACGCCCCGCACCTGATGGGACGCCGCGTCTTCGGCTTCGTCAATGTGGGGATCCTGTTCGGACTGCTCAACTTCGCCACCACCTACCTGGTGACCTTCCTCTACGTCCGACACGCCAACAACAACCTCGACCCCCGCGCCGCCACCCTGCGCGCCCGTCTTGAGAAGGAGGCGACCCCGCGATGAATCCCACCATCATGGAGACAGTCGGCAACCCGATCCTCAACATCAGCATCTTTGCCCTGTTCGTGATCGGCACCATGGCCGTGGTGGTCGCGGTGACCCGCAACTCCGCCAAGAAGTCCACCGACTTCTACACCGGCGGCGGCGCCTTCTCCGGCCGCCAGAATGGTCTGGCGATCACCGGTGACTACCTTTCGGCCGCGGCTTTCCTGGGCGTGACGGGCGCCATCGCCCTCAACGGCTTCGACGGCTTCCTCTACTCCGTCGGCTTCTTCGTCGCCTGGATCATCGCCCTGCTGCTCGTGGCCGAGCCGCTGCGCAACACCGGCAAGTACACGATGGCCGACGTGATGAGTTTCCGGATGAATCAGAAGCCGGTGCGCACCGCAGCTGCCGCCTCCACCCTGACCATCAGCTTCGTCTACTTGCTGGCGCAGATGGCCGGCGCCGGCGGCCTGGTGGCCCTGCTGCTGGGCATCAGCTCCAAGAACGGCCAGAGCCTTGTGATTGCCCTGGTGGGTTGCATCATGATCGTCTACGTGCTGGTCGGCGGCATGAAGGGCACCACCTGGGTGCAGATGATCAAGGCCGTGCTGCTGGTCAGTGGCGCCGCGGTCATGTTCGTCTGGGTGATGGCCCTCAAGGGTTTCAACCTCTCCCGCGTCTTCGGCGAGGCCGTGGCCGCTCACCCCAAGGGCGACCTGATCATGGAGCCGATGCTGCAGTACGGCACCAATGGCTGGACCAAGCTGTCCTTCATCTCGCTGGCCATCGCGCTGGTCGCCGGCCCGTCGGGCCTGCCGCACGTGTTGATGCGCTTCTACACCGTGCCCACGGCCCAGGACGCCCGCAAGTCGGCGGTGTGGACCATTGGCATGGTCGGTGTCTTCTTCATCTTCACCCTGGTGCTGGGCTACGGCGCCGCCGCCCTGGTCGGCGCCGAGGCCATCAAGAAGGCGCCCGGCGGGGCCAATGCGGCTGCTCCCCTGCTGGCCCATCACCTCGGCGGATCGGTCTTCATGGCCATCATCTCCGGTGTGGCCTTCGCCACCATCCTCGCGGTGGTCGCGGGCCTGACCATCACCGCGTCGGCCTCCTTCGCGCATGACATCTACAACAACGTCCTGCATGACGGCAAGGTGGATCCGGCCGCAGAGGTCAAGGTGGCCCGGATCACCTCGGTCACGATCGGCATCCTTGCGGTGGTCGGCGGCATCTTCGCCAATGGCCAGAACATCGCCTTCCTGATCTCGCTGGCCTTCGGCGTCGCGGCCTCGGCCAACCTGCCGGCCATCCTTTACACGCTGTACTGGAGCAAGTTCAACACCCGCGGCGCGGTCTGGTCGATCTACGCCGGTCTGCTCTCCGCGGTGCTGATCATCGTCTTCTCAACGTCGATCTCGGGCGATCCGAAGGCCTTCTTCCCGAATGCCGATTTCGCCCTGTTCCAGCTGACCAACCCGACTATCGTCAGCCTGCCGCTGGCCTTCCTTGCCGGTTTCGTCGGCACCATCACCTCCAAGCCCGCGGACACCGATCTGCAGGCCGAGATGGAGGTCTGCTCGATGACCGGCATCGGCGCGGGTGGGGCCATCGCGCACTGACCCCGCACCCGGGCTCTGCCACACGCCGCAGCCCCGCCCACCAGCACGGTGGGCGGGGCTGCGCCGTCTGCCGTAGCGGTTCAGGCCAAGGCGTCGGGGCCACCGGCCAGCAGCTGCAGGAACTGCGCCTCGTCCAGGATCGGGCGGCCCAATTCCTCCGCCTTGGCCGCCTTGGAACCGGCATTCTCCCCCACCACCACGTAGTCGGTCTTCTTGCTGACGCTGCCCGACGCCTTGCCGCCGCGACTGATGATGGCCTCCTTGACCCCGTCGCGGGTGAAACCCTCCAGCCCGCCGGTGACGACAATGGTCAGCCCCTCCAGGGTGCGCTCCACCGACTCGTCGCGTTCGTCGGCCATCCGCACCCCGGAAGCCGCCCACCGCTCGACGATCTGCCGGTGCCAGTCCACCGTGAACCATTCAACGACGGCCTCGGCAATCACCATCCCAACTCCCTCGGTATCCGCCAGTTCCTCCACCGTCGCCGCCCGGATGGCATCCAACGAGCCGAAGCGGGTGGCCAGCGCCCGAGCCGCGGTGGGCCCGACGTGCCGGATGGAGAGCGCGACCAGCACCCGCCACAACGGTTGTTCCTTGGCCTTGGCCAGGTTCTCCAACAGCTTGCGACCGTTCGCATTCAGCACCCGACCATCCACCACACCGGGGGCGGGTACACCGTCGGGGTCGGCCAGCTCGGTCTTCTTGGCGGCCCGGGTGTAGAAGGGGGTCCGCACCAGACCGGCGTCGGTCAGCTCGAACAGGGTGGACTCGTCGGCCAGGATCCCGGAGCCGAGCAGGGCGTCGGCGCCCTGGAAGCCCAACGCCTCGATGTCGAAACCGGAGCGCGAGGCCAGGCTGAACAGCCGTTCCCGCAACTGGGAGGGGCAGGTGCGTGAGTTGGGGCAGCGAATGTCCTTGTCACCCTCCTTCTCCGGCCGCAGCTCGGTGCCGCAGGAGGGACAGTGGGTGGGCATCACAAACTCGGTCTCGCTGCCGTCGCGCAGCTCCACGACGGGCCCCAGGATCTCCGGGATCACATCGCCGGCCTTGCGCAGCACGATGGTGTCGCCGATCAGCACCCCCTTGCGCTTGACGTCGAAGCCGTTGTGCAGGGTGGCCATGGAGACGGTGGACCCGGCCACTTTGACCGGCTGCATCATGCCGAAGGGGGTGACGCGACCGGTGCGGCCCACATTGACCTGGATGTCCAGCAGCTTGGTGTTGACCTCCTCCGGGGGGTACTTGTAGGCAATGGCCCAGCGCGGAGCCCGCGAGGTGGTGCCCAGCTGGCGTTGACGGGCGATCTCGTCCACCTTGATGACGATGCCGTCGATCTCATGGCTCACATCGTGCCGGTGCTCCCCGTAGTGGGCAACGAAGTCCAGCACCTCAGCCGGGGTGGCGAGCACCTTGAAGTAGGGGGAGGTGGGCAGCCCCCAGCCCTTGATCCGCTCATAGGCCTCGCTCTGCCGGGTGATCTCGAAGCCGGACCGCGCACCGATGCCGTGCACCAGCATGTCCAGTGGCCGGGTGGCCGTGACCGACGGGGCCTTCTGTCGCAGCGAGCCGGCCGCGGCATTGCGCGGATTGGCGAAGGGCGCCTTCCCGGCCTCCACCAGCGACGCATTCAACTCCGCGAAGGCCGCCACGGGGAAGAAGACCTCGCCGCGGATCTCCACCAGCTCCGGGATGTCGTCACCGGCCAGCTGTTGCGGGATGGAGCGGATGGTGCGGACATTGCCGGTGACGTCCTCCCCCACCCGACCGTCGCCGCGAGTCGCGGCCCGGACCAGCCGGCCCTGCTCATAGGTGAGGCTGATCGCCAACCCGTCGATCTTCAACTCACACAAGTATTCGCTGCCGGCGGCTCCCACCGCCTTCTGCGTGCGGCCCAGCCATTCGGTCAGCTCCTCGGTGGAGAAGACATTGTCCAGGCTGAGCATCCGTTCGGCGTGGGTGACGGGCGCGAAGTCGGTCATCCGTTGGGCCGCGGCCACCTTCTGGGTGGGCGAATCCGGGGTGCGCAGCTCCGGGAAGCGCTCCTCCAGAGCGTCCAGCTCACGCATCAGCTGGTCGTACTCGGCGTCGGAGATGGTGGGCGCGTCGGCGCCGTAGTAGGCCTCTTGGGCGTCGGTTATCCGCTCGGCCAGCTCCGTCCAGCGATGCCGTTCGTCGCTGCCGGCATCCGGGGCAGCCTCCACCTGGGCCGCGGCCTGCGCAATGGCGGCCTCGTCGAGTACCTCGTCGTCGGCGTCGGGCTGGGGAGTGCGATTATGCGGAGTCACGACGACCATCCTGCCGCAGGGCCCTGACATTTTCTCGTCGGCAACGGCTGCCCCGGGTGCTGGGGCCCTGATCGCTGAGGCCAGATGAACACGCCGCCAATTTGGGCCAGAGTCTTGCATTGTGACAAATTTCACGATTTGCTGTCGCGAAGGCCCGACGAAGACACACAGGAGTGCACACCGTGGAGGAATTTCTGACAACCCTGGATGGGATCATCTGGGGCAAGTTCATGCTGATGCCCTTGCTGCTGGGCACCGGCATCTGGTTGACCATCCGGTTGGCCGGCCTGCAGTTCCGCAAGCTCGGCCCGGCACTCTCGCTGGCCCTGTTGCGCCGCAACGACGCCGACCACGAGGAGGGCGACGTCTCCCACTACCAGGCGCTGGCCACAGCCCTGGCCGCCACGGTCGGCGTGGGCAACATCGCCGGCGTAGCCACCGCGATCAACCTCGGCGGCCCCGGCGCCCTGTTCTGGATGTGGATCTCCGCCATCTTCGGCATGGCCGCCAAGTACTCCGAGGCCTTCATGGGCGTGCGTTTCCGCAGCACTGACGCCAAGGGTGAGGTCTCCGGCGGCCCGCAGTACTACCTGCAGCGGGCCATCCCCGGCGGGCTGGGCAAGTTCCTGGCGCTCTTCTTCGCCATCGCCGCCGTGGTCGCCAGCTTCGGGATCGGCAACATGACCCAGTCCAACTCCGTCGCAGCGGCCATGCACGACACCTTCGGGGTCAACCCGACGATCGTCGGCGCCGTCCTGGCCGTGATGACCGCACTGGTCCTGCTGGGCGGCATCAAGTCAATCTCCAAGGTCACCAGCGCCTTCGTGCCCTTCATGATCATCTTCTACGTGGCCGCGGGCTTCGTGGTGCTTGCGATCAACTTCCGCGGCATCATCCCCGCCCTGCAGCTGGTCTTCACCGACGCCTTCACCGGCACCGCCGCAGCCGGTGGCTTCGCCGGCGCCGCGATGGCGCAGGCCATCCAGTTCGGCATCGCGCGCGGCATCTTCTCCAACGAGTCCGGCATGGGCTCGGCGGCGATCGTCGCCGCTGCGGCCAAGACCAAGCACCCGGTGCGCCAGGGGCTGGTCTCCATGACCCAGACCTTCATCGACACCATCATCGTCGTCTCCATGACGGGGCTGGTGATCCTCACCACCGGCGTGTGGACCTCCGGCAAGACCGGCGCCGCGCTGACCGCGCAGGGCTTCTCCACGGGGCTTCCCGGCACCGCAGGCGGCATCATCGTCGCGCTGGCGCTGATCTTCTTCGCCTATTCAACGGTGCTGGGTTGGGCCTACTATGGCGAACGCAATGTCGAGCGGCTGGTGGGGATCAGGGGCGTGATGCCCTACCGGCTCTTCTTCAGCGCGATCGTCTTCGTCGGCGCCACCACCGAGCTATCGACGGTGTGGACCTTCTCCGACATTGCCAATGGCCTGATGGCCTTCCCCAACCTGGTGGGCCTGCTGATCTGCTCGGGCCTGATCGCCCGCGAGACCAAGGCCTACCTGGCGGCCGACCCGACGCTGCACCACGAGCCGGAGGTCTCCACCCTGAACGGCATCGAGGGGCTGGAGACCAGCGCACGCTGACCGGCTGACCCCTCCTGAACGAACTGACCGCATCTGGCACCGACGACGGTGCCAGATGCGGTCAGTACGTTTGCCCAGGAATTCTCAGTCGAAGAGCGGGCCCACGGTGCGGGTGCGCTTGAGCTCGTAGAAGCCGTCGTACTCGGTGACCAGCGCGAAACCATCGAAGAGTCGGCCGGCCTGCTCACCCTTCGGCGCCGGACTGATCACCGGCCCGAACAACGCCTTGCCGTTGAGGTGGATCACCGGGGTGCCCACCTCGTCGCCCACCGGATCCATGCCCTCGTGGTGGCTCTTGCGCAGGGCGACGTCAACCTCGTCGGGCTCGTCGCCCGGCTGCCAGGCCTCGGCCCGGTCCGCGATGGACTCGTCCAGACCGGCCTCCGCCAGCGCGGCCCGGACCGTCGCGACGGTCTTGGGCTGTTCGCCGGGGTGGTAACGGGTGCCCAGCGCGGTGTAGAAGTCGCGCACCGCCTCGGGGCCGTGCTGCTGCTCCACCAGGATGGCGGCGCGCACGCCGACCCAGCCCTCGCGCATGTGCTGCACATAGTCCTCGGGGAGATCACGGCCGTCGTTCAGCACCGACAGGCTCATCACGTGGAAGGTGGTGTGCACGTCGCGCACCTTCTCCACCTCGAGCATCCAGCGCGAGGCCATCCAGGCCCACGGGCACATCGGGTCAAACCAGAAGTCAACGGGAGTGGTCATGGCACCAGCGTAGGCGCGCGGGACAAGGTCATTGGACCGGGTGGGCCACCGGTATAGGCTCATTTAAGCCCCAACGACTGAAAGGTCACCACCCGCATGACCACCGCAAACATCACGCGAGCCGGCGCCCAGCAGCGCTCTCGCGTCGTCACCGCCGACGCCTATCAGGTCACCGTTGACCTCTCCGGGCTGGGGCTGGACGGCGAGCCGCTCGCCGAGCCGACCGAGACCTTCATCTCCACCACCGAGATCACCTTCACCAGCCGGGGCGGGGCCAGCCATGTCGACCTGATCGCCGACGAGGTGCTGGACGCCTGGCTGGACGAGACCGAGGTGGACGCCACCGCCTTCGCCGATGGCAAGCTGCCCTTCACCAGCGAGCCCGGCGAGCACCGGCTGATCGTCACCGCCCTGTGCCGCTACTCGCACACCGGCGAGGGCCTGCACCGCTTCGTCGACCCCGCCGATGGCAAGGTCTACCTGTACACCCAGTTCGAGACCGCCGACGCGCGTCGAGTGTTCGCCAACTTCGAGCAGCCCGACCAGAAGGCCACCTTCCAGCTGAATGTGATCGCTCCCAAGCACTGGCTGGTGGTCAGCAATGCGCAGGCCGTCGAGCCCGTCGAGGGTGCCAATGGCAACGGCATCTGGGAGTTCGAACCCACGCTGAAGGTCGCCACCTACATCACCGCCCTGATCGCGGGCGAGTACCACCGCGTCGAACACAGTCTGAAGACCAAACTGGGCGAGATCCCCGCCTCGGTGATGTGCCGGCAGTCCATGACGGAATACCTGGACGACGACCGGATCATGCACACCACCCAGCGTGGCTTCGACGTCTACGAAGAGTGCTTCGGCTTCCCCTACCCCTTCGGCAGCTACGACCAGATCTTCGTGCCCGAGTTCAATGCCGGCGCCATGGAGAATGCCGGTTGCGTCACCTTCCGCGACGAATACCTCTTCCGGTCCCGCGTCGGGCAG
Source organism: Luteococcus sp. H91 (assembly GCF_038433135.1). NCBI lineage: Bacteria > Bacillati > Actinomycetota > Actinomycetes > Propionibacteriales > Propionibacteriaceae > Luteococcus > Luteococcus sp. H91. Next base: position 15,342 of record NZ_JBCDMV010000026.1, on the reverse strand, counting down.
GAGATGTACGAGTCCCGGGACAACACCATCCTGCACGAGCTGGCGCACATGTGGTTCGGCGACCTGGTCACCATGACCTGGTGGGATGACCTGTGGCTGAACGAGAGCTTCGCCGAGTGGGCCAGCCACTTCTGCCTGGCCAAGATCCACGCGGCCGACGGTGGCGGAGACCCGTGGGTCGGTTTCTGCAATGGCCGCAAGTCCTGGGCCTACCGGCAGGACCAGCTGCCCACCACCCACCCGATCGCCGCGGACATGGTGGACCTGGAGGCCGTGGAGCAGAACTTTGACGGCATCACCTACGCCAAGGGCGCCTCCGTACTGAAGCAGCTGGTGGCCTTCGTCGGGGAGGACGCCTTCCTGGCCGGGGTCAAGCAGTATTTCGAGGACCACGCCTTTGGCAACACCCAGCTCAGCGACCTGCTGGAGGCGCTGGAGCAGAGCTCCGGGCGGGATCTGTCGCAGTTCAGCGCGCAGTGGCTGGAGACCACGGGTCCCAACACCCTGCGGGCCGATTTCGACGTCGATGCCGAGGGCAAGTTCACTCGCTTCGACGTGGTGCAGACCGCCCACCCGGAACACCCGACGCTGCGCACCCACCGGATGGGGATCGGCATCTTCACCCTGACCGGTTCCGGTGACGACCAGGTGCTGGGCCGAAGCCACGAGCTGGAGGTGGACATCGACGGTGAGCGCACCGCCATCCCCGCCCTGGTGGGCGTTCACCGCGGTGACCTGGTGCTGCTGAATGACCGTGATCTCACCTATGCCAAGGTGCGACTGGACGAGAAGTCGCTGTCCACCCTGGTGGGGCACGTGCACCAGATGGACGATCCGCTGGCCCGCGCCGTCTGCTGGGCCGCCGCCTGGGACATGTGCCGCGACGCCGAAATGCCGGCCGCCGACTACATCTCGCTGGTGCTGCAGGGGGTCGCGTCGGAGACCGACCCCAATGCCGTCGCCTTCCTGCACAACCAGGCGATCGCCGCCGGTGTCACCTACACGGCCGACGACCAGCGCTCCGCCAGCCGGGCCCGACTGACCGCCGGTTTCGCCGGGCTGCTGAAGGGCGCCGAGGCCGGCAGCGACCACCAGCTCAGCTTTGCCAATGGCATCATCAGCGCGGTGGACTCCCCCGCCGGAGCCGAGCTGCTGAAGGCTTGGCTGGCCGGCGAGGAAGTGCCCGAGGGCCTGCAGATCGACGCCGACATGCGCTGGCGGATCACCTGCGCACTGGCCCGGATGGGAGCGATCGGTTCCGCCGAGATCGACGCCGAGGCCGAGCGGGACAAGACCATCTCCGGTGCCGAAAGGGCCGCCGCCGCGCGCGCAAGCCTGCCCGACGCCGACGCCAAGGCCGAGGCCTGGCGGCTGGCCGCCGACGATCCCGACGTGCCCAATGGCACCCAGGAGCAGATCTGCCGCGCCTTCTGGCGGGATTCGCAGGGCGAGCTCCTGGCACCCTATGCCGAGAAGTATCTGGCCTTGTGCCGGGCCATTTCCGGCTCCGAGGGGATCTGGAAGACCCGCGGTCACGCCGCCAGCCAGAACGCGCTGGTGCTGCTCTTCCCGAGCGTCCCGGTGGCCAACGAGGCCTTCCTGGGCAGGGTGGATGAGCTGCTGGCCGAGCCGGGGCTGTCCGCGGGGGTCCGACGGGTGCTGCTGGAGCAGTCCGACGCGGCCCGCCGCGCCTTGCGCTGCCAGGCCGTCGGCGCCTGACCGGACGAAGACAGATGCCCCGGCAGTGGCGTGCGGGGCCGGGCGATCATCACGTCCGGCCCGGCGCGTCCGCGCGGGTCCAGCCGTCGCCGTCGCTCCGACTGGCGGCGGGGTTGCGAGGCGCGACCCTGCTGACGGGGGTGGTGCTTCTGGGGCCGGCGGGCTGCGGGGATCCCTCCCCCGCTGAGGGTCCCGGCGGCCCGCCGGCCGCTGGCTCCTCAAGCCGAAGCACCTCGCCTTCACCAGGTTCTCCGACCCCCAGTTCGCCGTCCACCAGCGCTGCTTCGGGCTCCGCACCGATCGGGCAGTACAGTCACCAGCCACTTCCCCAGATCGTGCTGCGCGGGCAACATGGTGACATCTCGCTGCACACCGCCGGGAAGCTGGATGGGGTGGCCCTACCCGACACCAACACCCGGCTGACGTTGACCGGCACGGTGCTCACCATCGGGCTGGGGAAGACCGATGTGGTTGAGGAGGCCCCAGGCGGATCCATCGTCGTACGCACGGCTTCCGGAGAACTGAAGCTGGCAGCCGAAGCCCCCACCTTGACCGTCGCGGGCAGCGCGCCGATTCCCGGGACGTGGCGGGTGACCGGTCGTCGCCTGAGCGCGGCGCCGGCGGATGGGCAACAACTCCCTCGCTCCCGGGCCGTACGGGTGAGCGCCACCGTGGGCACGGCCCTGGTCGCCTCCGTGGGCAAGCAATCCTGGCAGGGCAAGCCGCGCTGGCTGATCACGCCCACCGAGCTTGGCCGCACGGCACCATTGACCGTGCTCACCGCCGAGGGCTGGGCCCAGGCACGCCGGGCAGGCGGCATCCCGGACACCGCATCGCTCAAGAACCAGTTCGTCTGTCACCCCACCAGCGGGGTCGCCCGTTCCAAGCCCAGCTGGAACATCGAGGCCGCCCGGGACGCGTCCAACTTCCTGGAGACCATGGCCGCCGGCTGCAATCCCTGAACCCGAGCATCGCCTCCGTTGGGGCCGGAGCTGTCCCACCAACCCCGCGAGGGTTGCGCAGTGAACCCCGCTGGGGGGCTCCAGACCCGCGCCGCACGCCTGACGGCGTCCCATGGCTGTCAATGGTGGCAACTCTCGCAGGGTTCACCCGAAAGACACCACCCCGCTCTTGCAATGGTGTCACGCTGGTGTCATTCTGGTGTGCATGGAGCTGAACAGCTATCTGGAGGCGGTGCGGGCCGACCTTGAGCGCGCCACGGCACTGGCCGACGAACAGACAAGGACGGTGGCCGAGAAGTTGGTCACCGCCGCCGAACCAAGCCTGCGGTTGGCCCTGATCCAGGCGCTCACGCAGGCCGCCGCCGAAGTCTCCGCGGCACTCGAGGACACCGTGGTGCAGGTACATCTGGAGGGGCGAGACCCCGTGATCGCGGTGCTGCGAAACAACACCGAGGCACCCCCACCGGCAGAACCACAGCAATCGGAGACCGAAGACGAGGGCACCTCGCGGATCACCCTCCGCCTACCCGAGAGCGTCAAGACAAGAGCCGATGCCGCCGCCCAACGCGAGGGCATGTCGCTCAACAGCTGGATCACCCAGGCCTGCCGCCAGTCACTGGCCCCACAACCCACCAGCCCCAGGACCTCACGCCGCGCCACCGGCTGGGCCTAGCCCGAGATTGCCGCCGCACCCAGCCCAGCCGCGCCATCCGGGAGCCACTCTGGGCCGCGCCCCGCTCGCAACAGCTTCGACCACCGCCCCTAAGGAGGGACCATGAACAGCGACCGCACCACCCGCACCTTCACCTTTGACACCACCGACCCGGTGCACCTCACCGTGATTGCCCATGAAGCCGATCTGGAGATCACCCACGACGCCGCTCCCGGCCGGGTGGAGATCGAGGTGGTGGCCGATGAACCCAGCTACCTGGACGAGTCCGTCTCGGCCGAACAGAAGGGTGACCGGGTGGAGGTCACCATCCCTCCCTTGCTCACCACTGGCAAGGGCAAGGGATTCGCCCTGCAGATCGGGCGTACCTCGGTGCGCTTCGGGCACACCGCCTCCGTCACCGCCAGCATCAGTGTGCCGAGTGACGCCATCCTGGATCTGGATGGCAAGAGTGGTGACATCACCATCAAGGGCCAACCCGGCCCGATTCGCGCCCGGACCACCTCCGGCGACCTCACCATGCAGACGTGCACCGGTGGAGAGATCGACACCGGCTCCGGAGCGGTCAGCATCGACGAGGCCACCGGCCACCTGCGGGTCAAGACCGGCTCGGGTGAGATCCGGCTGGAAGCCCTCGCCGGAACCGGAGAACTGACCAGCGGCTCCGGTGACATCGAAGTGGGGCGCCTCACCGCGGGCAGCGTCACCGCCCGCACTGGTAGCGCCGACATCACGATCGGCGCCAAGCGCTCCCTTCCCCTGTGGCACGATGCGAGCACCGCCACCGGAGACCTCAACATCCAGCTGGACCCGCGGGGCGAACCCGCCCCCGGGCAACCCCACTTGGAGATCCGGGTCAGCTCGGGATCGGGCGACGTGACCCTCATCGACGCCTGAGGATTCGAAGAACACCCTCGACCAGCTCAGGGACCGTGGCTGATTTCCCAGCTCGGGGTCTGCCGGGCGCACAGACCAGGCCACGCCGGCCGAGCCCCTCGAGGCCTCGGCCACCAACCCTGCGAGGGTTGCGCATCAACCCATGCGGTGCGGCCGTCGACGGCCCACTGCCCTTGGACTGGCCCTCGCGGGGCGGGCGGACTCGGCTGGGCGCCGTGGTTTCGGTGTGCCGGTTCACAAGATCACCTCGGGGTGGGTGGTGCTGCCGGAAGGTGGCGCGCAACACGCAGGTGAGGTGACCAACGAACAAAGGGTGGTCAGATGATGCCCGGCGTCACGCGCCGGACGGGTGGCCCAGACAATGGGCGGGGGGTCAGACGCGGCTCAAGCCATCTGACACATGCAGCCATTGAGGCGCAGCAGATCCACGTGACGACGAGTCACGAGGTATAGCACTGCGGCGGTCTGCATGCCACGGAGTCAAACACATCAGCCGGTGAAACTCCAAGCCATCTCACGTCGTGACACCCTCCCGCAGAGATTCCGGCCGCAGCAGCGCCCGGAACAGACGCAGGACGGGGGGGCAACGCAGCTGGTGCGTTGACCCCCCCGTCCTGCGATGAGTGGTGGAGTCGACTGATGGGAAGATCAGTGCTCTCGGTTGGCGGCGTGGGAGCCGGTACGGGGGACGCCGTCGAGCTCCCGATCACCAGCGGGCACCTCTCGCTGTGCCCGACCGGGATCGACGGCGGTGCTGCCGGTCCGACGCGGGGCCGGGTCAATCATGCCGGCGGCCTCATTGCTGGCGTGCAGTTCCTGGCGGCGGTGGGTACCGACGATCAGTCCGGTGACCACCAGGCCGATCAGCAGCGGCGCGCCCAGCGTCAGCAGGAACATGTGCATGTTCGAGACGGGCGTGAACTCGGGCCACCCCGGGAAGGTGGACTCCAGAATGTGCAGGGTGGTGAGCGCGTTCATGGCGCCGATCCTAGCGGAGCGGGTGGTGAATGTCTGTGCTTTGCGGGCGACGTCCCACACCGGCGTCGCGGCTTGATAGATTGCCGATTCGAGGGCCTCGTCCCACGTCGGGACGGCCACCACAGGAGATCTGCTTGTGACCACCGATCCCGTTATCACCCCGCCCGATGATGCCGCCGGGCCGGTGCGCACCATTCTTGATGCCGACGAGATCCAGCGTGCGCTGACCCGGATGGCGCACCAGGTGACCGAACTGAGCCGTGGCGCGGAGAGCCTGCTGGTGCTGGGCATCCCCACCCGCGGCGTGCCGCTCTCGCGCCGGCTGGCCGCCGAGATCAACCGGATCGAGGGCATCCGGGTGCCCGTCGGGGACCTGGACATCACGCTCTACCGCGACGACCTGCGCCGCAACCCCACCCGCACCGCCAGCCGCAGCCGGATTCCCTGTCCGGTGGAGGGACGCACCGTGCTGCTGGTGGACGACGTGCTGTACTCCGGCCGCACCATCCTGGCGGCGCTGGACGCACTCAAGGACATCGGCCGCCCGGCCCGGGTGATGCTGGCCACCCTGGTGGACCGTGGACACCGGGAACTGCCGCTGCAGGCGGACGTCGTCGGGCTGCGGATCGGCACCGGCAAGGACGAACGGGTCGCCGTTCACCTGGCCGAACACGACGGCGAAGACCTCGTGACCATCCAACGCACCACCCCCGACGCTGCAAAGGGCACCCGATGAAGCACCTGCTGGCCGCCAGCGACCTTGACCGCAGCACCGCGCTGAGCATCCTGGACCTCGCGGAACAGATGCACGACATCCAGGGCCGGGAGGTGAAGAAGATCCCCGCCCTGCGCGGCCGCACCATCATCAACCTCTTCTTCGAGGACTCCACCCGCACCCGCACCTCCTTCGAGATCGCCGGCAAGTGGATGAGTGCGGACACCATCAATGTCTCCGCCAAGGGTTCGAGCGTCAGCAAGGGCGAGTCGATGAAGGACACGCTGTTGACCCTGGACTCGATGGGCGTCGACTGCTTCGTGATCCGGCATGCCGGCTCCGGCACCGTGCAGCAGGCCGCCGGCTGGGTGCGCGCCAGCATCGTCAATGCCGGTGACGGCGCCCACGAGCACCCCACTCAGGCGCTGCTGGACAGCTACTCCATCCGGCAGCACTTCCGGTCACTGGACGGCGGTGACGTGGACAACTTCGAGGGCCGCACCGTCGCCATCACCGGCGACCTGCTGCACTCCCGGGTGGTGCGCAGCAATGTCAGCCTGCTCAACACCCTGGGGGCGACGGTGCTGCTGTGCGCTCCCCCGACGCTGATGCCCACCGGCGCCAGTACTTGGCCGGTGGAGATCGTCGACAGCTTCGACGAGGCCCTGGCCCGGGCCGACATCGCGATGATGCTGCGGGTGCAGCGGGAGCGGATGAGTTCCGGCTTCTTCCCCAGCGAGCGGGAGTACATCGACGGCTGGGGGTTGACCGCCGGCCGACTGCAGAACCTGAAGCCCGGCGTCGGCATCATGCACCCCGGCCCGATGAACCGCGGGTTGGAGATCTCCAGCGAGGCCGCCGACAGCGTCAACTCGCTGGTGCTCAACCAGGTCTCGGCCGGTGTGGCCGTGCGGATGAGCGTCCTCTATCACCTCCTGGGCGGCTCCCAGGGCCCCGACAACCAGGAAGGCCAGCCGGCATGAACACGCCCGCCCAGAACTACGTGATCGCGGGCGCGAAGCTCGCCGACGGCACCACCGGTGACCTCTACATCGCCGACGGGCTGCTCACCGACGAGGCCCCGTCCGGTGCGGAACGGATCGACGCCGACGGGCTGCTGGCGCTGCCCGGCCTGGTGGACATCCACACCCATCTGCGCGAGCCCGGCCGGGAGGATGCCGAGACCGTCAGGACCGGCACCCAGGCCGCGGCGCGCGGCGGCTTCACCGCGGTCTTCGCGATGGCCAACACCCAGCCCGTCACCGACGACGCGGAGAAGGCCGAGTGGATCAAGCTACTCGGTGAGCGCGACGGCTCCTGCTTCGTGCAGCCGATCGGTGCGGTCACCAAGAACCTGGCCGGCAAGGAACTCTCCGAGATGGGGCTGATGGCCAAGTCGTCGGCGCAGGTGCGGGTCTTCAGCGACGACGGGATGTGCGTGATGGATCCGCTGCTGATGCGTCGCGCGCTGGAATGGGTGCGCCCCTTTGGCGGGGTGATCGCCCAGCACTCGCAGGATTCGTCGCTGGCCGGGCCGGGTGCCTGCTGCCACGAGAGTGAGATCTCCGGACGGCTGGGGCTGGGCGGCTGGCCGGCCCAGGCGGAGAGCGTGGTCATTGCCCGCGACGTCCAGCTGGCCGAGCTGACCCGTTCCCGGCTGCATGTCTGCCACATCTCCACCGCCGAGGGCGTCGACGTGGTGCGGTGGGCCAAGAAGCGTGGGATCCATGTCACCGCCGAGGCCACCCCGCACCACCTGCTGCTGGGCACCCGGGAGGTGGAGGGCTATGACACCACCTTCAAGGTCAATCCGCCGCTGCGCACCGACGAGCACATCGAGGCCGTCCGGGAGGCGCTGGCTGACGGCACCATCGACGTGGTTGGCACCGACCACGCCCCGCACGCCGCCCAGGACAAGGACCATGCCTTCGTCGACGCCCGCCCCGGCATGCTCGGTCTGGAACAGGCCCTGGCTGTGGTGATGGAGACCATGGTCAACACCGGGCGGATGGACTGGCCCACCCTGGTGCAGCGGATGAGCACCAAGCCCGCCGAGATCGGCAACCTGGCCGGTCGGCACGGCGTGGCCCTGGCGCCCGGCGCCCCGGCCAACCTGGTGCTGGTGGACCCGTCGGCCCGCGCCACGGTGGACAAGGAGACCTCCGCCTCCCGCAGCCGCAACAACCCCTACCACGGCCGGGACCTGCCCGACCCGGTGGTGGCCACCTTCTGGCAGGGGCGGCAGACCTACCGTCGCTGAGGTGATCGGCTGACGTTGCCCGACGGGCCCTCGACAGGCTCGGGCATCGTGGTGGCGATCCTCCGCACGGTGCCGCACACGTGGGCCAAGCCTGCCGAGGCCACGTGATCGCTGACCCTTCGTTCCGGCATCCTCGACACCGAGGATTCCGGCCGAAGGGGAACTGATGCTGACCGCGATCATCGCACTCGTCGTCGCCATTTTCGTGGTGGGCGGCGTGATCAGTGCCATGGGAAACTCCACCGGCAAGACCGTGATCAGCAAACACGACGAGCTCTTCGAGTTGCCGCCGGGCGCGCTGCCCCCACACCCGGGCTTCCCCACCCGCAAGGCGACGGGCAATGACGTGCGGGCCCCCGTCGCGGTGCGTTTCGAGCCACCCGCCGGGGTGCTGCCCGAGCAGGTCGGCATGCTGAGCGATGCCGCCGTCTCCGGCCCGGACATTGCCGCGGCGATCGTCGGGCTCGCGGTGGACGGCTACCTCAACCTCAGGCCGCAGAAGGTGGCCGCCGGTTGGCGCGGGCGAGACGTCAAGACCGAGTGGCTGGTCACGGTGCAGCGTCCGGCCGACGACCGCCTCACTCCGCTGCGCAAGGATCTGCTGCGGCTGCTGGCGATTCTGGGGCGGCCCGCCACCATCGCGGAGCTGAAGCCCCACCTGGCGAAGAACATGAGCGACCTGCGGCAGGATTTCGCCCGGCAGCCGCAATTCCAGCAGTGGTACCCGCACCTGCGCGGCGGCAGCATCCCGCTGGGCAAGTGCCTGACCAGCCCCGGCGCCAAGCAGCGCAGTGCGCTGGGCACGGCGCTGCGCTACCAGTCGGCCGGTTTCAAGCACTTCCTGGCGGTGGCCGACGGCAATGCCCTGCGCTTCCAGGAGGGCGCCGGCATCTTCAGCCGCTACCTGCCGTGGGCGATCGCCTATGGCGTCACCGACCAGTGGGTGCGCGCCTTTGGCCAGGCCCTGCACGGCCTGGATCCGGCCACCGCCGACATCTGGGTGCATGACCTTGCCTGGTACGGCGACTTCGGTTCCTTCGACACGGGCTCCTTCGACGTTGGTTCCTTCGACGGCCTGGGCGACGCGGCCGGCGATCTGGTCTCTTCCCTGGGCGATGCCCTCTCCGACCTGACCGACAGCATCGGCGACCTGGCCAGTGACCTCAGCGATGCCGGTGGCGACGGTGGCGGTGGGGACGGCGGCGGCGATGGTGGTGGGGGTGGCGACTGATCCCCGTAACCTGTCCGGTTCTTCTGGCCACCCGCCCGGCGCGCCGTCGACGAAGGAGGGTTGAGCGGTGGTTCCCGGTAGGGTTTCGAGAGGAACAGGAGGCTGGGTGAGTGCAGACGAAACCGTGGGGCCGCCGCTGATCCCCGGCCTGCGGTACAAGGCCCTGTTGGGTAGCGGTGGATTTGCCCACGTCTACCGCTACGAACAGACGGCGCTGGGACGCGACGTCGCGGTCAAGGTGATCCATGGCTTCGACGATGCCGCCCGTCGTCACTTCGCGTCGGAGGCCAGTCTGATGGCCCGCCTGTCGAGCCATCCGCACGTCGTCCCCGTCTACCAGGTGGGCCAGAGCGACGACGCCCGCCCCTATCTGGTGATGCAACTGTGCCCCGGGCCGAACCTGGCCGACCGGATGCGCGCACGCCCGCTGCCCGTCGCCGAGGCCCTGCAGATCGGGATCCAGGTGGCCGGCGCGGTGGAGACGGCGCACCGGCTGGGCATTCTGCATCGCGACATCAAACCCGCCAACATCCTGTTCTCCGAGTACGGCCGCCCGCTGCTGGCGGATTTCGGCATCTCGCAGTCCTTGGAGGCCACCGCCCAGCCACTGCCCGCCTTCAGCCCCGCCTGGGCGCCGCCCGAACAAGCCATCGGGCAGGGCTTCGCCCCCAGCGCCGACGTCTACTCGATGTGCGCGACGCTCTGGGCCGCGCTCACCGGCAAGGCACCGATGGGCCCCAGCCGCCCCGAGCTGACCGCCCAGGCGCTGGGGCGCTCGGATGTGCCCCCGGCGCTTGAAGACCTGTTGCGACGAGGTCTGGCGGAACGGGCCGACCAGCGCCCGTCGAGCGCGTTGGAACTGGGGCGTTCACTGCAGCAGGTCCAGGCCCACCTGGGGCTGGCCGTGACCCCGATCGAGCTGTGGGACGGCGAGGATCGCCAGACCACCCGGGTCAAGGATCCCGACGACCGGACCCACCTGGTGACGCTGGTCGAGCCAGGACCCGAGGTGACCGCGCGGGCCACCACGGGGGCCCCGACGGTTGCCGCCGCCTCGATACCAGCCGACGCGACCCCCCGCGAAGCGCACTCCCCCGCCCCAACGGGCCCGGCCGAGGCCGACCAGTTCCACGTGGCCGACACGCCCGTGCCTCAGCCCCCGGCTGTCCAGAATCCGGCTGCCCAGAACCGGGCAGCCCCCGCACCGTGGCCCCCAGCAGCCGCCTACCCCGTGCAGCCGGGCTACCTGTCACCCGCCAGGCCCCGCGAGGCCAGGCCACGGCGCACCTGGCTCTGGCTGGCGCTGCTGCTCTTGGCCCTGTTGGTGCTGGCCTCGCTGCGCTTCCTGCCGCACCTGGGTGGGGGTTCGACGCCTACGCCCACGCCGTCGGTCAGCGGGACGCCACCGGTCAGCAGCACGACGTCCGGGCCCTCCGTCACACCGACGACGGCACCGCCGACCACGACGACACCGGTCCCGTCGCAGCAGTCCGCGTCCGGGGCCAGCAAGGAACCCGAACTGGGTGGAGGAGGTTGGGGCGGATGACCAGCAATCCCGACGCGCTGGTGGTGGACTACATCGGCGAGCTGACCACCGTCGAGCCCGGCACCGTGTGCACCATTGGCAGGTCCGCGATGGTGGAGATCGATGACAACCCCCACCTGCACCGCGTGTTGCTGGAGCTCAGCCATCACGACGGCCTGTGGTGGGTGGCAAATGTCGGCACCCGGCTGCCGGTGCAGCTCACCGACGTGGCTGGCCTGACCCGTGCCACCCTGTCGCCCGGGGCGCGCATTGCCCTGGTCTCGGAACGCACCCTGGTCACCTTTCAGGCCGGGCCCACCAGCTATGAGCTGGAAGTGCTGCTGCCGCGTGTGCCCTCGCCCGGCCAGGCGGGTGGACCGCTGGCCGCGCCGGGGCTGGAGACGATCGGCCCGCCGGTCTTCACCCCGTCGCAACGGCTGGCCATCCTGGCGCTGGCCGAGCCCACGCTGCGCCGCGGTGGCAGTGGCGTCGGCCATGTGCCGTCGCTGGCCGAGGCCGCCGCGCGGTTGGGTTGGCCGTTGACTCGTTTCAACCGCAAGCTGGACAATGTGTGCGCCAAATTGGAGGCCGCCGGCGTCGAGGGCCTTCGCGGTGGTGTCGGGAAACTCGCCACCAATCGACGCAATACCCTGGTGCATCATGCGGTGAGCACATTGCTGGTCACGGAGGCAGATCTGGCCTTGCTCGACGAGGAGAATCTACGGAATCAAGACGACACGAAGTGAACCCGGGTAGGGATTCCCAGGTATTCGAGGGGGCATGGGGAGTTCTCCCCATCGACAGCTGAACGTGCCTCGGGCGAAGATTTTTCACGTAAGCCAGCAACAACACCTGCTGACCACCACTGAATTGAAAGGACTCGCCATGAGCCGCTCCACCACCCTTCGCACCAGCATCGCCGCCCTGGCCATCCTGCCCGCTTTCACCGCCTGCTCGATGCTGCCCATCGGCCAGAAGGACGTCGACGCCACCCCGAGCCAGAACAATGCCGCTCCCCAGACCACGTCGACCCCCGAGGCCAACCACGAAGACTCGGCCAGTGAGCACGAGAACTCGTCCAGCAATGACGACTCCAACAACGAGTCGAACAACAACGAGTCAAACAATGACTCGAACAATGACCATTCGAACAGCGAATCCAGCAACGACGAGTCCACCGGCAGCAATGGTTCCGGAAACGACTCGGACGACGCCGGAAATGACAATTCCAACAATACGAGCAGCACCGATTCCAGCAATGACGATGCCAGCAGCAACTCGTCGAACAATGACGATTCGAATGACCACGCCACCACCGGTTCGAGCAACAACAGCGACGACAGCAGCTCGACCTCCGACAGCGACACCGGCACCCGCCAGCGGGTCCCCGTCCCGGCCGGTTCGGGCATCTCTCAGCTGGATCTGGTGAAGATCTACGGCTCCCCCGCCTCCGGCGGGAAACACGGGCAGATCGTGGCCGTCTTCAAGGCCACCACCGACCGGCCGATGATGCTGAACCTGCGAATCAACCTCTATGACGCCTCCGGCAAGAAGATCGCCACCAACACCGGCCTGAACTCGGTGTACACCACCGGGTCGCAGTACCTGGTGACCAGCAACCTGATCGAACTGCCCGTCGGGGCCAAGGTCCACAGCTTCAAGGCGTCGCTGGTGGACAAGACCGACCGGCCGCGGGACTTCTCCATCACCAAGGTCTCCAAGCCCACGCTCGGCCAGTCCACCAAGTCCCGCGGGGTCCAGGTGCTGCGAGGCACCGCCACGCTGCGCGGAAAGATGAACGGCACGGTGGAGGCCAATGCTGCCTGCATCATGCCCGACGGCAAGATCTACCACGGCTCGGAGAGCCTGAACGACAATCCCGTCAAGAATGGCTCGGTGGACTACGAGGTGCCGATGTACGACGCCGACAAGGTCGACCTGTCCGAGGGCACCTGCTACGTCTCCGCCTGACCAAAGGATCCGACCAGCTGATCCGACGCGCCGTCCCCGGCCCTGCCACAAGGTCCGGGGACGGCCGATTGTTGGGCTTGGCTGAGGAATTCTTCCCCATGGGGACTTCTCCCCATCGACAGTTGGACCCCCGTCCCACGAGGATGGACACCGTAAGCCAGCAGGAACCACTGCTGACCGCCAGTGAATTGAAAGGACTCATCGTGAGCCGCTCCTCCACCCTTCGTGCCAGCATCGCCTGCCTCGCCATCCTGCCGGCCTTCACCGCCTGCTCGATGCTGCCGGGCGGCGAGAAGGTCGAGGCCACCCCCAGCCAGAACCAGGCAGCCCCGCAGGAATCCAACACCGACCCGTCCACCGACGAGAACCAGCAGGCCGACAACGAGCAGAGCCCCGAGGCCAGCGACGAGCCGGGCGATGACGAGTCCCAGCGGGACGAGTCCCAGAATGACGACGCGGACTCCTCCGCCAGCGAGTCCGAGGAGGGCACCACCGGCGAGTCGGGCAGCACCGAGGGCGTCGACGGCTCCGGCGAGGAGAACGAATCCGGCAGCAACAACAGCGCCAGCCCCGCTCAGAAAGACGGCAACGGCACCTCGCGTCGCACCGCGCCTGCTCCGCAGCGGATCGCCGTGCCGGCCAGCTCCGGTATCTCCAGCCTGGAGCTGATCGACATCCAGGGGGCACCGACCCAGGGGGGCCAGCACGGGCGGATCGCCGCCGCCTTCAAGGCCACCACCGACCAGCCGCTGATGCTCAACATCCGCATCGATCTGCTCGACGCCAATGGCAAGGTGATCGCGACCAATACCGGTCTGACCTCGTCCTATGCCGTTGGGACGCATGACCTGGTGACCAGCAACCTGATCAAGCTCCCCTCCGGCGTGAAGCCCAAGCGGTTCAAGGCCACCCTGATCAAGACGACCAAGATGAATCCCAACTTCAGCATCAGCAAGGTCTCCAAGCCGCAGGTGGGCACCTCCTCCAAGTCCCGCGGCGTCCCGGCGCTCACCGGCACCGTCACCCTCGACGGCACGATGAAGGGCAGTGTCACCGCCCACGCCGCCTGCATCACCCCCGACGGCCGGGTCTACCACGGCTCCGAATCGCTCAATGACAACCCCGTCAAGGGCGGCTCGGTGGACTACGAGATCCCGATCTACGACGCCAAGGGCGTCGACCTGTCCACCTCGCGCTGCTACGCCTCCGCCTGATCCTCGCCCGATCAGCTGGCCGACCGCCCGTCCCGGGACCCTGCCCAAGGGCCGGGGACGGGCGTCTGTGGTTGTTCACATCCGGTGCTGAATTGCCTCCTTCCGGGTGATGTGTGCGGAGCCAAGCCCCACTAGCGTCGGGGATGACTCTCGTGAAAGGAGCCAGCATGACTTCCCAGAACGACCCCCAGAGCCAACTCACCTTCGCCAACCCCGTCACCCGGCATGAGGATCTGCAGATTCCCGAGCAGAGCCAGCCGGAGCCCGGGCTGGACGCCGACCTGATGCCCAAGCCCGATCGCGGCGAGACCACCTACCGCGGCACCGGCCGGCTGAAGGGTCGCAAGGCCTTGGTCACCGGTGGTGATTCGGGCATCGGCGCCGCCGTCGCCATCGCCTTCGCCCGGGAGGGCGCCGACGTCGCCCTGGGCTACCTGCCGGCCGAGGAGGAGGATGCCCAGAAGATTCGCGAACTCATTGAGGCCGAGGGTCGAACCGCCGCCTGCCTGCCCGCCGACATCAGCAGCTCCGAGGCCGCGCGCCAGCTGGTGAATGACGCCGCCGAGGCGCTCGGCGGGTTGGACATCCTGGTGAACAATGCCGGGCACCAGAAGTCCACTGCGAGTTTCGAGGAACTCAGCGACGAGCAACTGCGCGAGACCTTCGACACCAACATCCTGGCCATGTTCTGGACCAGTCAGGAGGCGCTGAAGCACCTGCCCGAGGGCTCCAGCATCATCAATAGCACCTCGGTGCAGGCCTACCAGCCCAGCAAGGACAAGATCGACTACGCCTCCACCAAGGCGGCGATCAACAACTTCACCAAGGGTCTGGCCCAGTACCTGGCGCCCAAGGGAATCCGGGTCAATGCGGTGGCCCCCGGCCCGATCTGGACGCCGCTGCAGGTGCAGGGCGGGCAGCAGACCGAGGATCTGCCGGACTTCGGCAAGCAGACCGCACTGGGACGCGCCGGGCATCCGGTGGAGCTGGCGCCCGCCTATGTCTTCCTGGCCTCACCGGAATCCAGCTATGTGGTGGGCGAGACGCTGAACGTCAACGGCGGCATGCCCACCCCCTGACGCACCGCGCACATCCGTCGTGGGGGGGGGGGGGGGGGGGGGGGGGGGGGGGGGGGGGGGGGGGGGGGGGGGGGGGGGGGGGGGGGGGAGGGGGGAAGGAAAGGAGGGGGGGGGGGGGGGG
>NZ_JBCDMV010000025.1:0-6991 GCF_038433135.1 Luteococcus sp. H91 | reverse complement strand
GGGCAACGTCGAGGTCCTTGGCGATCAGAAGAGGTAAGAGTCCTCTGATCATGCCCGGGACCTCGACCCCTACCCGGACCAGGTCACCCGACTACAACACCCGATCCACCCTCAAGTCCCAAGGGCCCTCAAAGCCAACTGACCAGGTCGCCGTCCTCGTGGAAGGCGGCGAACATCATGGCAGAGTTGTGGCAGAGGAAGATGCTGCCGTCAGCGGTCACCGCGATCAGGCCACCGGTCGAATCCCGTGGATCGCACTCGGAGGCGAAGGTGGCCGTCGCTGCGGTCTCCACGTCCTGACCGCCGTAGGCCATCCGCGCGAAGACGTCATGGGCCACGGCGCCCTGGATGAAGGCCTCCCCATCGCCGGTGCAGGAGATGGCCACCAAACCGTCGCGCGCCCAGGTTCCCGCGCCGATGACGGGGGAGTCACCCACCCGGCCCTGCAACTGCTTGGAGATGCCGCCGGTCGACGTCGCGGCCGCCAGGCATCCGTGGGAGTCGCGCGCGACACAGCCGACCGTGCCGTGCTTCAACGGTGCCTCCTGATTGGCCAGGATCCGCTCCAACTGGCGCCGACGGGCGTCGGTGATGAAGTAGTCGGGCTCCATCAGCTCCACGTCGGCGGCGGCCACCAGCTCGTCGTCGGGACAGGCCAACAGCACGTGCGAAGTGGCCTCCATGACGTGGCGTGCCACCCGCACCGGGTTCCTGGCGCGCGTCACGGCGGCCACGGCACCCGCACGGCCGTCGCCCGCCATCACCGACGAGTCGAGCTCGACGCCACCGGCCAGCGTCAGCGCGGCGCCACGTCCGGCATTGAACAGCGGGTCGTCCTCGAGGACGACGACCGCAGCCGTCACGGCGTCCAGGGCAGACCCGCCCGCATCGAGGACCTCCCGGCCGGCACGATGCGCCGTGGTCAGGCCCTCCCGGAAGGCGGCCTCCTGCTCGTCGGACAGTTCGGCAATCCGTCCACCCGCCCCGGCATGGACCACCAGGCTGGGGGTGGCATCGCTGGCAGGGACGAGGTGGGTGCGAACCATGGGCATGTCCATGAACCTATCTGGCCCCCGGCCCGGCGAGACTGGCCCCATGGGTTTCGTCGAGTTCGGCTTGGTCATGGCGGTCTGGTTCATCCTGCCCGCCCTCGCCATCGCAGCGGTCGGCATCCTGCTGTGGCGTGGCGTGAAGCATCCGGAACGCTTCGCTGCCCGCAGCCGCGATCCGGAGTTGATCGGGATGCCGCCGCTGCATTCCGGTCCGGCCGAGCGCTGGTACGCGCGGGTGCTCACCGGCGCCGGTGCCGGGACGTCCGGCATCCTCGAGGTCTCCGGCGGGCGGCTGTCCTTCGTGGCCGAGGGGAGCCGGCAACCTGCCTGGTCGGTGCCGGTGCTGGGTCTGCCGCTGCGCTGGCCCGGTGTCGAGATTGCCGTCGGCCGCCAAGCGCGCCGACGCCTACGCCGTGTCCGCGCGCCAGCGGGTCCGCCTCTACGCTGACCTCCCCACCGTGGCAGAGGTTGGACTCATCGTGAGCCACGTGCCGCTCGGAGCCAGGTGGAACAGCCTCACGGAGGTCGATGAGAACAAGGCCGTCCAGGAACTGGTGGAGCACTTGCGTGCGCTCGGTGCCCAGGGGCCGGACACCGGCGTCCACCTTGTCTGAGCGGAGGGGGCACGGGGGGCCGCTCAGCCCTCGGCCTTGGCTCCCAGCTTCTCGGCAGCGGCACGCATGTGCTCACTGAGCACCTGTCGTACCTGTACCGCGTCCCCGGTGCGCAGCGCGTCGATGATCGGTTGGTGATGTGCCACGGTCATCAGCGAGGCAGCCGTCTCGTCGGCCCACGCGAGGGCCGCGATGCGCATCATGTCCTTGATGCCGGACCACATGGTCAACAGCATCTGGTTCCCGGTGGACTCCACCAAGATCTGGTGGAAGTTCAGGTCGATCTCGAAACGCTGCGCATAGGTCATCGACTCGGTCGTCTCGGGCAGCTGACGTTCCATCGCGTCGACGGCCTGCCGGGCGTGGGGGAGTTGCAGGAGCAGTTCGACGGCCTTGCCCTCCAGGGCGTCGCGGACCTGGAAGAGCTCCTCGATGTCACGCCGTGACAACCGCCGCACATACAGGCTGTTGCGCTCCCTGCCCTCGAGCAGACCACTGTTCTGCAACGTGCGGAGGGCCTCGCGGACAGTGCCACGGCTGACCTCGAACTGCGTTGACAGCTCGACCTCGGCCATCCGGGATCCGGGGGGAAAGGTGCCGTCGAGGATGCCCTCGCGGAGACGGTCGAGCAGCTGTTCACGCAGGGTGCTGCGGTTGAGAGCGGCCAGAGACACAAGGTCCTCACTTTCCGGGGTCGAGCCGACTTTACACCGTTCAAGAAGATCGGTTCGTCGACCTGTCCCGGGGCGGGGCCGAGTGCAGGGGGTGGGGACATGGCTCCCACCCCCTGCAGCGGCCGAGCCGCGGCGCGCGGCTCAGCGTCCCTGCGGCTGCACCTGGACCTGCCCACCGGCGGGGTCCAGGCTGAGCAGTTCACGGGCCGTCGCGACGATGTTCGTCGTCGTGATGCCGTTCAGCTCGAGCAGCTCTTCGTAGGTGGCAGACTGGCCGAACTGGTCCTGGATGCCGATCCGGCGGACCAGGGCACCACCGTCCTGAGCGACGACTTCGCTGACGGCACTGCCCAGACCACCCAAGATCGTGTGGTCCTCGACGGTGATCACCCGCCCGTGGCACTGCATCGAGCGCCGAACCTCGTCCACGTCCAGGGGCTTGATGGTGTGCATGTCCGACACCCGGGCTTGGATGCCATCCACGGCCAGCAGCTCCGCGGCCTCCAGGGCCAGTCGCACCGTGTCCCCGTTGGCGATGATGGCCAGGTCCTCACCCTCACGCAGCACTTTCGCCTTGCCGATCTCGAATTCCTCGTCGGGTCCGTAGATGGTGGGCATCGCGTCCCGGGTGAAGCGCAGGAACATCGGCCCTTGCCATTCGGCGGCCTTGCGGGTCAAGGCTCGGGTGGCGTTGTAGTCGGCGGGCATCACGACGGTCATCCCCGGGAAGGTCCGAAGCACGCCCATATCCTCGATGGCCTGGTGGCTGCCGCCGTCATTGCCGGGTGTGAGCCCGCCATGGCTGCAGGCGATCTTCACGTTCAGCTTCGGGTAGCAGATGGACTGGCGGATCTGCTCGCCCATGCGCAGCGAACCGAAGACGGCGTAGGTGGCGACGAAGGGGATCTTTCCCGTGGTGGCCAGGCCGGCGGCCAGACCCGCCGCGTTCTGCTCCGCGATGCCGACGTTAACGTGCTGCTGCGGCAGTTCCTTGGCGAAGGCGTCGGTCTTGCAGGACTTCGCGATGTCGACGTCGATCACGTAGATGTCCGGGTTCTCCTTGCCCAGCACCACGATCTCGTCACCGAATCCGTTGCGGGTGGGCTTCTTGTTGTCGTTGTCGACGGTGTACGTCATCGGTCCAGCCCTTCCTCGATGTCCTCGATTGCTTCCTCGTACTGCGCGCGGTCCGGAGGGCTCTCCAACTCCTCCAGGGCCTGGTTCCACTGCTCCTCGTTGGGGGCGGTGCCATGCCAGGACGCGACGTCCTCCATGTAGGAGACACCCTTGCCCTTGATGGTGTGCAGCACGATGCCCTTGGGGCGGCCGTCCTTCTTGTCACGCAGCTCGTCGAAGAGATCCGCGATGGCCTGCATGTCGTGCCCGTCCACCTCGTGCGCGTCGTAGCCGAAGGCCTCGAGCTTCTTGACGAAGTCGAGATTCGGGCTGACCTCATCCGTGTGCCCGTCGATCTGCAGGTTGTTCTGGTCGATGATCGCGAAGAAGTTGTCGAGCTGGTAGGTGTGGGCGCACTGCAATGCCTCCCAGACCTGCCCCTCCTGGCACTCACCGTCGCCGAGCAGGCAGAAGACGCGGTAGTCCTTGCCGTCGCGCTTGCCGGCCAGCGCCATCCCCACGGCGGGGGAGATCCCCTGGCCGAGCGAGCCGGTGGAAATCTCGACGCCGGGGCACTTCTTGCTGTCCGGGTGCCCCTGGAAGGGGGAGCCCATCTTGCGCAGGGTGTGGATGGTCTCCATCGGCACGAATCCCGTCATGGCCAGAGCCGAGTAGAGGATGGGGGCCACGTGTCCCTTGGACAGGACGAAGCGGTCCCGATCAGGCCAGGCCGGTTCCTGGGGCCGGTAGTCCATCTCCCGGAAGTATAGGTAGGAGACGAGGTCGGCCGCGGACAACGAACCGCCCGGGTGGCCCGACTGGGCCTCGTAGACCATGGTGACGGCCGTCTTGCGAAGCTCCTTGGCGTGTTCCTTGAGCTGGTCGATGCTGGTGTTCTGCACTGTTCTCACCTTCTGTCTGGGTCGTTGCTCAGGCGATGTACGTGCCGCCGTTGATGGAATGCGTGCAGCCGGTGATGTAGGCCGAGTCCTCGCTGGACAGCCAGCAGACCAGGGCCGCGATCTCCCAGGGCTGCGCCTGCCTCTTGAGGGGGACTGCGTCAGCCAGGGCTCGCTCGGTCTCGTCGGAGGACCCCACCCGGATCTCGGTGTCCACCACGCCGGGGGCCACGGCGTTCACGGTGATTCCGTGCTGGGCCAGCTCACGTGCCATGCCGCGGGTGAGGCCGAGCACGCCGGCCTTGGCTGCCGCGTAGGAGGTCTTGCTGAAGACCCCGCCTCCGTGTTGGGCGGTGACTGACGACATGTTGACCACGCGGCCGTAGCCACCCTCGATCATCTGCGGGACCAGGGCCTGGCTGAGCAGGAAGCTGCCGGTCAGGTTCACGGCGAGAACGCGGTTCCACTCGTCGAGGCTGATCTCCAGGAAGCCCTTGGGGGAGGGGATCCCCGCGATGTTGGCGAGCGCGCCCACCGGGGGAAGCCCGGATTCCTTGACGGCCGTGGCCACCTGTTCGACGGAGGCCGGGTCCGCCACATTGGCGACGAAGGACTCCACCTGTGCCTCGGGAACCTCGTCCCGGACGGCCTGTGCGGCGCGTCGAACGCCGTCCTCGTTGATGTCCAGCATGGCAACCGCCCAGCCTTCCCGCGCAAAGCGGAGGGCGGCGTTGTAGCCGATGCCCTTGAGAGATGAGGCCCCTGTGACGACCGCTGTCCGGGTGCCCACACCAGTTCCGTAGCCCATGTCGACTCTTCCTCCTTGATGGCGCACCGTTGCTGCCATCTGCGTTGTTGAGTGTCAACAGTCAACCTCTCGCGATCTAGGCTCGTCAAGGAGTCGGTGCTGTGAACAACCTCACCGAGGTTGACTGTTGACACTCAACTGTCGGGCAGATTACCGTCGCTGCATCGCGCCGTCTGACGGTGACCTCCTCGAACCATCGTGGGTCCGTCGGGTCGTCAGGAATGCCGGTTCGACAAACCAGGTCCAGAACAATGTCGTTCATCGATCGGAGTCACCCGTGGATCTCGCAATTCTCATCCATCTCGCCATTGCCATCGTCGGCATCGTGGCGCTCATCGTCGGGGGAAAGATCAACCCCGTCATCTCACTGGTCGTCGGTGCCCTGTACCTGGGCGTGGCAGGCGGCCTCGGCCCGACGGATTCCGTCACGGCCGTCAGCAAGGGGTTCGGAAACCTCATGTTCGAGGTCGGCCTCATCATCGGCTTCGGCGTGATGATCGGTGCGATCCTGTCCGCGAACGGCACGATGAAGCGCGTGGTCGACGGTCTGCTCAAGATGGGCGGCCCCAAGGCCTCGTCCTACATCCTCGGCTTGTCCTCGGGCATCATCTTCCCGGCCATCTACTTCGACGTCGCCCTCGTGATCATGGCACCCATCGCCAAGGCCATTGCGGTGCGCAGTCGCAAGAACGTCGCCCCGATTGCCGGCGCCCTGGCCATCGGACTCGAGGTGGCCCTGCTCATGGTGATCCCCGGCGCCGCCGCGCTGGCCATGGCCGCCTCCCTCAAGATCGACATGGGCACCATGCTGATCTGGGGCATCCCGTCGGGCATCATCCTGATCGTCAGCAGCATCTTCGTGCACACGCTGGTCACCGACCGGACCTGGAAGCCCGAGAAGGACGAGCTCCCGGATGCCGGCTATCCGCACGACGACGTGGACGCGCACCGGACCGAGCTGCAGGCTCGCTTCGAGGCCGGGGACACCGTGGGCACGGACCTGCGGGCGGCAAGCGACTCCCTCGACAGCATTGACATCGTGGCGGCTTCCCTCGTGGACGATGCAGCCGACGCCGGGCAGGACGCGAGGACGTTGAACCTGTCCATCTTCGTGGCAATGCTCCCGATCATCGTGCCGATCGTCCTGATCATCATCGACACGGCTTGCCGTCTGCTGATGGGCAACTCCCCGGCGGTCTTCAAGTTCCTGGGCAATCCAGTGGTGGCACTGCTGATCGGTCTCGGAATCGGCATCGTGGAGACGATCCCGCTGGTCACCCGCGACGGTGTGGAGGACATCATCACCCGTGGCGCACAGACATCTGGCTCCATCCTGCTGTTCACCGGTGTGGCTGGTTCCCTCGGTCAGGTCATCACGGAGGTGGGCATCGGCGACATGCTCGGCAAGCTCTTCGAGGCCAATGCCGGAATCCCGATCCTGCTCGCCTGGCTGGTGGCGGCCATCCTGCGCATCGCCCAGGGCTCCGGCTCCGTCGCGGCCATGACCGGTGCCAGCATCCTTGCCCCCGTCGTGGCGGCCACCGGGCTGCCGCCGGTCCTGATCCTGATGGCTGCCTCCTGCGGCGCCGCCTTCGGTGGCAACGTGACGGACAACACCTTCTGGATCTTCAAGCAGATGCTGGGCCTCACCACGCGTGGCGCATTTCAGGTCTACACGTTGGCGCAGTCCATCTTGGCCATCATCGGGCTGGTCTACTGCAGCGCCTTGGCGTTGATCTTCTGATCGCGGGGTGTGTGGTGGGGGGGGGGGGGGGGGGGGGAAACACGCCCTCCCCTCCCCTCCCCCCCCCCCCCCCCCCCCCCCCCC
>NZ_JBCDMV010000024.1:0-95890 GCF_038433135.1 Luteococcus sp. H91 | reverse complement strand
TGGGTGTGGATCTTTGGATCGGGGGGTGGGGGGTACCAGGACTTAAAGTCCCGGGCACTGTGCCGTCTGCGGCCTGACTCCGAGTCACCTTGCCATTGGTAGCCTCGCGGCATGAAGGGCGTACACATGTGGGCCGACGCGTCCATCGCCGAGCTCTACGAGTGGTTCGGCGACGAAACCGCACCGACCTCGCCGGTGTGGGGGGCCGTCTGCCGCTGGGTGGCGCACGAGCCGGAGCTGGCCGCCCTGCTGGATCCGCTGCCCGGCACGAAGCGTCAACCGAACCTCTTCCTGGGCGCATTGCGCTACCTGGACGCCCCACTGGAGCCGGGCCCGGGACTGCTCGACTTCGTGCGGCAGCGCTGGCCCGAGATCGAGCGGATCATCCTCACCCGGGCCACCCAGACCAATGAGCCGGCCCGCTGCGCGGGGCTGGTTCCCGCCCTGGGGCTGATCGAGCAGCAGACTCGTCAGCCGCTCGCCCTGATCGAGGTGGGCTGCTCCGCGGGGCTCTGCCTCTTCCCCGACCACTATGGCTATCGCTGGGAGCAATCCACCGGCGTCGTGGAAGTGCGGCCGACGGAGCAGGCGCCGGTCTTCCGCTGTGAGGTCACGGGACCGGCGCCGCTGCCCACCGAGCTGCCCAGGATCGGCTGGCGCGTCGGGATCGACCTGAACCCCTTGGACCCTGCCGACGAATCCGACGCCAGATGGCTGCGCGCCCTGGTCTGGCCGGGCCAGGAAGACCGGGAGCGTCGGCTGGCGGCCTGTCTGGAACTGACGGCAGGCCTGCCCGCCCAGCGGGTGCGCGGCAATGCGCTCGCTGTGCTCGAGGAGGTCGTCGACGCGGTACCGGACGGGATGACGCCCGTCCTGCTGCACTCCGCGGCCCTGGCCTACTTCCAGCGGGAGGATCGGGCGCGCTTCGTGGAGCTGGTGCAGGGGATGCGGTCACGTGGGGTCCGCTGGCTCTCCAGCGAGGGGGAGAAGGTGCTGCGGCCGATCCGTGACCGACTTGCCGAGCACGACGCCTGGCAGGGTGACCCGTCCTTCGTGATTGCGTTGGACGCGCACCCCCTGGCCAGGGTGGCGCCGCACGGCCAGTGGTTGGCCTGGCTGTCCTCCGGGAACCAGACGGTGGCCGCGAGCGACCCGATCGAGGTCAGCTTGCCCGACTTCGCCCCTTCTTGATCAGGCCGATCACCAGCAGGAAGATGCTGGCGATCATTCCCAGGATGGCGCCGATCAACGATCCGACGAAGACCGCGATGGTTCCCCCGTTCATCTGCTTGCCGATGAAGCCACGAAAGTCGTCGGAGGCCTCGCAGGTGACGCGGTACCGGCCGGCCTCGGGGGCAGTGAAACTCGCCACGCCGAAGTACTGGCGGCTGCCGCTGCTCGCGCTGACGCTGCTCTCCGACACCTCCACCTCGCCGGCGGGCCCCCGCACCTCGCAGGACGCGTCGGTGCGGGTGGTGCTCCACACGGTGCGGCCCTCACCCGCGTCGAGTTGCACGGAGGCGTAGCCGCTGGCCAATGACACCTTGTCGTCGTCGATGGAGGACACCCCCCTGATCAAGGACAGGACCCCGACGGCCAGCAGCACCAGGCTGAGCACCAGCAGGCCCGAGCCGAGCCAGACCAGGAGCCGACCACGCCGCGGCTAGTCCGGATCCGCAGGCTGTTGCGGCGGCTGGTAGCCCTGCTGACCCCAACCAGGTGCGTACCGTGGAGAGCCGCCTGCTTGAGGCCCCGGCTGTGGCTGTCCCGGCGGCGGGTATCCCGAATAGTGATCTCCCACCGGAGGGTAGGCGCCCGGCTGCGGTTGTGAGCTAGCCGGTTGACCGGGATTGGAGCCGATGCCGGGGTAACCGCCCGGGGCTGGCGGGTAGGGCTGGGTTGGTCGGTTGCGGGGTGACCGACCAGGGATCCTGGGAACTGGGTGGCTGCGACATCTCGGCTCCTCTGGGTCAGGTGGTGAGCACAGCCTAGGAAGAGGTTGGCTCACCCCGTCGGTGAGGGCCGGGCCGGTCAGTGGGCGATCAGCTGGAAGCCCAGCTGGGTTGCCATCTCCTGCGCAATCTCGGTGAGGTTGTCGACGTGGATTGTTGCGCCGCGCAGCCCGTCCAGCCCGCGGATCCCGGAGAGCTCGCCGCCCTGCAGCACCACCTGCTCGCAGCTGGCCTGGGTGAAGGTGGCATCGGTGAGCACACAGTCGGTGAAGGTGACGTCCAGCAGTCGGGCGTTGGTGAAGTCGGCGCCGGTCAGTTCACAGCCGAGGAACTCCACCCGGGTGAGACTGGCGAAGCGGAAATTGGCCATTCCCAACAGGCATTCGGTGTGCGAGACGTCGGCCAGGGTGCAGCCGGACAGGGCGAGCCCCACCAGCCGGCAGCGTTGCCAGGCCACGCGTTTCAGGCCCGACTCGGTGAAGGCAGCATTGGCCCCGTCCGCCCCGTCCAGCCGGACGTCCACCCAGGTGGTGCGGTACCAGTCGGAATCGGCCAGGCTGCCGCCGGCAATCTCCAGACTGACGAGTTCGGTGAATTCGCTGGAATGCGCGTCCAGTGCCAGCGCCCGGACGCGTTGTTCGGTGACCAGTTCGTCACTGCCTGCCTGCGCGGGGCCCACCTCGGCCACGTCGCTCAGGGTGACATGGCGCGGGCCGAGCTTCGGCGCCGTGGCTGGGCGGGGCAGGGCTTGCATGGCCGCCACGATAGCGAGGCGCGCCGCTGGGGCAACGCGGTGTCCACCGTCGGGTTAACCGGTGTGGGGCCTCGCGGGTTAAACTGTCGTGCCGAGCTCTCGGTAGACATCTGTGAAAGGGAAGTACGTGGTCTCCACCAATGATCTGAAGAATGGCATGGTCCTCGACCTGGACGGCCAGCTGTGGCAGGTGCAGTGGTTCCAGCACCACAAGCCGGGCAAGGGCAACACCGTCGTGCGCAGCAAGCTGAAGCACGTGCTGACCGGCAAGGTGGTTGACAAGACGTTCAACTCCGACACCAAGGTGGACACCGCCACGGTCGATCGTCGGGACATGCAGTACCTGTACCACGACGGCGACGGCTTCGTCTTCATGGACACCGAGAGCTACGACCAGATCACCATCCAGGAGGAGACCGTCGGCGACGCCAAGGACTACCTCCTGCCGGAGGCCGTCGCCACCGTCGCGATGCACGAGGGCAACCCGCTGTTCATCGAGATGCCCGCCTCGGTTGAGCTGGAGATCACCTACACCGAGCCGGGCCTGCAGGGCGACCGCTCCACCGGTGGCACCAAGCCCGCCACGCTGGAGACCGGCAAGCAGGTCAACGTGCCGCTGTTCATCACCACCGGCGAGAAGATCAAGGTCGACACCCGCACGGGCGAGTACCTCTCCCGCGTCAGCAACTGATGAGCGACGACGAGATCGTCGGGACCCCCGTTCCGGGGCGCCCCGACCTCCTCAAGATCTCCGCCGAGCCCGTGCCGGTGGTGCCCAATCCGCACCACAGCACCCGCACCAAGGCGCGCAAGAAGGCCCTGGACATCCTCTTCGAGGCCGAGCTGCGGGATCGTGACCTGCTGACGACGCTGGACGAGTACATCGCCCACGGTGAGCCGCCGGTGCGCGCCTTCACCGAGGAGATCATCCGGGGGATCGACGAGCACATGGGGATCATCGACCAGCGCGTCGCCGAGTGCTGCAGCGCCGAGTGGACGATGGAGCGGATGCCCCGGGTCGATCGGAACCTGGCCCGGATCGCCGTGTGGGAGATCGACTACTCCGAGACGGCCGACGAGGCCGTGATCTCGGAGGCCGTGGCCCTGGCCACCGAGTTCTCCACCGACGATTCGGCCTCCTTCATCAACGGCCTGCTGGCGCAGGCCATGCGGACCAAGAAGACCCCCGAGGCCTGAGGTCTCCACCAGTGCGGCCGCCGTGGTCACGGACCACGGCGGCCGCGCTGTGTGCGCGTCGACTCACCGCGGTTCGACGGCCACCTTCACGCCCAGTTGGTCCGCCACCGCCTGAACCGCCCGATCCACCTCGGTCAGGGCGAAGCTGTGGGTGACGATCTTCTCCGCGTCGATCGCCCCGGAGGCCAGGACCTGGACCGCGCGGTGGACGTCGCTGCGCCGGGCATTGGATCCGCCGGTGACCTGCAATTCCTTGTAGTGCACCAGGTTGGGATCCATCTCCACCGTGCTGCCCTTGGGGAAGCCGGCGAAGTAGTTCACCCGGCCCCCGACGCCCGCCAGGTGCAGGGCCTGGTTGGCCAGCGGCAGCGCCCCGATCGCCACCACCACCACGTCGGCGCCCTGGCCGTCGGTGACCTCGTCGACGACGGCCTGGAGATCCTCGGTGGTGGGATCGACGGCATGGCTGGCGCCCAGCTCCAGCGCGAGTTCCCGGCGGGGCGCGGAGCGGTTGGTGACGATGATCCGGCTGGCGCCCTGCGCCTTGGCCAGCTGGGTGTGCAGCAGGCCGATCGGGCCAGCGCCGAGCACCACCACCGTGTCCCCGGGGCGGGTGGTGAACTGGCTCGCGCCGTTCAGCACGCAGCTCAGCGGCTCGGCCAGGCACAGGGTCCGGGCGGGCATCTCGGGCGTCAGGATCACATTCCCGTGAGCCACGGCGTGCGCCGGCACCACCAGGTATTCGGCCAGGCCACCATCGATGGCGTAACCGATCAGTTCCAGGTTGGCGCAGAAGTGCTCCCGGCCAGCCAGACAGGCGGGGCAGCGGTTGCAGCTGACCACGATGGAGACCGTGGCCTGGGCGCCGATCGGGTAGCCGTCGACGCCGTCGCCGACTGCTTCCACCCGGCCGGCGATCTCATGGCCCAGCACGACGCCCGGCCGAATGCCCGCCGTCTTGGCGCCGCTGATCAGCCGCAGATCCGTGCCGCACAGCGTGGTGGCCTCGATCCGCAGCAGTACTTCGCCGGGCCCAGCTTCCGGGACGCGTCGACGGGTGAGCTGGAAGTCGTTGGGGGCATTCAGCACCGCTGCGTGCATATCCATGGCCCCGACTCTAGCCAGTGGCACCCTCACGAACTAGGGTGAATTTCACATGGCCTGTGTGAGTTTGGGCTCACGGGCGCCAGGACGACCAACCCAGGAGAACGCAATGACGCGTCTTGTGAACAATCCCGACGACTTCCCGGCCGAGGCGGTTGCCGGCTTCGCCGATGCCTTCAGTCAGTACGTGAAGCCCGTCTTCGGTGGCGTGGTGCGCTCCACCAGGACCCCGCAGGGCAAGGTGGCGCTGGTGGTCGGCGGCGGGTCGGGCCACTACCCGGCCTTCGCCGGTTGGGTGGGCCCCGGTTTCGCCGACGGTGCGGTTTGCGGCAACATCTTCTCCTCGCCGTCGGGTGCGCAGGCCTACAGCGTGTGCAAGGCCGCCGAGCGGGGCGCCGGTGTGCTGATCGGCTTCGGCAACTATGCCGGCGACGTGCTGCACTTCGGTCAGGCCGTGGAGCGGCTGAAGACCGATGGCATCGAGGCCCGAACCCTGCTGGTCACCGACGACATCGCCTCCGCGTGCCCCGAGGAGCACCTCAAGCGCCGCGGCATTGCCGGCGACCTGCCGACCTTCAAGATCACCGGCGCCGCATGCGAGGCCGGCTTGGACATCGACGAGGTGGAGCGGGTCTTCACCAAGGCCAACGACGCCACCCGCTCCTATGGCGTGGCCTTCGCCGGCTGCACCCTGCCCGGCGCCGACCATCCGCTGTTCACCGTCCCCGACGGCCGGATGGGGATCGGCCTGGGCATCCATGGCGAGGCCGGCGTCGACGAGGCGGACCTGGGCAGCGCGGACGAGGTGGCCAAACTGCTGGTCGACGGGCTGCTGGCCGATCACCCGGTCACCCAGGGTGACCGGGTGGTGGCCATCCTCAACGGTCTGGGCGCCAGCAAGTATGAGGAGATGTTCGTGGTCTGGCACAGCGTCCAGCGTTATCTGCGCGACGCCGGGCTGGACATCGCCCAGGGTGAGGTGGGGGAGTTCGTCACCAGCCTGGACATGGCCGGGATCAGCCTCACCCTGGTCTTCCTGGACGACGAACTGGAGCAGTACTGGTTTGCGGCCTGCGACACCCCCGCCTACCGTCGCGGCTCGGTGGGAGAGATCGAGCGGGACGACGCCGAGTTGCAGCAGGAGGCGATCAAGGCCACCGTTGCGGCGCCCGGCAGCGAGGGCTCGCAGCAGGTTGCGTGGGCCGTCACCGACGCCCTGGACGCCCTGGCAGTCCTGCTGGCAGACAAGGAACGGGAGCTGGGAGACCTGGATGCGGTGGCCGGGGACGGTGATCACGGCAGTGCCATGCACAAGGGATCCGCTGCGGCGGCCGCCACGGCCAAGGATCTGGCAGCGCAGCAGGCCGGTGCCCAGACCCTGCTGGCCGGTGCCGGCCAGGCCTGGTCGGATGCCGCGGGCGGCACATCCGGCGCCCTGTGGGGTGCCCTGTTGACCGCGATCGGTGCGGTGCTGGGCGATCAGGACGATGCCGACGAGCAGGCAGTGGGCACGGCCCTGACCGCCGCGCTGGACGCCGTGGTCCGGCTGGGCGGCGCCACGGTGGGGGACAAGACGATGGTGGACGCCCTGGCCCCCGCCGTCGACGCGTACCACGCCGCCACGGATCCGGCTGCCGGCCGGGCAGCCGCCGTTGACGCCGCGCGCCGGGGCGCGGAGAGCACCAAGGATCTGGTGGCCAAGGTGGGGCGCGCCCGTCCGCTGGGAGAGCGTTCGCTCGGCACCCCCGACCCTGGCGCGACGTCGTTGGTGATGGTGCTGGAGGCGTTGGCGGGGCGCTTCTGAGCTGAGGAGATGCTGGTGCCCGGGCGGCCGCCCGGGCACCAGCCAAGCACTGAGCCCGCGGGGCGGCACACTGATGCCATGAGACGTCCGATGATGGTCACCGGCACGCTGCTGCTCGCCCTGCTGGGAGGTTGCTCCGCGACAACCCCGGCCGAGCCCGCCGGCACCCGCACGTCGTCGGATCCCGGCTCGAGCATCCCCGCGGCCAGTGCCCCCGCCAGCACGGTTCCGGCCAGTGCAGCTCGGGCCAGCGCGGACCCCGAGGTCAGCGCCACGGCGGGGCCCACGGGGAGTGCCAGCAACCAGTCGAGCGCCACCACGGTCGCCCAGACCAAGGCCGACGGCGGGGTCACCGGCACCTCCGGCGCTGCCCACCTCTACTACATCTCCCTGGACGACGGAGGCGCCCTGGGTTGCGGCGACACGGCCGTGGCGGCGATCGCCCTGCCGGCCAGCAACACCCCGGTGCGCGACGCGATGACCAAGCTGCTGGCCAACCACTCGGAGGAACTGGGCATGTCCGGTCTGGCCAATCCGATCGGCCGGTCGCACTTGAGCTATGTGGACGGCAAGTACGACCGGTCGACCGGCCTGGTCACCGTCTGGCTGGAGGGGCGCTTCTCCCAGTCCGGCACCTGCGACGATCCGCGGCTGGAGGCCCAGCTGGAGATGACCGCCATGAGCGCGGCGCCCGGAGCCAGCAAGGCGCAGGTCTTCATCAACGGCAAGAAGCTGGAGAGCTACCTGGACATGCGCGACTGACGATCCCATTCGCGGGCGAACTGGCGTGACGGCATCCCGGTGCTGATAGGGTTCCCGTCGATCAACTCACCCGCAAGGCCTTGCCCGGCTCGGGCAGGGGAGGATGGCCATGACCTCGTCCCAGTTCGCCTCACAATCGTCGGTTCCCGCGATTCTGGTCCTGGAGGATGGCCGCTTTTTCCGCGGCGAATCCTTCGGAGCCACGGGTACCACTTTCGGGGAGGCAGTCTTCTCCACCGGCATGAGTGGTTACCAGGAGACGCTGACCGATCCCAGCTACCACCGCCAGGTGGTCGTCGCCACCGCGCCGCACATCGGCAACACGGGGTGGAACGACGAGGACGACGAGTCCCAGCAGATCTGGGTGGCCGGCTATGTGGTGCGCGACCCCGCCCGCGTCGCCTCCAACTGGCGCAGCCGCCGCACCCTCGACGAGGAACTCATCCGGCAGCAGATCGTCGGGATCAGCCAGATCGACACCCGCGCCCTGACCCGTCACCTGCGCGAACGGGGCGCGATGCGGGTTGCGATCAGCACCGAGACGCTCGATCCGGAGGCCCTGAAGCAGCAGGTGCTGGCCCAGCCCGAGATGGCCGGGATGAACCTGGTCGACGACGTCACCACCCCCGAAGCTGTGGTGGTTCCCGCCAACGGCGAGAAGTTGTTCACCGTCGCCGCCATCGACCTGGGCATCAAGTCGAACACCCCGCGCCGGATGGCCGAGCGGGGGATCGAGGTGCACGTGCTGCCCGCCGGCACCACCATGGAGCAGATCGACCAGCTCCGGCCCGACGGCGTCTTCTTCTCCAATGGCCCCGGCGACCCGTCCACCGCGGAGCACGCCACGGCCCTGCTGCGCGAGGTGCTGGCCGCCAAGTACCCCTACTTCGGCATCTGCTTCGGCAACCAGATCTTCGGGCGCGCCCTGGGCTTTGGCACCTACAAGCTGAAGTACGGCCACCGCGGCATCAACCAGCCGGTGATGGACCGCACCACCGGCAAGGTGGAGATCACCGCCCACAACCACGGCTTCGCCGTCGATGCACCCACCGACCAGGCCACCGAGACCGACTTCGGCAGCGTCACCGTCAGCCACCTGTGCCTGAACGACGACGTGGTGGAGGGCCTGGAACTGCGTCGCGACGGCGAGCTGGTCGGCTTCAGCGTCCAGTACCACCCCGAGGCCGCGGCCGGCCCGCACGACGCCGATTATCTGTTTGACCGTTTCACCGACGTGATGGTCGCCAGCAAGAACCAGGAAGGCAAGAACTGATGCCAAAGCGCACCGACATCAACTCGATCCTGGTGATCGGCTCCGGCCCGATCGTGATCGGCCAGGCCGCCGAGTTCGACTACTCCGGCACGCAGGCCTGCCGGGTGCTGCGCGCGGAGGGCTACCGGGTGATCCTGGTCAACTCCAACCCGGCCACCATCATGACCGACCCGGAATTTGCCGACGCCACCTACGTCGAGCCGATCACCCCGGCCTTCGTGGAGAAGGTTATCGCCAAGGAGCGTCCCGACGCGATCCTGCCCACCCTGGGTGGCCAGACGGCGCTCAATGCCGCGATCGCCCTGCACGAGAACGGCATCCTCGAGAAGTACGGCGTGGAGATGATCGGCGCCAACTTCGACGCCATCCAGCGCGGTGAGAACCGTGAGATGTTCAAGGAGATCGTCGAGTCCCTCGACGTTCCCGGTGGCGAGGCCGGCGTGGCCCGTTCCGCGATCTGTCACAGCATGGACGAGGTGCTGGCCGCCGCCGAGGAACTCGGCTACCCCGTGGTGGTGCGGCCGTCGTTCACCATGGGCGGCCTGGGGTCCGGCTTCGCCCACGACGAGGCCGAGCTGCGCCGCATTGCCGGCGCCGGCCTGGATGCCAGCCCCACCACGGAGGTGCTGATCGAGGAATCGATCCTGGGTTGGAAGGAGTACGAGCTGGAGGTGATGCGTGACCGCAAGGACAATGTGGTCATCGTCTGCTCCATCGAGAACCTGGACCCGATGGGCACCCACACCGGCGACTCGATCACCGTCGCGCCGTCGATGACCCTGACCGACCGCGAATACCAGTTCATGCGCGACGTCGGCATCGCGATCATCCGCGAGGTGGGCGTCGACACCGGCGGCTGCAACATCCAGTTCGCCATCAACCCGGTTGACGGCCGGATGGTCGTCATCGAGATGAACCCGCGCGTCTCCCGCTCCTCGGCTCTGGCCTCGAAGGCCACCGGCTTCCCGATCGCCAAGATTGCCGCCAAGGTGGCCGTCGGCTACACGCTGGACGAGATCGACAACGACATCACCGGCAGCACCCCGGCCAGCTTCGAGCCCACCTTGGACTACGTCGTGGTGAAGGTGCCGCGCTTTGCCTTCGAGAAGTTCCCCACCGCCGACGACACCCTCACGACGCACATGAAGAGCGTCGGTGAGGCGATGGCCATCGGCCGCAACTTCACCGAGGCGCTGGGCAAGGCCCTGCGTTCGCTGGAGGATCCCAAGGCCCCCTTCCTGCTGACCATGCCCACCCGCAGCAAGGATGAGCTGCTGGCCAGCGCCTCGCGTTCCCACGACGGCCGCCTGGGCGAGGTCTTCCAGGCGTTGATGGCCGGTGCCAGCGTCGAGGAGGTCTTCGAGGCCACCAAGATCGACCCGTGGTTCATCGACCAGCTGGTCGCGTTGAGCGAGATTGCCCGCGAGGTGGCCGATGCCCCCGAGCTCACCCCCGAGTTGCTGCGTCGGGCCAAGCGGCACGGCTTCTCCGACGCGCAGATCGCCGCCGCCCGTAAGCTGTCCACGGACGTGGTCCGCGGCGTGCGCTGGGCGCTGGGCATCCGCCCGGTCTACAAGACGGTGGACACGTGTGCCGCCGAATTCGCCGCCCAGACCCCCTACCTCTACTCCTCCTACGACGAGGAGAGCGAGGTGGCGCCGCGCACCAAGACCGCGGTGCTGATCCTGGGCTCCGGCCCCAACCGGATCGGTCAGGGCATCGAGTTCGACTACTCCTGCGTGCACGCGGCGATGGCGCTGTCGGAGGCCGGCTACGAGTCGATCATGGTCAACTGCAACCCGGAGACCGTCTCCACCGATTACGACACCTCCGACCGGCTGTACTTCGAGCCGCTCACCCTGGAGGACGTGCTGGAGGTCTACCACGCCGAATGCCAGGCCGGCCCGGTGGCTGGCGTGATCGTCCAGCTCGGTGGCCAGACCCCGCTGAAGCTCGCCCAGCAGTTGAAGGACGCCGGGGTGCCGATCGTCGGTACCAGCCCCGAGGCGATCCACCTGGCCGAGGAGCGCGGCGCCTTCGAGGCGGTGCTGGCCGACGCCGGCCTGCGCGCCCCGGCGCACGGCATGGCCGTCAGCTTCGACCAGGCGCGCAGCGTCGCCGAGCAGATCGGCTACCCGGTGCTGGTGCGCCCCAGCTATGTGCTGGGCGGCCGCGGGATGGAGATCGTCTACGACGAGGCCAGCCTGCAGCGCTACATCTCCAGTTCCACCCTGATCAGCGCCACCAGCCCCGTGCTGGTGGACCGCTTCCTGCTGGATGCGGTGGAGATCGACGTCGACGCCCTCTACGACGGGACCGAGCTCTACCTGGGCGGGGTGATGGAGCACATCGAGGAGGCGGGGGTGCACTCCGGTGACTCGGCCTGCGCGCTGCCGCCGATCACGCTGGGCAGCGAGGTGATCGACCAGATCCGCACCTCCACCGAGGCGATCGCCAAGGGCGTCGGGGTGCAGGGCCTGATCAACATCCAGTTCGCCCTGGCCGGCGACGTGCTCTACGTGCTCGAGGCCAATCCGCGCGCCAGCCGCACTGTGCCCTTCGTCTCCAAGGCCACCGCCACCGGGCTGGCCAAGGCGGCGACCCTGATCATGATGGGCGCCAGCATCGCCGGGCTGCGGGAACAGGGCGTGCTGCGCAGCGGCGTCGACGGGGCGCACACCTGGCCCGGCGCACCGATGGCCGTGAAGGAGGCCGTGCTGCCCTTCAACCGCTTCCGTACCGCCGACGGGCACAACGTCGACACCATCCTGGGCCCGGAGATGCGCTCCACCGGCGAGGTGATGGGGCTCTCCCAGACCTTCGGCGAGGCCTTCGCCAAGGGCCAGATCGCGGCCGCGCAGTTCCTGCCCACCTCCGGCACCTTCTTCGTCGCCATGGCCAACAAGGACAAGCGGCACTCGATCTTCCCGGTCAAGCGGCTGCACGATCTGGGCTTCACCATCCTGGCCACCGAGGGCACCGCGGCCGTGCTCAGCCGCCAGGGCGTCAGCACCACGGTCGTCCGCAAGCTCTCCGACGGGCGTGGCCCCAACGGCGAGCCGACCATCGTCGACCTGATCCGCGACGGCAAGGTGGATGCGGTCTTCAACACCCCCGGCAAGCCCACCGGATCCGAGCGGGCCGACGGCTACGAGATCCGCGCCTCCTCTGTGGTGCACAACGCCCCGTGCATCACCACGGCTCAGGGGCTCGCGGCCACCGTCCAGGCGGTCGAGGCGCTGTGTGCCGAGGCGGCCGATCCCGAGGCGCACCCGATCGGCGTGAAGTCGTTGCAGGAATGGGCGGACGACGTCGAGGCGGCGATCGCGAAGGCCGAGCAGTGAACGAGCTCGCCACCCGGGCGCTGCTGCTGGGCTACCGCAATGCGGTGCGGCCCGGGCTCTTCCGGCTGCGCGACGGCGACCCGGAGAAGATCCACGAGGACATGATCCGAGTGCTCGGTGCCGCTGGTGCCGTGCCCGTGCCGATCCGACGGCTGGGGGGCCGGGCGCTGGGCGCGGCCGGGCAACAGACCGTGGTGGCCGGCGTCAGCTTCCCCGGCCGGGTCGGCGTCGCCGCCGGACTGGACAAGCAGGGCGTCGCGGCGCGCGCCTGGGCCGGCCTGGGCTTCGGCTTCGCCGAGCTCGGCACCGTCACCGCGCAGGCCCAACCCGGCAACCCCAAGCCCCGGATCTTCCGGGCCAAGCAGTCCCAGGCGATCATCAACCGAATGGGCTTCAACAACGGGGGAGCGGCGGATCTGGCCCGACGGCTGGACGGCTGGGGCGTGCGCCGCGGCAATCGCGCCGTCGGCATCCCGCTGGGGATCAGCCTGGGCAAGACCAAGATCACCCCGCTGGAGGGGGCCGTCGAGGACTACCTGACCAGCCTGAGACTGCTCGCCGACAAGGCCGACTACATCGCGATCAACATCTCCAGCCCCAACACCCCGGGGCTGCGCAAACTGCAGGACGGCGACGCCCTGCGCGAACTGACCCGGGCGCTGGTGACCGAGACCAAGACGCTCGACCCGAGCAATCCGGTGCCGATCTTCGTCAAGGTGGCGCCGGATCTGTCCTGGGATGCGCTCTACGAGGTGATCGGCACCTGCGAGTTGGCCGGGGTCAGCGGACTCATCGCCACCAACACCACCCTGGAACGGCACGGCTTGGTGGGCGCCGACGTGAAACTGGCCGACGAGGCCGGTGGCCTGTCCGGCGCCCCGCTGACGGTGCGCTCGCGGCAGATGGTGGCCAAGATCGTGCAGCACTCGTCGCTGCCGGTGATCGGGGTGGGCGGGATCATGACCCCCGCCGACGCCCGGGCGATGTTCGACGCCGGTGCCCAGCTGGTGCAGGTCTACACCGGCTTCATCTACAACGGCCCCGCCCTGGTCAAGGGCATCAATCAGCTCTGACGAGGCACCCTCGTCAGAGCGCAAGAGCGAGGAAGTCGCTTCGCTCCGCTTTGCCGGTTCCGGGCAAGCGCACCGGCTCCTTCGTCGCCTGCTTGCCCGGGATGCTCTCGGTTCGTTCCTCACCGTCGAGCATCGCTCCATACGCAGGACTATCGAACAGGAGAGATCGTGAACTACTCAGAACGGCTCAAGGCAGTCACCGCAGAGCGGGGCGCGCTGTGCGTCGGGATCGACCCGCACCCGCAGATCCTGGCGGCCTGGGGGCTGGACGACGACGTCAAGGGCCTGGAGGTCTGTGCCCGTCGGATGGTCGAGGCGCTGGGGGAGCACGCGGCGGTCTTCAAGCCACAGAGCGCCTTCTACGAGGTGCACGGCTCGGCCGGGATCGCCGTGCTGGAACGGGTGCTGGCTGACGTCCGGCAGGCCGGGGCGCTGAGCATCCTGGACATCAAGCGGGGCGACATCGGCTCCACCATGGCCGGCTACGCCCGGGCCTATCTCACCGACGAGGCCCCGTTGCGGGCCGACGCGATCACCCTGAGCCCCTACCTGGGTTTCGAGTCACTGCGCCCGGCCATCGACCTGGCGCACCAGAACGGCCGTGGCCTCTACCTGCTGGCCCGCACCAGCAATCCCGAGGGCGGGGACGTGCAGTTGTCCACCACGGCGTCGGGTGCCAGCGTCTCCCAGTTCATGGTGGACGCCGCAGCGGCGGAGAACGAGCGTTCCGGGCAGTACGCCATCGGCCTGGTGGTGGGCGGGACGCATGCCGATCCGGGCTGCGACGTGAGCG
This sequence comes from Luteococcus sp. H91, assembly GCF_038433135.1. NCBI lineage: Bacteria > Bacillati > Actinomycetota > Actinomycetes > Propionibacteriales > Propionibacteriaceae > Luteococcus > Luteococcus sp. H91. The sequence goes on along the minus strand of NZ_JBCDMV010000024.1, from coordinate 81,834 downwards.
CCTTCAACGGCTCGATCCTGGTGCCGGGGATCGGTGCCCAGGGTGGCACGATCGACGGCCTGCGGGAGATATTCGGCGATGCCGTCGGCAAGCTGCTGCCGTCGGCCAGCCGCCAGGTGATGTGCGGCGGGCCTGACCAGGAGGGGCTGCGCGCGGCGCTGGCCGGGCTGCTGGGCCAGGGCTGAGGCCGCGGGTTCACCAAGCGTTCACCCCACCGGGGGCGACATTGCTCACATGTGCCCCCAAAACGGCTGCGGCAAGCGGTTTTCGACTGTAGCTTTGGGATCGGACCGGGCTGCGGGGACTGCCCGGCAACACGGATTGGAGACCTGTCGTGGCGATTCCCACCCTGTCACCCGAGCAGTTGCAGGCCGCACGTGAGGCGGCCACCCAGGCCCGTCGCGCGCGGGCTGACCTGAAGGAGAAGGTGCGCTCCGGGACGCTCAGCCTGGGGCAGGCGCTGGACATCGCCGCGAAGGACGATGTGCTGGCGCACGTGAAGGTGGTGGACCTGCTCAAGGCCATGCCGAGAGTGGGTGACAAGCGCGCGACCGAGATCATGGAGCGCCTGGAAATTGCGGCGAATCGCCGAGTGCGGGGGCTGGGACGTCACCAGGTGGCTGGCCTCAAGGCCGAATTCGAGTAACCTCGGCCCAGCAGGAAGATCCAGCATCGACGAAGGAGTGCTCGTAGCGTGACCGAGCAGCAGCAATCGCCGGCCGCGCCGCGGGTCAGCGTCATCAGCGGCCCCACCGCCGTCGGCAAGGGCACGGTCGTGACCCGGCTGAAGCAATTGCACCCGGAGGTCTACGTCTCCGTGTCCGCCACCACCAGGGCGCCGCGCGTCGGCGAGGTGGACGGCGTGCACTATCACTTCGTCACCGACGAGCGCTTCGACGAGCTGGCCGCCACCGACGGGTTGTTGGAGTGGGCCGTGGTGCACGGCAAGCACCGCTACGGAACCCCACGCGGCCCGGTGGAGGCCGCGGTCGCCGCGGGGCGTCCCGTCGTGCTGGAGATTGACCTGCAGGGCGCGAGGCAGGTTCGGCAGAGTTATCCGCAGGCGCAGCAGATCTTCCTGGATCCACCGTCCTGGGAGGAATTGGTGCGACGTCTGGTGGGTCGCGGCACCGAGACCGAGGCCCAACGGGAGCGCCGGCTGGAGACCGCCCGGGAGGAACTGGCTCGCAAGGGGGAGTTCGACCACGTCGTCGTCAACCATGAAATCGATCAAACCGTGCAGGATTTGGTAGGCTTGCTGGGCTTGTGACCTCTGGGACGAGAAATCGTCACCAGACCACCACCTCCCGGCTCCTGCAGGATCCCGGGCAACCCGCACCATCGAACGAAGGTTCACCTTGACCACACACATTCCCGAGGGCGTCACCAACCCCCCGATCGACGAGCTGCTCGACAAGGTCGATTCCAAGTACCGCCTGGTGCTGTTTGCGGCCAAGCGCGCGCGTCAGATCAACGCGTACTACTCGCAGCTGGGCGAGGGCCTGCTGGAGAATGTCGGCCCGCTGGTGGAAACCGGTGTGCAGGAGAAGCCGCTGAGCATCGCCATGCGTGAGATCCAGGCCGACGTGCTGGAGTGCACCGAGATCGATCCCGAGGCCGAGGCAGCCGCCCGCGCCGAGGCCGCGCAGGATCCCGAATTCAGCATGATCGCCGATCCCTTCGGCGACATCGACCCCGCCTGATCCCCAGGGAATCGGGCATGGTCACCCCCGATGCCACCGGTCGTCGAGTAGTCCTCGGCGTCGCCGGTGGCATCGCCGCATACAAGGCCTGTGAGGTGGTGCGCCGGCTGCGCGACGCCGGCTGCGATGTCACCGTCGTGCCCACCGCCCATGCGTTGAACTTCGTCGGGGAGACGACGTGGGCCGCGCTGAGCGGCAAGAAGATCAACACCGACGTGTGGAGCGACGTCACCGAGGTGCCGCACGTCCGGCTGGGGCAGACCGCCGATCTGGTGCTGGTGGTACCCGCCACCGCCGACCTGCTGGCCCGCGCCGCCACCGGCCGCGCCGACGACCTGTTGACCAATGTGCTGCTCACCGCGCACTGCCCGGTGGCGATGTTCCCCGCGATGCACACCGAGATGTGGGAGCACGCCGCCACCGTCGCCAACGTCGCGACGCTGCGCAGCCGCGGCGTCGTGGTCAAGGATCCCGATTCTGGCCGCCTGACCGGCGCCGATTCCGGCCCGGGGCGGCTGCCCGAGCCGGCCGAGATCGCCGAGATCGCGTTGCAGTTGCTGGCCGGTGGCGCACCTGCCGCTGCCCAGGCCGCGGCGCAGGACCTGGCCGGCCGGCATGTGGTGGTCTCCGCCGGTGGCACCCACGAGGCGCTCGACCCGGTGCGCTACCTGGGCAACTCGTCGTCGGGGCTGATGGGCGTCGCGATTGCCCGGCAGGCCGCACTGCGCGGTGCCCGAGTGACCCTGGTGGCAGCCGCCATGACCGCGGAGCCGCCGTCGGGCGTGGCCGTGGAGCGCGTCGTCTCCACCGGTGACCTGGCGACGGTGATGCAACGGCTGGCCGGCGAGGCCGATGTGCTGGTGATGGCCGCCGCCCCCGCCGACTTCACCCCGCAACAGGCGGCCGACAGCAAGATCAAGAAGGACGGCGACGGTGGACTCACCCTGCACCTGGTGCAGACCACCGACGTGCTGGCCACCCTGAGTCATGCCAAACAGGGTCACGCGAAACGCGATGGCCAGGTGATCGTTGGCTTTGCCGCGGAGACCGCCACCAGCCGGGAGAACCTGCTGGAGCTGGGCCGCTCCAAGCTGGCTCGCAAGGGCTGTGACCTGCTGGTGCTCAATGACGTCTCGTCCGGCAAGGTCTTCGGCCAGCCCACCACCCAGGTGACGGTGATCGACAACGACCGGATCCTGGCCGAGAGGACCGGCAGCAAGGCTGCCGCGGCCGCCGCCATTATGGACGCCGTCGCGGGGTTATTACAGTAGAACTTGCCCCTGCCGCGCGGGGGCCGTGGTTGGGCATGTGGCCCAGCAGATACACGTAGAGGGCTGGGCTTGTTGCCCGGCAGAATGGAGCAACCCGTGAGCAGACTGTTCACATCCGAATCCGTGACCGAGGGCCATCCGGACAAGGTGGCTGACGCGATCAGCGACGCCGTGCTGGACGCCATGCTGGAGGCTGACAAGGGCTCCCGCGTTGCGGTCGAGACTCTGGTCACCACCGGTCTGGTGGTGGTTGCCGGTGAGGTGACCACCGAGGCCTATGCCGACATCTCCGGCCTGGCCCGCCAGACTGTGCTGGACATCGGCTACGACTCGTCCGACAAGGGCTTCGACGGCCGTTCCTGCGGCGTGAGTGTCGCGATCGGTTCCCAGTCGCCCGACATCGCGCAGGGCGTCGACAAGGCCTTCGAGAACCGCACCGGCTCCGGCGACGCGCTGGACATGCAGGGTGCCGGCGACCAGGGCCTGATGTTCGGCTACGCCTGCAATGAGACCGCCAGCCTGATGCCGCTGCCGATCGACCTGGCGCACCGGCTCTCCGAGCGGCTGACCGCCGTGCGCAAGGACGGTGTGCTGGACTACCTGCGCCCCGACGGCAAGACCCAGGTCACCATCGACTACGACGAGACCGGTCACCCGGTGGGCATCGACACCATCGTCGTCTCCACCCAGCACGCCGAGGGCATCTCGATCGAGAAGACCATCACCCCGGATCTGGTCAAGCACGTGATCGAGCCCGTGCTGGGCAACTACGAGCTGCGTAGCCGCGGGCTGAAGACCTACGTCAACCCGACCGGCAAGTTCGTGATCGGCGGCCCGATGGGCGACGCCGGTGTCACCGGCCGCAAGATCATCGTCGACACCTATGGCGGCATGGCCCGCCACGGTGGCGGCGCCTTCAGCGGCAAGGATCCGTCGAAGGTGGACCGCTCCGCGGCCTATGCGATGCGTTGGGTGGCGAAGAATGTGGTGGCCGCCGGCCTGGCCGAGCGCTGCGAGGTGCAGGTGGCCTATGCCATCGGCAAGGCCCACCCGGTGGGTTTCTACGTCGACACCTTCGGCACCGGCACCGTCTCCGAGGCGCAGATCCGCGACGCCGTGCTGGAGGTCTTCGATCTGCGCCCCGCCGCCATCGTGCGCGACCTGGACCTGCTGAACGTGAAGTACTCGACGTTCACCGCCTACGGCCACTTCGGCCGCCAGCTGCCCGGGATGAACTGGGAACGGCTGGACCGCGTCGATGCCCTGAAGGCCGCGATCCGCTGATCGACTGACGCCTGTGGCGTCGTCCGACGTCGCATTGAGGGGCTTGCTGACGCATTGAGGTGGGTAGAACCACCTCAATGTGCACCCAAGCCTCTCAATGGTGGTCAGACCGTAGGGCGGCGGCGGGGGTGGCTACTGTGTGCGCTGTGAACCCCGATCCACCGGCCTCATCGTCTGCGCAGGCCAGCTCCACCCGTCGCCTGTTGGCCTATGCGGGGGCATCGCTGATCGCGGGCGGCGCCACCGTGACCGACGCGGAGAACGAGGTCCGACGGCTGGGGCGTCGCCTCGGGCATCCCAACGTGCAGGTCTCCGCCTACCCGACCACGCTCACCCTCGCGCTGGATTCGGGTGAGCCGGCGACGGTGGAACGGATCGACGGTGGTATCCGGCTGGACCAGTCCCTGGAGGTGGGGCGGATCCGGCAGGACCTGTTGGAGGGCCGGCTGGGAATCCAGGAGGGCGTGCTTGCGCTCGCGAATGCGCGCAACAAGCCGCACCTCTATGGCCCGTCCGGCTTCTTCGGCGGGCTCTTCCTGGTGTCGATGGGAATCTGCCTGATCATGCAGCCCGCCTGGCCCAATGTGCTGCTGGCCGGCTTGTGTTCACTGCTGGTGAGCATGCTGATGCGTGCCTCCGGCCGACACGCGTTGCTCGCTGCCCTGCTGCCCACGCTGGCCGCCTTCGTCGTCTCGCTGCTGGTGCTCGGCGCCTGGCGCATGGGGCTGGTCGACGGCCCACTGCGCACCCTGATCTGCCCGATCGCCGTCCTGCTGCCCGGCGCCCTGCTGTCCACCGGCATCGCCGAGCTGGCCACCGGCGCCGTGGTCTCCGGCACCGCCCGGTTCTTCCACGGCATGGTGCAGTTGTTGCTCTTCGCTCTCGGTGTGGTGGCCGCCGGCCTGCTGCTCGGGGTACCGCCGTCGGCCCTGGTCAACACGCGATTGCAGGAGATCGGGCTGTGGAGCCTGCCGCTGGGGCTACTGCTGATCTCGCTGGGGATCACCCTGTCGGAGTCGGTGCCGTGGCAGATGTCGCTGTGGACCACGCTGGTGCTGAGCTGCACCTTCGCCACCCAACTGGTCGGCCAGACCTACGGTGGCTCGCTACCGGTGGGCGCCTTCTGCGGCGCGGTGGTGGCCAGCTTCCTGTCGACCGCGATCGAGGCGACGCGGCGCGACGTGCCCCGACTGATCACTTTCCTGCCCAGCTTCTGGCTGCTGGTCCCCGGCACGCTGGGGCTGATGGGCATCACCACCATTGGGTTGGGCACCGGTCACGCCGACGCGGTGATCGCTGTGATCACCCTGGTCACGTCGATCGCACTGGGCCTCTTGGTCGGTTCGGCCCTGGCGCTGCCACTCAAGCGGGTGGCCCGTCGCATGCGTCACCTGGCCATGCTGCGCCGCTGACCCACGTCGCGGGTCGGCAACCCTTCGGGTGGGATCGGGAAATGTCGGAGCCACCCCCTAGCATCGGGTTCGTGATGGAACTTCCCGTGGCCCGCTGCGCGCTCGACGTTCCGCTGCCGCACCTTGACCGCTTCTTCGACTACGAGGTGCCCGAGGCGGAGGACGAGGCGGCGGTTCCCGGTGCCCGGGTGCGGGTGCGCTTTGCCGGCAAGCTGCGCGACGGCTTCATCATCGAGCGGCTGGCCAGCAGTGATTCCGGGGTGCAGCTGGCCCGGCTGGAGAAGGTGATCAGCCCCGAACGGGTCCTGTCGTCGGAGCAGGTGAGCCTGATCCGCGCGGTGGCCGATCACTGCGCGGGCAGCTTCAGCGACGTGATGCGGCTGGCCGTCCCACCCCGCCACGCGGCGACGGAGAAGGCCGAGCCCAAGCCGTGGCCGGAGCCGGTGCTGCCGGCCCGCGTCGACGGGCCGTTGCCGCTCTACCCCCACGGCCAGGACTACCTGGACCAGTTGCGGGACGGGGGAGCGCTGCGTGCCCTGTGGCAGGTGGCGCCCAGCGCGGCCCATGACCCGTGGCAGGGGCTGGTGCAGGCCTGCGTCGCCACGCTCGCCGGTGGCCGAGGGGTGCTGCTGCTGGTGCCCGACGTGAAGGATCTGGAGGCCCTCAACCAGCGGCTGACGGCGGTCCTGGGCGCCGGGGTGGTGGCGGTGCTGCACGCCGACCTCGGCCCGGCCGCCCGCTACCGCAACTATCTGGCGCTCAGTCGCGGGCAGGCGCGGGTGGTGGTCGGCACCCGGGCCGCCGCCTTCGCTCCCGTGCCGCAGCTAGGGCTGGTGGCGCTGTGGGACGACGGTGACGATCTCTACGCCGAGCCCCGCGCACCCTACTTCCACACCCGGGACGTGGCCGCGATTCGCGCCACCCAGGCACAGTGCTCGCTGCTCTTTGCCGGGCGCGGCCGAAGCTGCGAACTGCAGCAATGGGTGGAGCGCGCCTGGCTGGCCCCGATCGAACTTGCCGGGGGAGACTCCCGTCGGACGGCACCCGCGGTGCGGGTGGCCGGCGACTCCGACAAGGCGCTGGAGCGAGACCCGATGGCCACCAGCATCCGGCTCCCCAACCTGGTCTTCGAGACCATTCGCAAGGGTCTGGCGCAGGGGCCGGTGTTGGTGCAGGTGCCGCGCAGCGGCTACCTGGTGGCGCTGGCCTGCCAGACCTGCCGCGCCGCGGTGCGCTGCCCGCACTGTCAGGGACCGGTGCAGGGCCGGCGTCGCGATGGGGAACAGCAGCTCTCCTGCGGCTGGTGCGGCCGGCTGGTGACCGGCTGGCGCTGCCCCACCTGCGGTGACCATCGACTGCGCGCCCCGGTGGTCGGCTCGGTGCGCACCAGCGAGGAGCTGGGGCGGGCCTTCCCCGGTACCACGGTGGTGGATTCGTCGGGTGACCACGTGCGTGACGAGGCCCCCGACGGCCCCGCGCTGGTGATCGCCACGCCGGGGGCCGAACCGGTCGCTCCCGGCGGCTATGCGGCGGCGGTGCTGCTGGATGCCATGATGCAGCTTTCCCGACCGGACCTGCGGGTGGCGGAGGAGGCCCTGCGTCGTTGGGTCAATGTGCTGGGCCTGGTCCGCAGTGGCGCCGACGGTGGCACGGTGGCGGTGGTGGGCCCCAGCGAGGACCGCACCATCCAGGCGCTGGTGCGGGTGGATCCGGGCGGCTTCGCGGCGCGGGAGCTGGCGGAGCGCTTCGAGGCCCGCTTCCCGCCGGCGGTGAAGTTCATCACCCTGGAGGGGCCGCCGTCGGCGCTGGACGAGATGCTGGCAGTGGCCGAACTGCCCGAGGTGGTGGACGTGCTCGGGCCGGTGCCAGCCGGGATGGTGGGGGAGCAGGAGATCAGCCGGTTGACACTGCGTACGCCATTGGCCAACGGCAAGGCGCTCACCGCGGCGGTGAAGGCGGCCAGTGGGGTGCGCTCGGCCAAGAAGATGGACGGCTCGGTGCGGGTCCGGGTGGATCCGGCGGCGCTGCAGTAGCCCGGCGACGACCGGTAGATTGGCCGGGTGAGAATCGTCTTTGCCGGAACCCCCGAGCCTGCCGTGCCCAGTCTGGAAGCCCTGTTGGCCGCCGGACACGAGGTGGTCGGCGTGGTCACCCGGCCCGATGCCCCGGCCGGACGCGGCAAGAAGCTGCGTCCCTCGCCGGTCGCGCTCAAGGCCGCCGAGCTCGGTCTGGAGGTGGTCAAGCCCGCCCACCCGCGCGACGCCAACTTCGTCGAGTGGCTCAGCGCCAAGGCCCCCGATGCCTGCCCGGTGGTCGCCTACGGCGCGCTGGTGCCGCAGCACGTGCTGGACATTCCCACCCACGGCTGGATCAACCTGCACTTCTCGCTGTTGCCCGCCTGGCGCGGCGCCGCCCCGGTGCAGCGCAGCATCATGGCCGGTGAGAGTTCCACCGGTGCCAGCACCTTCGAGCTGGTGGCCGAGCTGGACGCCGGGCCGGTCTACCGCACCCGGACGGAACCGGTCGCCGAACTGGACACCTCCGCCGACCTGCTCGACCGCCTTGCCGTCTCGGGTGCACAGCTGCTGGTGGACACGCTGGCAGACGTCGCGGAGGGCAAGCAGCCCAGCGCGCAGCCCGTCGACGGGATCAGCCTGGCGCCCAAGCTGACCGTTGACGAGACCCGGGTGGACTGGGCCCAGCCCGCCCGCCGGATTGCGGCGCTGATCCGGGGCGCCAATCCCAACCCTGGCGCCTGGACCGAACTCGACGGCCAGCGGTTCAAGATCTGGCTGGCCCGTCCCTCCGCCCTGCCCGACGGCGTCGAGCCGCTCGCGCCGGGCAGGCTGCACACCACCCGCAAGCAAGTCTTCGTCGGCGCCGGCGACGGTGCGGTGGAGCTGCTGCGGGTACAGGCCTTCGGCAAGAAGGAGATGGCCGCCGCCGACTGGGCGCGTGGTCTGCACCAGCCTCCGGTCGGCTTCGACCTGGCCCAGGAAGGGGAACAGTGATGAACCAGCGCGACCGTCGTGACCGCGCCCAGCGGGAGGGTTTCCTGCCCGACCGGGCGCCGGAGCGCTTCATTGACCTGGCCCGGATGGCGGCCTTCGACACGCTGCGCGACGTGCACGCATCCGGCGCCTACGCGAACCTGGCGCTGGCCGAACAGGCCCGTGCGCACGATCTGACCAGCCAGGAGGCGGCGCTGTGCACTGAGTTGGTGAACGGCACCTGCCGCTGGGAGGGCACCTACGACCGGATCATCGAGGCGGCCGGTGACCGCAAGCTGGACACGCTGCAGCCCGCCATCGTCGACGTGCTGCGGCTCGGCACCCACCAGCTGCTCGGGATGCGCACCCCGACCCACGCCGCCGTCTCCACCTCGGTGGACCTGGCCGGCATCGCGCTGGGCGAGCGCACCACCGGGGTGGTCAATGCGATCATCCGCAAGGTGGCGGCCAGGACTTTCGACGAGTGGCTTGACGAGCTGACCGCGGGGATGGGCAGCAATGGGGCGCTGGTGCTGCGCACCGGGCATCCGCGGTGGATCGTCGACGCCTGGGCCAATGTGCTGCCCGCCGACGAACTGGAGCGGGCCCTGGTAGCCGACAATGTTCCGCCGGTGCCCACCCTGGTGGTGCGCCCGGGGCTGTGTGAACGCGACGAACTGTTGGCCGACGGCGGCGAGCCGACGCGCTTTTCGCCCTTCGGTGTGGTGCGGGAGGGCAATCCGTCGGATCTGGCCGCCGTGCGGCAGCGTCGCGCCGCGGTGCAGGACGAGGGCTCGCAGTTGGTGGCCCTGGCGCTCAGCCGGGTGGAGGCCGAGCCGGGCCGCTGGCTGGACCTGTGCGCGGGGCCGGGCGGCAAGGCCGCGTTGCTGGCCGGGCTGGCCCAGAGCGACGGTTCGACGTTGCTGGCCAATGAGGCGCACGAGCACCGCGCCGAGCTGGTGCGCAAGGCGCTGATGGCCTACCCGCAGAACTTGTGGCAGGTGGTGACCGGCGACGGTACCAAACCTCAGTGGGAGCGGGGCAGCTTCACCCGGGTGATGGCCGATGTGCCCTGCTCCGGTCTGGGCTCCCTGCGTCGCCGGCCGGAATCACGCTGGCGTCGCACCCAGGCCGAGGTTGCCGAGCTCTTCGACCTGCAGTGCCGACTGCTGGATTCGGCGATCGATTCCGCGGCAGCCGGCGGGGTGATCGCCTACGTCACCTGTTCCCCGCACCGGGCGGAGACCAGCACCGTCGTCGCCAAAGTGGCCGATGAGCGGGTCGAGATCCTGGATGCCGCGAGCTACCTGCCGGAGGTTGCCGGCTGCCGGGCCGCCACCGACGAACGCTTCGTCCAGCTCTGGCCGCACCGGCACGGCACCGACGCGATGTTTCTGGCGCTCCTGCGGCATCGGTGATTCACGAACTGGACAATCCGACATACCGTAATATTGATTGCAACACGACCGAGAATGTCTTTGGGTAAAGAAGACGGGGGTTCCAGTGGGCAAGGTGATTGCGCGCCGGTCAGAGCTTGACCCGTCGCGTCTGCACAATCCCTTCGCGGATCGGCTCTCCGAGGCGATCTCGGCACGGGGACTGTCGCTGGCCCGGATCCACGCACACCTCAAGACGATGGGCCCGGCCGTCTCGGTGGCGGCCCTCAGCTACTGGGCCACCGGTCGCTCCCTTCCCACCCGATCCAGGTCGCTGGAGGTCGTTCGGAGCCTGGAGCAGGTCTTGCAGGTGGAACCCGGCTGGTTGGTGAGCGTCATGCCGTCCGGTTCCGATCGGGCCGACCTGGCCAGCATTCTGCGCCGTGAGGAATTGCTGCAGGAGTGGATCCAGAAGTATGACCTGCCCTCCTCCGAGGCCTGGAACCATCACGCGATCAGCCACACGATTCTGATCGGCCCGTCGGGCGCCGAGCGGGGTATGCGCACCCGGCTGTTGATGACCGCGGCTCAGCCCAGGGCGCAGCGTTGGGCCGTGGTGGTGGAGAGTGCGGACGACGCGGAGGTGCTGGCGCGGGGTTGCTCACTGGCCCCGCCTCGACGTCAGGTGCGGCTGGCGCCGGATCTGACCGCCGTCGAGTTCGGCCTGGATGAGCCGATCGAGCGTGGCCGCTCGATCCTGGTCAGCCACGAGGTGGACTTTGCGCCGACCGACGTCATGACCGATGCCAGTGGCTATGGGCTGCGGCGACCGGCCGAGTACCTGATTCTGGAGGTGGTCTTTGAGGGCCAGGTGCCGGCCCGGGTGCGACGAATGTTCCGCCCGCCGGGGGAGGCAGCCTCGATCGAGATCGAGTCGAGTGTGCTGATCAGCGCCAACACCGCACAGGCAGTGGTGGATTCACCGGCCGCTGGTCTGCACTACCTGTGTTGGTGAACGGCCACCGTCCCGGGTGACAGCGGCCCCGACGGGGTGCCGCACACCACCAGGTCCGCGCGTTCCCACGGCCGGTCCGCTGCGAAGTGCGCCAGTTCGGCCCGCATCCAGTGGTGCCAGAACTCGACGGTCTCGGCTGCATCGCCGTTCACGCCCTGCACGGTGTCCCGGGCGATCCCGCGTCGCTCGGCTTCGTCGAAGTCGGCCTGCACCCAGATGATCGCATCGTAGAGACCGGTCAGGTGTTCCTGCGCGGCGCCGGTGCCCTCGACCAGGACCAGCGGGGTGTCGGCGGGCACCGTGATCCGCCCCTCCCTGCCGTGCGCCGGCCAGGCCGGCGGCTGGAAGTCCACCGGCTGTCCAGCCCGGAGCGGGCTGAGGACGCCGTCGCCCAACAGACCGAACCATGCGAAGAGCGGCTCATGCCAGGCGATGTCGTCGGTGTGCACCACCACCGCGCCGGGTACCTGGGCGCTCAGCTGGCCTGACAGGGTGGACTTTCCGGAGGCGCCGCGACCGTCGACGGCCACCAGCACTGGCCCAGGGCGATCCTTCCGGGCCGCCACCAGCAACGCGTCGGCAAGTTCACGGACACGGAGCGTCTCCCAGGGGGTGAAGTCGGGTTCGCCGTCGACCAGGCGCATCAGGCAACCTCAGCCGTGATGGTGAAACCCTGCCCGCGCAGGCGTGCCGCATAGGGCTCGCCCAGCCCCGCGGCGGGGGTCGTGACCCCGGTGGCCAAGCCCTCACCGGCGGCCAGCGCCAGCGCGGCCTGGCTGATCATCACGGCCGTGCCGGCATAACCCGGGTCCCGCTGGTCGGCGACGGTGGACACCACCCGTCGACCGGAGGTGGTGTCCGCGTGCACCTCGATGGTGAAGTGGCCCTTGGCCCGGGCCTGCTCGCTGGGGCCGTCGCCGGGGGAGGGCAGCACCCGGTCGGCCACCTGCCGCAGCCCGGGCGTCGCGAGGCTGGCGACGAAGGCCGGCAGCGCCGCGGCGATCCCCAGCCCCGTGACCAGGCCCTTGAGGCCCTTGCCGGTGTCGTGCAGTTCCCGGTAGCGGAAGGACCGGCCGTAGGCCCACGCCTGCAGCGCATTGCTGCGCCGCACGATCTGCTCGTTGTACCGGGCCATGAAGAAGGGCGCCGCGAACTCCCGGGTGTCGGCCGAACTCTCCAACCACACAAAGGAATTGCGCCGGTTGCGGGGCTCGGGTTCGGCGTCGCGATCCGGGCTCAGCGCATACGGATCCGACGACGACCGGCCCGGCGTGCGAACCCCGTGACGGGAGGAGTCGATCTGGGTGCGCAGGGCATCGATGGTGCCGCCCGACATGCCGCCGGAGAAGCTGCGCACGTGCATGGTGGTGGCCAGCAGTTCCCCGGCGCCGGCCTCCCGGGCGGCGGTGGCGGCGGCCAGCACGCCCAGGTCTGAGGGCACCGAGTCGAAGCCGCAGGCGTTGACCAGCGTCGCGCCGGAGGCCTTGGCGGGGGCGTCGAAGGTGTCGATCATGTCCCGGGCAAAGAGCACCTCGCCGTTCAGGTCGACGTAGTGGGTGCCGTGGGCGGCGCAGGCCCCCGCGGTGGCCATGCCGTACTTCACGTAGGGGCCGACCACCGAGATCACGACGGCGGTGCGCTGCGCCATCCGGCCCAGCGAGTCGGCGTCGAAGGCATCGGCGATCACCAGGGGCAGCTCGGGGTGGCCGGTCTGGGCGGCAAGCGCGCGCAGCTTGGCCTCGTCGCGCCCGGCCAGGGCCACCCGCGTGCCGGTGGGTGCCGAGCGCAGCAGCTCGTCGGCAATCAACCTACCGACGAAGCCGGTGGCGCCGAAGACGATGACGTCGAATTCACGATCCATGCCGATAGCCTAGACACATGCGAATCACCCCCTCCGTCCTGAATGCCGACCTGTCCAACCTGACCGGGGAGATCGCCCGGATTCCCAGCGCCGACGGCGTGCACCTGGACGTGATGGACAACCACTTCGTGCCCAACATGACCTTCGGGCTGCCGGTGGTGGAGTGCATCCGCAAGCACACCGACGCCTTCCTGGACATCCACCTGATGATCGCGCAGGCCGACCGCTGGGCGCCCGCCTTCGCCGAGGCCGGGGCCGAGTCGGTCACCTTCCACGTCGAGGCCGCCGACGCCCCGATCCGGCTGGCGCGGGAGATCCGCGCCCAGGGCGCCCGGGCGTCGATGGCACTGAAGCCCGCCACCCCGATCGAGCCCTACGCAGACATGCTCACCGAACTGGACATGGTGCTGCTGATGACCGTCGAGCCCGGCTTCGGTGGGCAGAAGTTCCTCGACCTGGTGCTGCCCAAGATCGAGCGCACCCGGGAAATGGTCAAGAAGACCGGGCAGGAGATCTGGATCCAGGTGGACGGCGGGGTCTCGATGGAGACCATCGAACGCTGCGCCGCGGCCGGGGCCGACACCTTCGTGGCCGGTTCGGCCGTCTACTCCGCCGCCGATCCGGACCAGATGGTCAACGACTTACGCACCAGGGCCGTCGCGGCCTGCCGGCACTGAGGCCCGCGATGGGCACTTCCGTGCTGCTGGCCAGCTTGATGATCGTGCTGGGGTCGGTGGTCTGGGTGCTGTCCTGGGCCGCCGGCAGCCGACGCCTTCGCCCGGGCTCGGTGCTGGGCATCCGAACCCCGTCCACCCGGACCAGCGACGAGGCCTGGTTCGCCGGCCAGGCTGCCGCCACCCGCTGGCTTGGTTGGGAGGCCGCGATCCTGCTGGTCGGCGGGCTGGTGCTGCTTGCGCTGATCGGCGCCGGCGCCACCATCATTGGCGTCAACCTGGTGGCGCTGCCCCTGTTCGCCGCGGTGGTCTGGTGCCAGCTGCGCGCCATCCGCGCGGCGGATCGAGCCGCGCAGCGCGCTGGGTAGGCACCTCGACAAGCTCGATGATCGTACGCAACCACGATGGCCGAGCCTGACGAGGCACGTCGGTGCGTCAGACTGTTTCCAGCTCCGCCAGGTCCTCGTCACTGAGCACCACGTCGCGGGCTCCAAGATTCTCCTCCAGGTGCGCCCCCTTGCTGGTGCCCGGGATGAGCAGGATGTTGGGCGCGTGGTGCAGCAGCCAGGCCAGACCCACCTGGGCGGGAGTGTGGCCCAGCCGCTCGGCGACGGCCAGAACCGCCGGGTCCTCGTCGACGCGCGTGAACCAGCCGAAGGCCGAACCCAGCGGGAAGTAGGGCACATAGGCCACGCCCCGGTCCCGGCACAGCTCCAGCGTCGGCTCGTCGTCGCGCAGCCGCAGGTTGTAGGCATTCTGCACCTGCACCGCACCGGCCTCGATGCCCTGCCGGGCCTGCTCCAGCGTGACGGTGGAGACGCCGAAGTTCTCGATCGCACCCTCGTCGACGAGGCGTCGCATCGCGTCGAGCTGCTCGTCGAAGGGCACCGGCACGTAGTCGGCGGGGGAGTGGTCGTCGACGGGGATCACCCGCAGGTTCATCACCTGCAGCCGGTCGATGCCCAGCGTCTCCAGGTTCTGGTGGGTGTCGCGGATCAGTTCCTCGGGGGTCTGGGCCGGCAGCCAGGCGCCCGCCTCGTCGCGGTAGGAACCCACCTTGCTGACCAGCACCAGATCATCGGCATAGGGGTGCAGGGCCTCGCGGATCAGCCGGTTGCTGACCTGCGGGCCGTAGAACTCAGAGGTGTCGATGTGGTTGACGCCCAGCTCCACGGCGCGGCGCAGCACCGCGAGCGCCTCGTCGCGGTCGGCCGGCTCGCCCATCACGCCGGGGCCACAGAGCTGCATCGCGCCAAATCCCATGCGGTCCACGCTGTGGCCGCCCATCACAAAGAACTTGTCCATGGACGAATACTGGCAGGTCAGTGGCCCTCATTGCGGCGACGCAGGTAACGCTGGAATTCGGCGGCGATCGAATCGCCGGTTGCGGCGGGCAGGTCTTCCTCGTCCTGGGCGGCCTCCAACCGGGAAATGTAGGCCGCCACCTCCGGATCCTCGCTGGCCAGCTCGTCGACGCCGCGCTCCCAGGCCTGTGCCATTTCCGGCAGGTCTCCCAGCAGCAGGGGGGTGTCCAGCAGGTCCTCGATCCGCACCAGCAGCGCCAGTGTGGCCTTGGGGTTGGGCGGGTCGCTGACATAGTGCGGCACCTGGGCCCACAGCGAGACCACGGGCATCCCGGCACGGCGGACGGCGTCGGCGACGATTCCAACGATTCCGGTGGGGCCCTCGTAGTTGGAGGGTTCCAGCCCCAGCGTGGTGGCCAGCTGCGCGTCATTGGCGGTGCCGGTGACGGGTAGCGGCCGGGAGTGCGGGGAGTCGGTGAGCATGGCGCCCAGGATCACCACCATCGTCGGGTTGACGGTGCGCAGGGCGGAGACGACGGCCGCGGAGAAGCTGCGCCAGCGCAGGTTCGGCTCCGGGCCACTGACCAGCACCACGTCGCGTTCCGGGAGCTCCGCGACGGCGATCTGCACGCACGGCCACTCGATCTCCCGCTCGACGGATTCGGCGATGCTGACCCGCGGGCGGTTCATCTGGAAGTCGTAGTAGTCCTCGCCGTCGATCTCGAAGACGACGTCGGCGTCGTAGCTGATCCCAATGTGGTCGATTACATTGGTGGCGGCATCCGAGGCGTCATTCCAGCCCTCGAAGGCCATGATCACCACGGGATTGCGCAGGTTCGCCAGGGAGTCAGCCATGCCGCAACCCTAGTCGGTTCCAGTGACCGGGCAGTTGCCCGGTGCGGGCGGGGTGGCTGCGGATGCCGGGAGGTGTCTGCTGCAATGGATTCATGCGAGGAGCCGTGATTCATGCAGCAGGGGACATCCGCTTCGAACAGCGGGACGATCCCACCATCATCGAACCCACCGACGCCGTGATCCGCACCGTGGCCGCCTGCGTCTGCGGCTCGGACCTGTGGCGCTACCGCGGGATTGCGGAAGTGAAGAAGCCCACCCCGATCGGGCACGAGTACGTCGGCATCGTCGAGGCCGTGGGCGATGCGGTCACCACCGTGAAGGTTGGCGACTTCGTCGTTGGTGGCTTCACCTATTCGGACAACACCTGCCCGTGCTGCCGCAAGGGTGCGCACGCCAACTGTCTCAACGGCGGCGGCTACGACGGTTGTCAGGCCGAGATGATCCGCATTCCGCAGGCCGACGGAACCCTGCTGGCCACCCCCGGGATGCCCGACGAGGACCTCATCCCACACCTGTTGGCGCTCTCCGACGTGATGTGCACCGGCTGGCATGCCGCCGTCTGCGGCGGGGTCGGCCCGGGCAAGACCGTCGCGGTGGTGGGTGACGGCGCGGTGGGCCTGTCCGCGGTGCTGGCCTCGGTGGAGTTGGGTGCCGAGCGGGTGATTGCGATGAGCCGCCACGCGGACCGGCAGGCCATCGCCCGCGAGTTCGGCGCCACCGACATCGTGGCCGAGCGCGGTGAGGACGGGGTCAAGAAGATCCAGGAGATGACCGACGGGATCGGCGCCGACGTGGTGCTGGAGTGCGTCGGCACCGAGGATGCCCGCACCCAGGCCGTGGAGGCCGTCCGCCCCGGCGGCATGGTCGGCGTCGTCGGTGTTCCCCACGGTGGGGTGGATGTGGAGCAGATGTTCTGGAAGAACAAGGGCATCCACGGCGGCGTCGCCCCGGTCCGCGCCTACCTGGAGGAGCTGCTGCAGCTGGTCTGGGAGCGCAAGATCCAGCCCGGCAAGGTCTTTGACCTGGAGCTGCCGCTGTCCGAGGTGGCCGAGGGCTACCAGGCGATGGACGAACGGCGAGCTACCAAGGTGCTGCTGCGCCCCTGACCTGACCGGCACCGGCGTGTGGGTGGTCTGTCAGATCCGGCCGTGCCCGGCGGATGCGCCCGATCAGCTCCACCTCAGAGGGCTCGGCTCACAAGCCACCGGAAGGTGATCCATCCGGAGCCACTCGTCGCGGGTGATCTCGTAACACTCCAACGGGCGCGGCTGGCCAGCGACGACCGGTTCGCGTCGCCCGACGTGGCGGTAGCCGACCCGCTCGGTGACCTTCTGGGAGGCGACGTTGTCCGGCCGGGCGGAACTGGTGGCTGACAGCGCGCCCAGCTCGACGAAGGCGAAGTGCAGAATGGCGGTGCGCATGGCGACGCCCAGCCGACGCCCGCGAGCGGCGGGGTCCAGGAAGGACGAGCTGTCCACCGGTTGGTCGGTGATGGGATCGCGCCCCTCCAGAACCTGGAATCCGACGGGTCGACCGTCGCACTCCACGACGAAGGGCCAGTAGGAGTGGCCTGGTTCGGGCTGGCGAAAGCCGCCCAGCCAGGCGCGCAGCCAGGCCTCGCGATGAGCCGCCAGGCTTCGTCCCGGCACGACGGCGAAGGTGGGGTCGTGGTCGAAGTCGTCGGGCATGAGGCTGACCAGGAGTTCGTCGTTGGTTGCAGTGGCCGGACGGAGAAGTGCGTCGCCACAACGAAGGATGGGCACGGGCAGACCCTACTGCGCGTTCTGCGCCCAAGAATTGTCAGAGGCAGCGCCGAGCGTGCGTCGAGGCGCTGGGCTGCGTTCGGGAGTGGGGGCAGATGCAGGTACCAGAGGTATCGGACGGGAGTGATGACTTCTGGCAGCGGATTGCCAACGGCAGTCCGGCATCCGGGTGTGGTGATCATCCCCGAGGACCTGGTTCTCGGAGACCACGAAATGCTGACAGCGCACCGCGTGGCGTCTCACGGGGCGGATGTGGAGATGTTGCTGCCGAGCCGAGCGAAGGGGGTGAAGAATCCCGATGCGCTTGTGAATGGCGAGGTCTGGGAGTTCAAGGCGCCCAAGAGGGCTTCTGCCAAGAACACGATCTCCTATCATTTTCGACGCGGAGGGAAGCAATGTGACCAACTGGTCATAGACCTCGCTCGATGCGCACTCGCGGAGGACATCGCGATCGCTCAGTGCGAGGAGAGATTCCACCACCAACGGAAGATCCGTCGGTTGATCGTCCTGGACGTTGAAGGCAAGCTCGCCTGCTATGGCGTCAAGCAATAGCATGGTGGTGTAGGGACGATGCGCCAGCCCACAAGGGCAGGCCCATCGTCCCTACTTGCCGTTGTGACCGGGCTCTCCCGGCTCGGCGTGGACGTTGCAGGGGGCGCCCGGGCCCGTCCGCGGATTGTCACTGGTGAGTGAGGTCTGTCACACCGCCCTAGTCTGGGGGTATGACTTCCACACCTGCACTCCGTGACCTGCTGCACCATCGCGTCCTCGTGGCCGACGGGGCGATGGGCACGATGCTGCAGGCCGTCGACCTGACGATGGAGGACTTCGAGAACCTCGAGGGCTGCAATGAGGTGCTCTCGGTCACTCGGCCGGACGTGATCGAGGCCATCCACCGCGCCTACTTCGAGGCCGGGGCGGACCTGGTGGAGACCAACACCTTCGGCACCAACCTGGCGGCGCTGGGGGAGTACGGCATCAGCGACCGGATCGAGGAGCTGGCCGAGGCGTCGGCCCGGATCGCCCGTCGGGTCGCTGACGAGTTCAGCACCCCGGACAAGCCGCGCTTCGTGCTCGGTTCGGTCGGCCCCGGCACGAAGCTGCCCACCCTGGGCCACATCACCTTCGCGGCCATCCGCGACGCCTACCAGCGCCAGGTCACCGCCATGATCGACGGCGGGATCGACGCCGTGCAGATCGAGACCTGCCAGGACCTGCTGCAGGCCAAGGCCGCCATCATCGCCACCAAGCGGGCCCGCGCCGCGGCGGGCATCGACCTGCCGATCTTCGTGAACATCACGGTCGAGACCACCGGCACCATGCTGCTGGGCAGCGAGATCGGCGCCGCACTCACCGCGATCGAACCGCTCGGTGTCGACGTGATCGGCCTGAACTGCGCCACCGGCCCGGCCGAGATGAGCGAACACCTGCGCCACCTGGCCAAGCACTCCCGTGCCGGCGTCGGCTGCATGCCCAATGCTGGCCTGCCCGTGCTCGGCCCCGACGGGGCGACCTATCCGCTGGATGCCCAAGGACTGGCCACCGCACTGGACCGCTTCACCAGTGACTACGGCCTGAGCGTCGTCGGTGGCTGCTGCGGCACCACCCCCGAGCACATCCGGCTCCTCAACGACACGGTGGGCGGTCGAGAGGTCGTCGCCCGCACCCCCGAGCACGTCAACGGCGTCTCCAGCCTGTACACCGAGGTACCCTTCGCGCAGGATGCCAGCTACCTGTCCATCGGCGAGCGCACCAATGCCAACGGCTCCAAGGCCTTCCGCGAGGCCATGCTGGCCGGCAACCTCGACGAGTGCACCGAGATCGCCAAGGCGCAGATCCGCGACGGCGCCCACCTGCTGGATCTCTGCACCGACTACGTCGGCCGCGACGGCGCCAAGGACATGCGCGAGCTGGCCAGCCGGTTCAGCACCGCCGTCACCCTGCCGATCATGCTGGACTCCACCGAACCCGAGGTGATCGAGGCCGGGCTGGAGACCCTGGCCGGGCGCTGCGTGATCAACTCGGTGAACTTCGAGGACGGCGACGGCCCCACCAGCCGCTACGCCCGGGTGATGCCGATCGTCCGCGAGCACGGCGCCGCCGTCGTCGCTCTGACCATCGACGAGGAGGGCCAGGCCCGGACCGCCGAGTGGAAGGTGCGCGTCGCCAGCCGACTGATCGATGACCTGACGCAGAACTGGGGCATGGAGGTGGGCGATATCCTCGTGGACTGCCTCACCTTCCCGATCGCCACCGGCCAGGAGGAGACCCGTCGCGACGGGTTGGAGACCATCGACGCCATCCGGGAACTCAAGCGTCGCTACCCGGGCGTGCGGACCACCCTGGGCGTCTCCAACATCTCGTTTGGCCTGAACCCTGCCGCCCGGATCGTGCTCAACTCGGTCTTCCTGCACGAATGCGTGCAGGCCGGGCTGGATTCGGCCATCGTGCACGCGGCCAAGATCATGCCGATGGACCGGATTCCCGATGAGCAGCGCGAGGTGGCGCTCGACCTGGTGCACGACCGTCGTCGCCCGGCCACCGAGACAGATCCGGGCTACGACCCGCTGCAGCGCTTCCTGGAACTCTTCGAGGGTGTGAAGGCCGCCGACATGCGTGCCTCCCGCGCCGCCGAACTCGCCGCCCTGCCGCTGGCCGAGCGGCTGCAGCGTCGGATCATCGACGGCGAGGCCAAGGGCCTGGAGGCCGACCTGGACGAGGCGATGGCCAGCAAGCCGGCGCTGGAGATCATCAATGAGGACCTGCTGGCCGGGATGAAGGTGGTCGGTGACCTGTTCGGTTCGGGCCAGATGCAGCTGCCCTTCGTGCTGCAGTCCGCCGAGGTGATGAAAACCGCCGTCGCCTATCTGGAACCGCACATGGAGGTGACCGACGACAGCTCCGGCAAGGGCACCATCGTGCTGGCCACGGTCAAGGGCGACGTGCACGACATCGGCAAGAACCTGGTCGACATCATCGTGAGCAACAACGGCTACTCCGTGGTGAACCTGGGCATCAAGCAGCCGATCAGCGCCATCGTCGAGGCCGCGGAGAAGTCCAAGGCCGACGCCATCGGGATGAGCGGGCTGCTGGTGAAGTCCACCATGGTGATGAAGGACAACCTGGCCGAACTGGATCAGTTGGGGCTGGGCACCAAGTACCCGGTGATGCTGGGCGGCGCAGCGCTGACCCGGGCCTTCGTCGAACACGACCTGAACGAGCAGTTCTCCGGCGAGGTGCGCTACGCCAAGGACGCCTTCGAGGGATTGGCGCTGATGGACGCCGTGATGGCCGTCAAGCGCGGTGAGCCCGGCGCGAAACTGCCCGAGATCAAGCCCCGACGCATCCCCAAGGGCCCGGCGGTGGAGATCGCCGAACCCGAGCTGGGTATGCGCTCCGACGTCGCCCGTCCCACGCCCGACGGGGGAGTGGACGTCCCCACCCCGCCGTTCTGGGGCAGCCGGGTGGTCAAGGGAATCCAGCTGGCAGAGGTGGTCGAATGGCTGGACGAGCGCGCCACCTTCCTGGGCCAGTGGGGGCTCAAGCCGGGCCGCGGGGAGGACGGTGCCTCCTACGAGGAACTTGTCCAGACCGAGGGCCGGCCGCGGCTGCGGATGTGGCTGGACCGGGTCAAGACCGATTCACTGGCCGAATTCGCGGTGGTGCACGGCTACTGGCCGGTCTACTCCGCCGACGAGTCGCTGATCGTGCTGGACCCCGACGACCACGGCCGCGAACTGACCCGGTTCACCTTCCCCCGGCAGCGGCGCGATCGTCGGCTGTGCTTGGCCGACTTCTTCCGGGACAAGGCCGAATTCGACCAGTTCGGCCCCGACGTGCTGCCGATGCAGCTGGTCACCATGGGCTCGGCCGTCGCCCGGGAGACCCAGAAGCTCTTCGAGGCGAACTCCTACCGGGACTACCTGGAACTGCACGGGCTGAGCGTCCAGCTCACCGAAGCCCTGGCGGAGCTCTGGCATGCCCGCACCCGCGAGGAACTCGGCTACGCCGCCACCCTGTCCGACGTCGACGAGGCCATCCAGAAGCAGGACTACCGCGGCTCGCGCTACTCCTTCGGCTACCCGGCCTGCCCGGAGCTGGAGGATCGCGCCAAGCTGGTCGAGCTGCTGGAGCCATGGCGGATCGGCGTCGAACTGAGCGAGGAGTTGCAGCTCCACCCCGAGCAGTCCACCGACGCGATCGTGGTGCACCACCCGGAGGCGAAGTACTTCAACGCGAAGTGACTCAGCGGCCGCAGAACTGCTTGGTGGGCCCGTTCCACACCAGCACCTGCGGACGGCCGGTGCAGATCACGCTGGTCACCTGCGGCGGCTGCCCGTTCTGGGCGGTCGCCGCGGGCGCCTGGCCGTAGATCCGGGCCTCGGCGCCCAGCAGGCTGCGCATGAAACTGGGCATCGACGCGGCCTCCATCTTGGTGTCGTCGGGATCCAGGCCGTTCACCTTGGCGGCCTCGCGGTAGGCCTCGTTGCGGCCCATCACGTCGTCGACCAGTTTCTTGCTCTTGGCCGTCTCTGGATCGAAGATGTGCGCGCCCAGGTCATTGCGGATCGTCGCCTCGGGAATCTTGCGGTGCTGTGCCACCCAGCTGGTGAAGCCGGCGTACTCCGCGGCCAGCCCGTCGGTCCACACCTTGCGTTCCTCGGCGGTCATGGCGCGGTAGGGGTTGCCGAAGTCCTTGCCCTTGCCCTGCGTGATGTATTCACTGGTGATGCCGCCAGTGGTGGTCACGCCGCCGCCCAGCAGCCCGCCGTCGGTGGCCTTGACGTCCTTGTACTGCTCGAAGGGGCCGCTGATCACGCCGATCGAGCCGATCAGGGTGCCGTGGTCGGCGATGATCTTGTCGGCCGGGGCCATCGCGAACATGCCGCCCGAGGCGCTCATCCCCTCCACGACGGCGATCACCTTGTGCCCGGTACGTTCCCGGTAGCGGATGATCGCCTCGCCAATCGCCCGGGAACCGTTGATGGTGCCGCCGGGGGTGTCCATCCGCAGCACCAGCCCGTCCACGTCGTCCTTCTCGATCTTGTCGATGGTGTCGGCCACCTCGTAGCCGTAGGTGGACTGGGACAGTCCCATGCCCTGGTCGCCACCGGCCATGATGGCGCCACGGACGTCGATGGCGCGCAGGGTCTTCTTGGCGGAATCCTTGCCCCACACGGTTTCGTAGGTGGTGGTGTCGGCGCTGGCCTTGCCCATGTCACCCATCGCGGCACCGATCCCGGCCAGCGCCATCGCGCCCAGGATGGAGCCCACCAGGGAGAGCCCCAGTAGTACGCCGCCGGCGCCGAGCGCCCCGCCGGCGCCCAGCCCGAAGCCCTTGCGGAACCAGCCGGTCTGCTGGGGGGCAGGGGAGACAGCGGGCGCATTCCATGGCACCACCGGGGGCTGCTGACGGGGCGCCGCGTGGGGCGGCTGCCAGGCGGGGTTGATCGCCGAGTCGTCGCTGTGACGTTCGACGGGGTGGGCTCCGCCGCCGGCGCTCGACGGGTTCTGCCCGGGCTGCGCCTCCTCGTCGGGGCGGGGGGCCTGGTCCTGCGGCTCGTTGCTCATCGTCATTCCTTCCACGCGGCTGGCTTGTCATCGGCGAATCTGTTGCTTTCCATCGTGGCAAACCATCGGGCCTTGTGGTGGTCGCAAACGCGGATCCGGGTCACGCTTCTGGAAGAATGGCCGCACCATGACCAATTCCTTCACCGCCGCCCGTCCCGCTGCCGTCCTGTGGGACTTCGACAGCACCCTCGTCGACACCGAACCGATCTGGATGCGTTGCGAGGTGGAGACCGCGAACCACTTCGGCCTGGACTGGACCGAGGAGGATTCCAAGGCCGTCGTCGGCACCTCCGTGTGGGCCTTGTCCGAGCTGATGGCCGAGCGGCTCGGTCGGGACGACGTGACCGCCGACGACGTGCGGGTGGATCTGGAGGCGCGGGCCGTCGCGGCGATGGCCGACGAGGGGGAGAAGCTCTTCCTGCCCGGCGCGCACGACCTGCTCACCGAGATGCGCGGGCAGGGCGTGCGGCTGGCGCTGGTGAGCTCCACCCCGCGCTACATCATCGAGGCGATCCTGGCGAACTTGCCGGAGCTGGGATTCGAGGTGATCGTCGGCGGCGATGAGGTGGCAAACAACAAGCCCGCCCCCGACGGTTACCAGAAGGCTGCGGAGCTGCTGGGCGTCGAGGTGACCAAGTGCCTGGTGCTGGAGGACTCCCCGACCGGTGCCGATTCCGGCAACGCGTCGGGTGCGGTGGTGGTGGTCATCCCATCGACCGTGGATGTGCCGGAGAAGCGGCGACGCGTGGTGATCGACAGCCTGGACGGCGTCACCTGCACCCTGCTCTTCCAGCTCTACCGACGCTCGATCGGCCAGCCGGCCAAGATGGTGGCGCCGCCCATCCCGCCCACCGAGAACCTGTCCGGCGTCCGAACCGGGCCGCTGCAGGCCGGCGAGCGGGTCACCCTGACCGACAACAAGGGCCGCCGGCACTCCATCCAGCTCACCCCCGGCAAGAGTTTCCACACCACCAAGGGCCACATCGCGCATGAGCGGCTGATCGGCCAACCCGAGGGCGTCACGATCGAGGCCAGCTCCGGCAGCGTCTTCCTGGCGATGCGCCCCCTGATGCACGACTACATGGTGGCGATGCCGCGCGAGGCGGCCGTGATCTACCCCAAGGACGCCGCGCAGATCATCATGTGGGGAGACATCTTCCCCGGTGCCCGCGTGCTGGAGGCCGGCGTCGGCTCCGGTGCCCTGAGCATCGCGATGCTGCGCGCGATCGGCCCCGCCGGCCACCTCAACTCCTACGAGCGTCGGCAGGAGTTCGCCGACGTCGCCCGCAGCAATGTGGAGAACTTCCTGGGCGAACCGCACCCCGGCTGGACACTCACCGTCGGTGACCTGGTGGAGACCATCCGCGACGAGCCGATCGACCGCGCCGTGCTGGACATGCTGGCGCCGTGGGAGTGCATCGATGCGGTGGCCGACGTGCTGGTGCCCGGCGGTGTGCTCACCTGCTACGTGGCGACGGCCACCCAGCTGGGCCGGGTGGCCGACACCCTGCGCACCCACGGGGGCTGGACCGAGCCGCAGGCCACCGAGACCACCTCCCGGGACTGGCATGCGGAGGGCCTGGCGATCCGCCCCGGGCACGGCTCCACCGGGCACACTGGCTTCCTGGTCCACTCCCGACGGCTGGCTCCCGGCGTCGAGGCCCCGATGCGCAAGCGTCGCCCCGCCCCCGGCGCCTACGGCCCCGACTACCACGGCCCGCGACCGAAGAACATCCCGATGACCAACCAGGACGTTCCAGACAACGGAATGGTTGAGCCTGTCGAGGGGCCATGACGTGACCTTCGAGCAGCCCTTCAACCCGGGCAATGCCTACAACCATCGGCTGGAGATCGCCGAGCGGCGGATGGCCGACGCCAGATCCGACGCCCGCAACCTGGCGGCCACCAATGAGAAGCTGAACCAGACCCTGAAGGAGGCCCGCGCCAAGCTGGTCACCCTCAAGGCCGAGGTGGATGCGCTGGCCGCGCCGCCGCTCACCCGGGCGCTGGTGATCGCTCGCCATTGCGCGGATGACAAGGCTGAACGCCCGGTGACGCTGGAGGTCAGCGCCTTCGGCCGGATTCTGCGGGTGGCCGCACTGCCCGAGGTGTACGACGCGGTCGGGCCCGGCGACGGCGTCCTGCTGAACGAGTCCAGCGTCGCCGTATGGCGCTGTGATCCGCTGCTCTCCGGAGACCTGGCCACCGTGGTGGAGGCCGGTCCCGGCGGCGTGGTGGTGGCCGGCCCGGGCGGCGACGAGGTGCTGCTGACCCCCGTCCCCAGCTTGTCCCAGACCCCGCCAGAGGCCGGTGACTCCGTCCTGGTGGATCGCCGCGCCGGGCTCGCGCTGGCCCGCGTCGCCCGTAGCCGGGTGGAGGAACTGGTGCTGGAGGAGGTGCCGGATGTCAGCTATGCCGACATCGGCGGGCTGGCCGAGCAGATCAGCCAGATCCGCGACGCCGTCGAACTGCCCTTCCTGCACCGCGACGCATACCGTCGCTACGGCCTGACCGCCCCCAAGGGGATCCTGCTCTACGGCCCGCCCGGTTGCGGCAAGACGATGATCGCCAAGGCCGTCGCCAATTCCCTCGGCGCCGGGCTGGAACAGGGCGCGGGCTCCTACTTCCTGAACATCAAGGGCCCCGAGCTGCTCAACAAGTACGTCGGCGAATCCGAGCGCCAGATTCGCGCCATCTTCGCCCGGGCGCGGGAACACGCGTCGGAGGGCAAGCCGGTGATCGTCTTCTTCGACGAGATGGATTCGCTCTTCCGCACCCGCGGTTCGGGCGTCAGCTCCGACGTCGAGAACACCATCGTCCCGCAGCTGCTCAGCGAGATCGACGGGGTGGAGGGCATCGACAATGTGATCATCATCGGTGCCTCCAACCGGGAGGACATGATCGACCCGGCGATCCTGCGTCCCGGTCGGCTCGACGTGAAGATCAAGCTGGAACGGCCCTCGCGCGCCGGGGCGGCGGAGATCTTCGCCAAGTACCTGACCGACCAGGTGCCGCTGCACCCCGACGTCGACGATGGCGTTGCCGGGCTGATCGAGCTGGCCTGCGAGCAGGTCTACGCCCGTGACGAGGGCAATCGCTTCCTGGAGGTGACCTATGCCAGCGGCGCCAAGGAGACGCTGTGGTTCGGTGACTTCGCCTCGGGCGCGATGATCCGCAACATCGTGGACCGGGCCAAGAAGGCCGCCATCAAGGATGAGCTGGCCGGCGGCCCCGGTGGGGTCTCCCGGCAGGGGATCATCGACGCCTGTCGCGCCGAGTTCGTGGAGAACGAGGACCTGCCCAACACCACCAATCCCGACGACTGGGCCCGGATCAGCGGCCGACGCGGGGAACGGATTGTCTTCATCCGCAGCCTCGTCGGGGCAGGCCACGGCCAGGCGCTCGACTGATGGCGCGCAGGCCCGTGGGCAGGCAGCCCCGCCCCAGCAAGGCCGAGGTAGCGGTCTCGCGGCTGGAGGCGCACCACCTGGACGCGCTGGTCGACGACGACCTTCTGCTGGCTCCGGCTCGGGAGTTCGCGGCGCAGCGTGCCGGCGGTGAGGGCTTCGCGCTGGTGGCGGTGGTGGACGCCGTTCCGGTTGGCCTGTTGGGCGTGCACACCGGCGAGGGGTGGCAGCTGCACGGCCTGGTGGTCAATGCTTCGATGGCCGGGCAGGGAGTCGAGGAGCGTCTGGTGGCGGCTGCCGAAGAGCTGGCCCGGCCGATGGGCTCCATCACCGGACTGGACGGCGTGATGCACCAGCTGTGAGGCCCGCGCGGTCAGCTGGTGGGCTCAGGCGGTGAGCTTCTTGCTCAGGAGCAGTCGCCAGCCCACCAGGAAGAGCCCGGTGACCACGGTGGTGACGACGATGAAGGCGGTCTGGGTGCCGCCACCCGTCGCGGCGCGCAGGGCCAGGCCGCCCCAGGCGGTGACCAGCCAGACGAAGACACCGGCGCCCAGGGTGCCGACGGGGCGCTTGCGCCACAGCATGATCAGCCAGGCGATGGCGCAAGCCACCAAGAAGGGCCACACCACCGGGATCAGCCGGCTCAGCAGGCTCTCGGAGTGGCTCAGCACGCCGATGATGGAGAACAGCACAACCAGCGCCAGGTCAATGGCCAGCACAACTTGCTTCGTCATGGCCTCAGCCTATCGGCGCGCCCTCCGAGACCGCGGCAAGCACGTCACTGCTGCTGGATCTTGGCGCGCTCGGCCGCCGGCAGCTGGCCGAGCTGGCAGTCCAGGATGGCCATGGCCTGCTGCCCACTCAGGCCGAGGTGCTTCTGCAACGCGTGCAGTGCCTCGTCACGGGTGGCTCGGTCATGCACCAGTTGGACGATCGGCATCGGATCGTTGACCAGCAGCGCGAGCGCCTGCAGGACCGGCCGCATAGCGGCCTCCAGCTCCCGTCGCTCTTCGGGCGTGGGGACGTACTCGTGGTGCTCGTTGCTCAGGAACTCGCCGCAGAAGGGGCAGTATTCCACCGGCCGCACCTCGCCCTGGTTCGCCGCCGTTCTCAGCAGGACCTGCCCGGTCTCGGCGTCCAGTACCAGCGGCCCATCGGGGGCGTCCAGGGCTTCCTGGAAGAAGTCGCAGTCGCCGTGGATTTGGCTCATGCACCGATGGTCCCACGAGCCCAACCCTGCATGTGTTGCACAACCGGCACCATTGTCCGGGCAGTGCGGGGAAGATCCCCGCGGGACGCAGCGACTATGACGCTCATCATGTGCAACGTATGCAGGGTTGGGCGCCCGGGCCGGGCTAGGGTTCGAGCGTGAGCATCCTGGGCCTGGAGACCGAGTACGGCGTCTTCGTCACCGGGCTGGGCTCGGAGCAGCGCCAGCCCGACCCGATCAGCCTGTCCGAGGCGGTGATCGGGGCCGTGGCCGCGCCCGGCACCCGCTGGGACTACGCCGACGAGCAACCGCTGGTGGACGCCCGGGGAACCGTGCTGCCGCGCCGGATCGCCCACCCCGACCTGCTCACCGACGAGGTTCGCCAGGCCAACCGGCTGCTGGGCAATGGCGGCCGCAGCTATGTGGACCACGCCCACCCGGAGTGGTCCGGGCCCGAAGTGACCTCCGCCACGAATGCAGTGATCTGGGACCGGGCGGGGGACCGGCTGCACGCCGACGCCGCCCGTCGCGGCAGCGAACGCACCGGGTTGAGCATCCACCTGGTGAAGAACACCACCGACAACAAGGGCCGCAGTTACGGCTGTCACGAGAACTACCTCCTGCCGCGGGGGCTGTCCTTCCAACGGATCGTCGAGCAGTTCACTGGCTTCCTGGTCAGCCGTGTTGTGGTCACCGGCGCCGGCCGGGTGGGACTGGGGCAGGCGGGGGAGCAGCCCGGCTTCCAGCTCAGCCAACGGGCCGACTTCTTCGAGCGGCTGGTGGGGTTGGAGACCACGGTGAAGCGGCCGATCATCAACACCCGCGACGAGCCGCATTCGGACCAACGCACCCATCGTCGGCTGCACGTGATCACCGGCGACGCCAACCTCAGCCAGGTCGCCACCCTGGTCAAGGTGGGTTCGGCGCAGCTGGCGCTGCGGGCGATCGTCGCCGGCGCACGACTGCCGCAGTTGGCCGACCCGCTGGCCGCGCTGCGTGCCTTCAGCCGGGACCCGTCCTGCACCGTCGCCCAGCCGTGCATCGACGGGGTGGCGCGGACTGCCGTCGAGCTGCAGCGGCTGTGGCTGGAGGCCGCCACCGGTCAGGTGGGACAACCCGACACGATCACCGATGCCGAGCTGGTGCTGCGGCACTGGGACGCGATTCTCGCCGACCTGGCCACCGATCCCGCCCGGTGCGCCGACCGATTGGACTGGGCCGCCAAGCTGCGGCTGCTGAACGGACTGCGCGCCCGACACGGCTGCGGCTGGGATGATCCCCGGCTGACCGCGCTGGACCTGCGCTACGCGGATCTCACCGACGGCCTGTTCAGCAAGCTGGAAGCTGCCGGGGCGGTGCAGACCCTGGTGGACGAAACAGCAGTTGAGCAGGCCAGACACAGCCCGCCGCCGGATTCCCGCGCCTGGCTGCGTGGCACCCTGGTCAGCCGGTTCGCGGAACATGTCGTCGCCGCCAACTGGGATCGGATCAGTCTTGCCACGCCGGTGGGCCTGCAAACCCTCCACTTGGTCTCACCGCTGGACGGCGACCGGGAACGGTGGGCGTCGAGCCTGGCAGCGGTGCATGAGATGGGTGACCTGGTGACGTGGGGCGAGTCGATAGGCTGGAGCTCCCAAACCCAGCAGTGAGAGGCGTGACGTGAGCGAGCAGCAGCGGGTCAACCGCACCCGCACCAGCCACGAGCAGGACGAACAGGTGGAGCTGCCGCAGGCCAGCACCACCGGCTCCGACGAGGGTTTCGACGCCCTGCTCGACGAGATCGACGGGCTGCTGGAGAACAACGCCGCCGAGTATGTCCGCAGCTTCGTGCAGAAGGGCGGGCAGTGAGCGAGGCTTCCGCCACGGGGGAGCTGGGCCCCGTGGTGGTGGTTGGTGCCGGACTGATCGGTTCCTCGATCGGGATGGCCCTGACCCGGGCTGGCGAGCGGGTCCACCTGGTTGATGCCTCCAACATCCATGCCGTCGTCGCGGCCGGGCTCGGTGCCGGGTTGATCGAATTTCCCCAGACGGAGTCGATCCGGCTGGTGGTGGTGGCCACCCCGCCCTCGGCCGTGGTGCAGGAGGTGCTGGAGTCGCTGGAGCTCTCCCCGGCGGCAGTGGTCACTGACGTCGCCTCGGTGAAGGGACGGGTGCTGGCGGACCTGACCGACAGTGGCGCCGACTTGTCCCGCTATGTCGGATCGCATCCGATGGCGGGTTCGCAGCACGCCGGACCGCTGACCGCCAGCGCGGATCTGTTCGTGGATCGCACCTGGGTGGTGTGCCCCCGCCCGGAGAACTCGCCGGAGCACGTCCAGCGGGTGCGTGACCTGGCGACGCTGTGTGGCGCCCGGATCGTGGAGATGGATGCCACCGACCATGATGAGGCGGTGGCGCAGGTCAGCCACCTGCCGCAGCTGATGAGCACCCTGACCGCGCAGCAACTGCGTGGCGTCGATCCGACCCATCTGCAACTCGCCGGGCAGGGCATCCGTGATGTCACCCGGATCGCGGGCAGCGACCCGGTGATGTGGCGCCAGATCCTCACCGCCAATGCCGGTGCGGTCCGGCTGGAGCTGGAGCGGGTCCGCAAGGGGCTGGACGAGCTCTTCGAGGTGCTGGACGAGCCTGAGGCGCTGGAGGCCTTCATGGCCCGCGGGCGCACCGCGGTGAAGTTGCTGCCCGGAAAGCACGGTGCGCATCCGACGGACTGGGAGGCCGTCGTGGTGGAGATCCCCGATGCCCCCGGCGCCCTGGCACGGCTCTTCGTTGACATCGGTGAGGAGGGCGTCAACGTCGAGGACCTGTCGATCGAACACGACGACGCCCGCGAGGTCGGCTTCCTCTCCGTGGAGGTGAGCCCCGACCACGCCACCCGGCTGCGCGATGCGATGCGCACCAAGGGTTGGTCGCTGCGCGCATGAGCCCCGGTACCCTGTTGGGGTGAACGACAGCCTGCTCATCGCCATCGACGGACCCAGCGGATCCGGCAAGTCCAGCACCTCTCGCGGGGTGGCCCAGCGCCTCGGTCTGGCCTACCTCGACACGGGGTCGCTCTACCGGGCAGCGGCGATCTGCTTCCTGGAATCCGGGCTGGATGCGGCGCAGACCGAGCTGGTCACCGAGCTGGTCACCAGCGCCACCATCGTGCCCGGTACGAACCCGGAGCATCCGTCGACCACGGTCAACGGCCGCGACGTCACCGCCGAGATCCGTGACCCCCGGGTGAGCGAGAAGGTCTCCGTCGTCGCTACCATCCCGGCCGTCCGGGAATGGCTCAATGAGCAGTTCCGCGCCATCATCGATGCGCATCAGCGCCGGATCGTGGTGGAGGGGCGCGACATCACCACCGTCGTCGCCCCCGACGCCGACCTGCGCGTGCTGCTGGTGGCCGACCCGGCAGCGCGGATCGCCCGTCGTCAGGCCGAGCTGGGTGGCGCCGTGAACACCGAGCAGGTCACCGACCAGGTGGTGCGGCGGGACCGCGACGACGCCACCGTCAGCCAGTTCGAGAGGCCCGCCGAGGGCGTCGAGCTGATCGACTCCACCCACCTTGACCTCGGCCAGGTGATCGACACGATCTGCCAGATGGTGCCCGCCGGCAAGCAGGCCTGAGATGGGGGAGCTGGACATCCCCGGCCAGGTCCCCGACCTGTCGGTGTTGCCGCCGCTGCACACCCCGCTGCTGAAGAGCTTTCGCGCCCCGGTGCGGGCCTGCTTCCAGGCCCTCTGGCGGGTGCAGTTGCACCACGCCGATCGCATTCCCGACGGCCGGGCGATCCTGGCCTTCAACCACGTCGGCATCCTCGACGGGCCGTTGGCCGTGGCCGTCTCCCCGGATTCGCAGGCGATGGCCAAGATGGAGCTGTGGCGCTCCAAGCCGCTGGCCGCGGTGCTGGACGGCATCGGCCAGATCCCGATCGACCGGTGGAATCCGGATCCGCGGGCAATCCGGCGGTGTGTGCAGGTGCTGGAGGCCGAGCGCAAGCTGGTGATCTTTCCCGAGAGCCATCGGGGAGCGGGAGATTTTGCCAATTTCAAGCGTGGCGCAGCCTACTTGGCGATGGTCACCGGGGCGCCGGTGGTACCCGTTGCCCTGATCGGCAGCGCGGTAGGCGGGACCGGGCTGCGCTCCTTGCCGAGGCCGCGGCAAGCGGTGCACGTCGTGTACAGTGAGCCAGTTGCTGTGCCGGCCCAGGAGTGGCCGCGCAGAGCCGGTGAGGTCGCCGATCTCACCGAACGGCTGCGCCAGTTGTGCGCGCAGCACGTCCAGCAGGCCCAGCGCGAGGTGGGTCTGGAACTGCCCTGAAGGATCCCGTCATGACCGATGACTTCACCACGCCCGAATTCGACGCCTTCCAGGCGGAGATCGACGAATCCACCGCCATCAAGCCCGTGCTGGCCGTGGTCGGACGCCCCAATGTGGGCAAGTCCACCCTGGTCAACCGCATCCTGGGCCGGCGCGCCGCCGTCGTGCAGGACACGCCCGGCGTCACCCGTGACCGGGTCAGCTACGACGCCAACTGGAATGGCCGCGAGTTCGTGGTGGTCGACACCGGCGGTTGGGTGAGCGATGCTCGGGGCCTGGCGCACCAGATTGCCGAGCAGGCCGAGCTGGCGATCGGCGCCGCCGACGCCGTGCTCTTCGTCGTCGATGCCCAGGTGGGCACCACCGACGAGGACGAGGCCGTCGTGCAGGTGCTGCGGCGCAGCAAGAAGCCCGTCGTGCTGGCCGCCAACAAGGTGGACGACCAGCGCACCGAGGCCGAGGCGGCCTCCATGTGGAACCTGGGTCTGGGGCAGCCGTGGGCCATCTCCGCCATTCACGGCCGCGGCACCGGCGACCTGCTGGATGCCGTGCTCGAGGTGCTGCCCGAGGCACCCAAGGAGCAGTACCGCGAGGTGGGCGGTCCCCGCCGGGTGGCGATCGTCGGCAAGCCCAATGTGGGCAAGAGTTCCCTGCTGAACAAGCTCTCCGGCCAGCAGCGCGCCGTGGTCAGCGACATGTCCGGCACCACCGTTGACCCCGTCGACGAGCTGTGCGAGGTGGGCGGCCAGCTGTACCGGCTGATCGACACCGCCGGCATCCGCAAGCGGGTCAAGGAGGCCAGCGGCCACGAGTACTACGCGTCGCTGCGCACCCAGGGTGCGATCGAGCGGGCCGAGGTCTGCGTGGTGGTGATCGACGCGTCGGAGCCGCTGAGCGAGCAGGACCTGCGCATCCTGTCCAATGTGGAGGACACCGGCAAGGCGCTGGTGATCGCCTTCAACAAGTGGGACCTGACCGACGAGGAACGCCGCCGCTACCTGGATCGTGAGATCGAGCGGGATCTGGTGGCCTTCACGTGGGCGCCGACGGTGAACATCTCCGCTCTGACCGGGCGCAATGTGGACAAGCTGAGCAAGGCGATCGAGGAGGCCCTGGAGGGCTGGGAGACCCGGATCTCCACCGGCAAGCTCAACGCCTTCCTTGGCCGGGTCGCCTCCGCCCATCCGCATCCGCTGCGCGGTGGCAAGCAGCCGCGCATCTTGTTCGGCACGCAGGCGCAGAACTGCCCGCCCACTTTCGTGCTGTTCACCTCCGGGCTGCTCGACCAGGGCTACCAGCGCTTCGTCGAGCGCCGGCTGCGTGAGGACTTCGGCTTCACCGGCTCCCCGGTGCACGTCGAGGTGCGGGCCCGGGAGAAGCGCGGCAAGAAGTAGCTCGCTGGCCCTACGCCAGCTGAGACCCAATCTTCGTCGGCTGAGCCTGTCGAAGCCAGTGGCCGTCACCCGCAAGATCGGGGTGACGGCCACTGGCCCTTTTCGTCAGTCGACGTGCACCTCACGCAGCTTGAGCGGGGTCATCCTGGCGCGCAGCAGGAAGAGCCCGCCGCTGACCAACAGCACGATGCCCGCGATGAGGTTGGCATTGACGCCACCGGTCTTGGCGAGTTCCGGATCGGCAAACAGGCCCATCGCTGTGAGGATCAGACCGATGATCGCCAGCATGGCACCGATCAGGGCGCGGATGTCCAGCGGCTTGATCGTGCGGGTGGATGGTGTGGTGTTCATGCTCAGCTCCTCAGAAGATGCAATTCAGGATGATGACCATCGCCATCGCCAGGCAGGCCAGCGGGATGGTCCGGCTGTACCAGGGCTTGCCCTGCTCCTCGGCGTCGGAGAGATCGGCCTTCGGGGTCTCGGAGTAGACGAAGCCGCGCAACTGTTCGCGAGGCTTGGGCGTGGTGAACAGTGAAACGACGACGCTGACCAGCAGGTCCATCACGAAGCCGGCGCTGGCGGCGACGAAGGCCAGGCCCTGACCCGGCAGTGAATACCAGTTCAGGCCGATCTCCGGGTTGCCGCCCAGCCAGACCAGGATGGCCGACAGGGTGCCGGTGATCAGGCCCACCCAGCCGGCCGTCGGGGTGCTGCGTCGCCAGAACATGCCCAGGATGAAGGTGGCGAACAGGGGAGCGTTGAAGAAGCCGAACAGGGTCTGCAGGTAGTCCATGATGTTGCTGAACTGCCCGGCGATCATCGCGGTGAAGATGGCCGTGACCACGGCGATCGCGGTGGCGATCCGTCCCACCGCGACGTAGTAGTCGTCGCTGCGGCCCTTCTTGATGTAGGTGCCCCAGATGTCCACGCTGAAGACCGTGTTGAAGGCGGAGACATTCGCGGCCATGCCGGCCATGAAGGCGGCGAGGAGGCCGGTGATGGCCAGGCCCAGCAGGCCATTGGGCAGCAGGTCTCGCATCAGCAACAGGAGGGCGTCGTTGTAGGTGACCCCGCTGCCCGCGGCGCCGCCCGCCGGGTGTCCACCGCCCTTGAGCTGGGCGATCTCGGGCACCAGAACGGCGGCCAGCATGCCCGGCAGGATGGTGATGGCCGGAACCAGCATCTTGGGGAAGGAGCCGATGATCGGCGTCTTGCGGGCCGCCGAGAGCGATTCCGAGGCCATGGCGCGCTGCACCTCGACGAAGTTGGTGGTCCAGTAGCCGAAGGAGAGCACGAAGCCCAGCCCGAAGACGATGCCGATCACACTCAGCGACGAGCTGTTGAAGCCGGACAGGGCCTGCCCGGGCCAGGAGTTGAGCTGCTGGGCGGCGCTGGGAACCTGGGCGCTGGCGGGCGCATGCGCGGCTCCCTGGGCGATCTGCGCCTTGAGCCCACCCCAGCCACCGACGCGGTGCAGACCGAGCATCACCAGCGGCAGCAGGGAGGCGACGATCACGAAGAATTGCAGCACCTCGTTGTAGATGGCCGCGCTCAGGCCGCCCATGGTGATGTAGGCCAGCACGACGAAGGCCGCCACCACCAGGGCCACCCACATCGGCCAGCCCAGCAGGGCGTGCACGATGGAACCAAGCAGGTACAGGTTGATGCCGGCGATCAACAATTGCGCCAGGGCGAAGGAGATGGCATTGACCAGATGGGCGCCGGGGCCGAAGCGGCGCAGCATGAACTCGGGAACCGAGCGCACCTTGGAGCCGTAGTAGAAGGGCATCATCACGACGCCGAGGAAGATCATGGCCGGGACGGCGCCGATCCAGAAGTAGTGCACCGTCGGGATGCCGATCTGGGCGGCGGTGGCAGACATGCCCATGATCTCCACCGCACCGAGGTTGGCGGAGACGAAGGCGAGACCGGTCACCCAGGCGGGCAGGGAACGGCCGGACTGGAAGTAGTCAGCGGCGTCGGCAACCTGGCGCTTGGCCAGCCACCCCACGCCCAGGACGAAGACGAAGTAGACCACCAGGATCAGGTAGTCGACGGCCTTCGCGTCGATCAGTGTTTCCAGCAGCATCGCTGTACCTTTCGAGTCGGATCATGCCGGCTGTGCGCGGCCCGGCAATGGTACGACCACAGTGATGGCGCGTGCAGCCCGGGGGTGATCCACCGGTTGATTGGCGCCTGTGGCGCAGTTCCGGTAGTGTTCTTTGTCGGGTCGGAAACGGCCTGGACGGGCTGTAGCGCAGCTTGGTAGCGCACTTGACTGGGGGTCAAGGGGTCGCAGGTTCAAATCCTGTCAGCCCGACGTCCGAAGGGGCTTGTCAGAGCGAGTTGGCTCTGGCGGGCCCCTTCTTCGTGCCCTATACGTGCCCTATCGACTTTACAGAACTCCCTTCAAGCCTGAATGTGGCACCTGCGTTCCCCCTAAGTGACTAGGCGTTTCTCCTAGGTACCTTGCGCGTGTTTCCCCAGCGGCGTGGCCCGTCAGCGAGATGTTCAGTCAGGCTCTCAGCACTCCTCGGGCGCGACGCCACCTGCGAACGCAAGCGCCGCGGACGCCGCTGCGAATTCGTGTGAGAGCCGGTCTGGTTCTCCGGTCCCGTGCACCAGCAGCGCGTCATCCAGCGCCGTTCGAACTCAGTTCCCAGCGCTTGGGCCGGGGTACTGGCCAGTGTGGCCACGGCGAGGGCTCCAAGCAGCCCGCGCTCCGCCCGGGAGGCCTCCCCAGCGAAGCCGGCGCCGCGAGCCACGAGGACCATCATCGGCAGAAGGCTGGCGATGCTGGCAGCCGCGACCCGTCGGCCGTTGGCTGGATCCGTCACCCGGCCCCACTGACAGCGGTGTGTGGCAGGCGCTGCGTGAGAACGGCGGTGTGCGTGGCAATGCTGGCCGTCACGCCACCGAATGCCAGTGCGACGGCAAAGCGAAGCGGGATCTCTCACGAAAGGACTGGACAAGCTGCACTGCTCGGACTCCCAATCTCGGCGACAGATGATGACGGATTCACGAGACGCCACAGAGGCGCCGTGCCAGCGCGGGCCGATGTAGAACGGTCGGCGGGCCAATATTGTGGACTGCATGGGAACGCCAGGCATCCGCTGGGGGAACAGCGTGCAGCAGAGGTGTGAATTGTTCGACGGCCACATGTCAGGGGATTGATTGCAGGTGCCCGGCCTGGGGCGGGTTGGTGCATCACGCCGACGACTTGGCCGGGGACCTCGACGCAATGTGGCGGTGGATCACGTCGACCGCTTCCTCGTGGCGAATCGCGCCCGCCAGGACACACATCATGAGGCCGTCGCCCAGTGCGGAGAGTTCAAGGCCATCGGCCATGTCGTCCGGGGTGGGGGAACTGTGGCCGCGTGCCCGTGCGCACCGTCGGATCATCTCTGTGTGCCCGCCTTCGGTGGCTTCGCGTACCAGTTCTGCGATGGTCGGGTCTGCCCCCACGTGGGCGACGTAGGCGCACCAGACCGTGGCGGCGACCTTGCTGATCTGGGTTGTGGGGATGGTGTGGACGGCCAGGGCGGTGAGGTCGGCAAGAGCGTCACCGGTGTCGGTGTTCAGGTGTTGTGCCTCCGCGGTGGTGACCAGTTCTCGGCAGCCTTCGTGGACCAGTGCGTCCTTGCTGGGGAAGTAGTGCTGGATGCGGCCGATCGAGATCTGCGCCTCGGCGGCGACGGTTCGCAGGCTCGCCGTAGCGATCCCCTGTTGGTGGATCACCATCCACAGCGCGTAGACGATCTCCCGGCGACGGGCGGCATGGTCGACTATGCGAGGCATGCCGTCATCTTAACGGTATGGATGTCCTGTTACGATTGCGATATGAACGTACTGCGAAAGCACCGGGCGTTCGCTCCAGGGGCTCGGCCCGGATCCGACGGCATCACCATGCCGCCGCGCAAGGGGTCCCGTCGCCGGTGGAGAGCCTTCGTGAAGGCGGCCGCCGCCCTGGGGCTGGCGGTCCTGGTCGCGGTGGG
This sequence comes from Luteococcus sp. H91, assembly GCF_038433135.1. NCBI lineage: Bacteria > Bacillati > Actinomycetota > Actinomycetes > Propionibacteriales > Propionibacteriaceae > Luteococcus > Luteococcus sp. H91. The sequence goes on along the minus strand of NZ_JBCDMV010000024.1, from coordinate 44,440 downwards.
CAGTTCGTTGCGAGCCGCTTCACCGGTAGGGCACTGGCGTTCGGCCCAGGGGCAGGACGCGTATCTGGCGTCGTACCGGGCCGCGTTCGCCGAGCTGCCTCGGCCCGCGGCAACCCTCGACCTGCGCACGAGCTCTGGCGTCGTGCGCGTCTATCGCTTCGCCACCACGCGGTCGGCCTCCGCGCCGGCGGTGGCTCCGCTGGTGCTGCTCCCGGGGACACGTTCGGCCACACCGGTGTGGGCGGACAACATGGACGACCTGCTGGTGATCGCGGACGTCTACAGTGTGGAACTGCTGGGCGAGCCGGGCATGAGCGTGCAGGAGCGCCCGATCACCTCCGCCGCTGACGAGGCGCGCTGGCTGCACGAAGTGCTTGCCCAGTTGCCGGAGAAGTCGCTCAACCTGGTCGGACTGTCGATCGGTGGCTGGACCGCGGTCAATCTGGCCCTGCACCATCCCGAGAAGGTCAACTCTCTGACCTTGATCGACCCGATCAACGTCTTTGGCGCGATCCCCTGGGGAACCGCTCTGCGATCCCTGCCCGCGGCGGCCTCGTGGCTCCCGAAGTCCTGGCGTGACGGGTTCAACTCCTTCACGGCCAACGGTGCCCCCGTGGAAGACGTCCCGGTGGCGGACATGATCGAACTCGGCATGCGCCACTACGCCCTCAAGAAACCCCAGCCGGGGATGGTCACCCCGGAACAGCTCGAGAGCCTGTCCATGCCCGTCCTCGCACTCGTGGCGGGCAAGTCGGTCATGCATGACGACCAGGCCGATGAGGTGGCTGCGCGACATCTGCGCCAAGGTACTGTTCGGCTGTATCCGGAGGCCTCGCATGCACTCAACGGGGAGGTTCCCGAGCAGATCGCCAAGGACATGACCGACTTCTTGGCGGACATCCGATGAGGCGCCTGGTCGTGACGCTCCTGGCGGGCCTCGTCTGCGCCGTCGCCATCCCTGCTCCGCATGGTCTGGCCGACGCGCAGGTCGCGGTGGGGGAGGCCTTCATTCGCGATGCCGGTCGTGCGGGGGTTCCTGGGGGAGCCCTGGCCCGGATCGAGAACGGGGCGGTGGTCGAAACGGTGAGCTTCGGCGACACGGCGGCCGACTCACGCTTCCTGTGGGGGTCGGTCTCCAAACCCGTGGCCGCTCGGGTCGTGCGTCCCCTTGTTGCCGAAGGACGCTTGACGACTGCAGACCTGGCTTCCGAGCACGTCGCTGGTGCGCCCCAAGTCACCGTTCGGAACCTGCTCTACCACACGGCGGGCCTCTCCTTCGGTGCGGACCATCTGGACGTGGACCGACCAGACGCAACGGCTCGCGAACTCGTCGCCGCTGTGCAGGAACCGTCAACACGCGACAGGGAGTACTCCTATTCCAGTTGGGATATGTGGTGGTGCAGGCGGTCGTCGAGGCAACATCCGGCGGGAGCTATGACAAGGCCTTGCGGGACACATTTCCTGGCACGACGATTCACGCGAATGTCACCGAATGCGGACGGACTACTCCGGGTCGCCACTTCATCGGTTCGAAGGCGGTGATCTGGGAGGCCGGCTTCGACGCTGCTGGTGGCGCTTACGGTTACACGTGCGGAACGATCGGGGATCTGGCGGCCTTCGCCGTCGACCACCTCCAGGACCCCGAGGTGGGTCGAGTGGTCGACACCGGCCATCCCGGTCAGGGTTACGCGTCGGGATGGCGCGTGACGACCGAGAATGACAAGCGCGCGACCCATTGGCACACGGGAACGGTTCCAGGGTACTTCTCTGCCATCCATCTCGACCCAGCCTCGGGCGACGGCGTCGTCATCCTGATGAATGCGTCCAGCTAATTGCACGAGAGCCAACTGGCACAGGTGACGCGCGCCGCATACGACCGCACCATGGGTCGAGAACCAGTAGCTCGCATCCCAGGCGCCGCGGCTGCCTCGTGGATCCCGGCATCCCTTGTGGGGGTGGCGATGTTGGTGCTGGGGATCGGGATCCGCTGGAGCCCCCGAACCAGTGTGGATGTCATCGTATGGGCGGTCTTGGGCACCATGGTGGTCGGCGCTTTCGTGGCCGCACCACGATTGCTGGGCGTTCCTCCCCGATACTTCTGGCTCTGGGAGCCGAGCGTGGTCCTCGCTGCCAGCACGGTGCTGGCAGCACTGATCACGGTTCTGGGACTCTCACTGCATCGCCGCTCAGTCAGCCGACGACCTGAATCATAGGAAGGCCTTACGGGGCCAGTGCGTAGGAGTCGGTTTCTGCGGGACGCCTCCCTCGAGATCTTTGCCATCGCCCCGGTGCGCGTGAGCGCTGTCATGCCGAAAGTGGTGCTTTTCGCCGGAGGCTCTTGAACGCCACTGATGAAGACTGTGATCGGTTCGGATGCTCGAGGGCACATCCTCGATGAATTGGCGCGTCTCGCTCGGGAGCGTCAGGATCTGGCCTCAGCAGAGGTCATCGCAGTGCGGCGAGCGCGAACCGAGGGATTCTCCTGGGCAGAGATCGGCGCTGTGCTCGGGGTCACGAAGCAGGCGATGCACCGCAAGTACGGCAAAGCGACCTGAACCCTCCAATCTGCCGCTGGTCTCGCCCAAGGAGTTGACACCGATCGCTCGGACAAATCTGGTGGTCGTGAGCCGGGGGTCCTCTGCAAGGGATTCGCCATGTAGCCGATGATCGGACGCTGCCCGGATCTTCAGTGCGGTCCGGGTGCGCGCAAGGAAAGACCGGGCATGTTTGGGTCGGCGTCAGTCAGCCATCTCGTAGCCTGCGTCCCGCAGCAGTTCATCGACCTGGCGGGTGAGCCGACGCCATGCGGGCGATCTCTGGGTACTGTGCAGGTCGATGAGCTGGTAGGGGGTGGTGTCCAAGTCGGACCACCAGTCCTCACCGGGGCGGTCGACGGGGTGGTGCGCTGTCGTGATTGCCACACAACGTTTGGCCAGGTCTTCGATACGTGGATCATCGGGGTTCCAGTCGTGCGCATCCGCCCACAGCCGATAGACCGCTTCAGCCTCGGGATCGTTCAGGGCCTCGGTCTGTGACCGCATCCAGTCCTCGCAGTGGTCTGGGTAGATCACCGAGATCAGCACCGCGGCCTCCCTCTGGATGTCCATGAAGCCTGGGGGAAGTCCCCACTGAGCCATCCGCGTCAGCAAGCGTTGAGCCTGAGGGCCCAGCACACCTGCATCTGGATCGGTCGTTCGCGTCAGCCGCGCCCGGTGGGTCTCCAGCTCACGGATCTGAATCGCGAGCAGGGTGTCGACGTCGCGGATCGCCCGGGCGAACTCCGCCGGTCCGGCCTCGAGCAGCTCGCCGACTCGCGTGAGTGGTACTCCCGCGGCCGCCAAACCGCGGATCCGCACCAAATTGATCACCGCGTCGGTGCCGTATCGGCGGTAGCCGGATGCGTCGCGCTCGGGTTCGGGCAGCAGACCGATCTGGTGGTAGTGCCGAACCGTGCGTACGCTGACGCCGACATGGGCGGCGAGCTGCGAGATCGTCAGCATCCGACCTTCTCCGGAGGTTCCACGAAGTCCCGCAGGTTCGTGGAGACAACGCCGTACACGGCGGCCGGGGCCCAGACGACCAGCAGCGCCCACACCCCGACCTGCAGGGGCCAGCGGCTGAGCAGCAGCGCGATCATCCCCAGCCCCAGCGGCGCGGCCACCAACGCCAGCGCGTTCAGCAAGCCGAATACCCGGCCCCGTTGCGCGTCGGGCACGTTCTCAGTCAGGCCCACGGTGAAGATCGGCCCCATGAGGCCGCCCGCAAGGCCGATGAATCCCATTCCGGCGGCCACTGTCCAGAACCCCTCGAGGGTGGCGATCAGGCCGAATGACGCGGTGAACAGCGCCAGCGATACCAGCCACGAGCCCCAACGCCAGCGCGTGGCGCCGACCGCGTACAGGATCGAACCGATGATCGAGCCCACGGCATAGATCGAGGAGACCGCGCCGAGGAGCCCTGGGGCATCCATCGCCTGGAAGTGGGCGGGCAAGATGACCGCCAGTAGCGGGGCGAACGGAAGGGCCGACGCGAACGAGAGGAGCAGGACGGCGACGATTCCGGGATTGGCCCTCACCACGGCCAAGCCGGCCAGTGGCGAGTCCTTTGGTGCACCAGCAGCGACGGCGGCAGCGGGACGCAGCGGCATGACCGCTGTCGCGAGGGCGGCAAGCGCTGAGCACCCCGCGGTGATCCAGACCACGCGGATAGGGTCAAGCACGGACATGAGGATACCGGCGAGCGCGGGTCCTGCCAGGAAGGTCACGCCGACGACGCTCTGACGGAGGGCGGCGATGCGGTCGAGCGTCGCGCCTGAGGTCTCAGCGACGTTGGCCATCAGGGTCTCGCGGGCCGTCATGCCGGGGACGTCGAACAGGACGCCGGCGAGTCCGAGCACGACAAACCACGCTACGTCGAGCCCCCAGAGACGATCAACGACAGCCAGAGACGCCACGCTGAGCGCCGATCCACAGTCAGCGGCAACCGCCATGCGTCGGCGGCCGATGCGGTCGATCAGATGCCCACCCACGAGCGCGGCGACAATGGCGGGAATCCCCGTGACCATCGACACGAGCCCGGCGGTCGCTGGGTCACCGGTGCGGGCCACGATCAGCCATGGCAAGACGATCGAGATCGTCGAGTTTCCGAATAGAGACGCACCCTCGGCAAACAGAAACAGCGGCAGGGAGAGCTTCATGTCCCCATCCTCAAAGGTTGACGTCGCGTCAGGGCAAACCCGTCTGTTGCGCTGCCAGGGTGACGATCGGGTCTGCATGACGTTTGGCTGCCCCCTGATCTGTCGCAATTGATCCGGAACCTGCCCCGGCAAGACGCACTATTTTGAGTTCCTATGCCACCGATGTCATCTCTCAAACGAGGGTGTCCAAGTCCAGTTCGTCCCAGCCTGTTGTTGGCAGTGGCTGGATGGTGTCGATCCATTCACGTCGCAGGTAGGGCCATACGGCCTGCACGCCACACGTCAACCCAGCCCAGTCGTCCGCTGACCGTTCGACCGGAGATCGAAAGAGCGTGGGATCCCACTCGGTGCCACCGAGGAAGAAGTCACACCAGACGGCGTAGTCAGTCAGGAGCACGAGATCCCGCGGTGCGCGGAAGGAGATCGTGGCTCACCCTTGGCGCAGCTCGTGTTCGACGCTGAGCAGCATGGACGCGTCCAGCAGCGTCTCCCGGCCATGCCATGCCCACACGGGCGGGTTGCCCTCGCAGTCGATTCCGTGGGCGGCCATCTCCTCAACCATCCGCTGGTACTGCGGCACAACCATTGGGCCGCCGACCCTGTCCCAGTCCCCAACGAGTGTGCCTTCACAGCGGAGCTGGGCGACACGCTCCAGCGGCTGGAAAGACTTCAACAACACCGTGTCCATCTCGCCAATGCTAGGCGGCAGGGCCACGGTCCCGATGCAGACCCCGGTGCTGGTCACCCCTCGCAACTCCGGGATACATCAACGTCCGCACCGCGGGGGTCACTCGGAAGTTCTGCCGGGCACACCGATGGTGCGGATGTGCGGGTTTGCGATGGCGATCACCGCGGTGAGACCGATGGCGCTGAGGAATGGGCTGATTGCCAAGGTCCATGGGCGGCTGGCGAGTGTTCCCGCGAGCAGTGTCGCCGCGGGTGCGAGCGCGAGGGTGAGGAACCCGCTGGCTCCCGCGACGCGTCCTTGGAGTTCGGGCGGTGTGATGGTGAGCTGGTAGGCCTGCACACCGGCCATGCCGGGCGGCAGCGTCAGGCACGCCAGACACAGCAGCGCAATGATGGCGTGGGGCTGCGGCCACACCGCCATGGCAGCGGCGCAGGCGCAGTTGGTCAGGATTCCGCCGATGAACAGGGTTGGTGTCCTGGCCCGGCGCAGCAACCACGGTCCAGCCAGGGCGCCGGCCAGTCCGGCTAGACCGTAAGCCGTCTGCATCCCACCGATGAGGGCATCGGACTGCCCCTGGGCCTTGAACGTGAGCGTGATCAGCGCCAACAGGCCGCCGAACCCGAACGACGCGATCGCGGTCATCCCCACCACGACCCGGATCGGCGGTGTGGCGACGATGAACCGCAGCCCGTCACGCAGGTCACGGCCTGGACGATGCGGCGGCCCGCCGTCGGCCGGGGCGGGTAGGGGTGTTCGGATCCGTCCCACGACCAGGGCGGAGACCAGGTTGAGCAGCGCATCACCGAGCAACGGGAGGGCATGCCCCAACGCGTAGAGCGCGCCAGCAAGACTGGGACCAATCAGGTTCGCGACCGCGGAGCGCGCCTGGTTCAGCGACGCCGCGGGCGCCAGATCCTCGCTCCGCACCAAGGTCGACAGACTCGCCTGCTCGGCCGGACCGAAGAAGGCCCCCAGCACTGCGACAAGGAACGACGCGACAACCAGGTGCAGTGGGTGGAGCACCCCGACCGCGGCGGCCGCAGGCACGGACGCGAGGACCACGGCGAGCAGCAGGGAGGTGTGAACCATGATGCGACGCCTGTCCCACCGGTCGGCCAGGACACCCGCCGGCAGGCTCATCAGGAGGCTGCCGATCGTGCTGGCGGCCATCACGACAGCACCCCACTGGCTGCTGCCGGTCAGATCGACGGTGTAGAGCATCAGAGCCAACGCGGTCATGGCCCCACCAGTGATCTGGCATGTCCGACCCCACAACAAGAGGGTGAAGTCCCGGTTGTGGCTCAGGGTTGACGTCTCCATGACCATCCTTCTTACGATGTATGAATACGTTATTCTTACACCATAAGTTCAAGGAGGCGTGATGGGGCGTGGACGCGGAACACCAGCAGGGCTGAACGCACAGGTCCTCCGGCAGGCGGTGCTCGAGGTAGCCGACACGGAGGGCCTGGACGCGGTGAGCGTCCGCAACGTGGCGCGGCACCTTGGGGTGGAGGCCATGAGCATCTACCACTGGTACCCGAACAAGGACGCGCTGCTCGCGGCAGCCTGGGACGAGGTCGTTTGCCGGCTCGACCCCGATGCCTTGTCCACGCAAGCGTCTTGGCAGGACTATGCGGGCGCTTTCGCTGACCAGCTCCGCGACCAGCTGCTGCGACACCCCAACGCGCTGCCGATCATGCTCGGTCGGCACGTCAGCACGCCGGAGTCCATGACCGTCATCGACCGCGTCGTCGCCAGCCTCCACCAGCGGGGCCTGTCGTACGCGTCAGCGGTGGACGTCGTGAACACGCTCAGCATGTTCACCATGGCCCACGCCCTCAATGAGTACGCCCTGCCCCGTCGACAGACCCCCGCGCCCGACCCTGAAGCTCATCCGGCACTGTGCGCGGCCTTAGCCGAAGGCATTCCCTCCGGCGCCGCAGTCGACCTCGACCACTTCCGCCGTGGAGTGGCTGCATTGGTCAACGCCGCCTGTTGAGAAGCGCTACTTTGCCGCGAGTCATGGAGTGTGACTCTTTGACGGTGTTGGAGAGCTGGTTGGCTGCTTCGCCCAGGACGGTGAAATTCCACAGCAGCGTTTCGGCGGCGGGGCGGATGACCGTCGAGACACTGCCAGCGGACCTGAGCACTCGAACTCCTCATCGTGGGCTGACCACGTCTCCGGGCACTCCGGGTGCTTGACACTAGGTTTGGTCCCATGCCCTTCCGTGTCACCCGCATCCGGCGTTACCCCGTCAAGTCTATGGGCGGCGAGGAACTCCGGTTCGTCCAGCTGGACCACCGGGGTGTGGCGGGCGATCGATGGTTCGCGGTGGTCGACGAGGAGGGGCATCTCGCCTCGGGCAAGGACTCACGCCGCTTCCGCCGTCACGACGAGGTCTTCGACTTCTCGGCCCGCACCGACGGCTTCACCGTTCACGTGGACGGTGACGGGCAGAGTTGGATGGCAGGAGACCCAGAGCTGGATGCCCACCTCTCGGCGCGGATGGGCACGCCCGTCTCTCTGCGCCCCGAGGGTCCCGTCCCGCACCACGACGGGAGCCCCGTCTCTCTGGTGGGCAGTGCAACCCTTGACTGGTGCGCCCGCGAGTGGGGAATCGACGCGGACCCCCGCCGCCTGCGTGTCAACGTGGTGTTGCAGACCAGTGAACCGTTCGCAGAGGAGGCCTGGGTGGGTCTCGACCTGGCCTTCGGCATCGCGCGTCTCCACGTCACCGAGCGCATCCCGCGCTGCCGGATGATCGACGTGCCTCAGGACGGTGCCCCAGCCGGGGACGGTTGGCTGAAGTACCTCGGGCGGGAGCGTGACATGAACCTTGGCGTCTACGCCCGGGTCGTCACCCCGGCGGCGATCACCGTGGGTGAGCGCGCGAAGCCGGGTGCCCCGCTCATGTAGGACCGCTACGTCCCCCAGCGGATCTGCTCTCTGGGGATCTTGGATGCGGTGGAAGCTGCCGTGCTGTGCGTCTGCTCATGATCGTCTTGCTCGCCGGCTGACCCACTGCCGCCACAGCAGAGTGGCCACGCAAGCTGCCGCCATCAACAGGGGTCCGGTGTGACCCGTGACCCCGAGTAGCCAGGCACCGGAGCGACCTCTGCGGCTTGAGGGCACCGGGCCGTCCGGGTCCCAGCTGGCACGTGTTGTGCCTTCAGGGCCGACGCCATCGGTGAACCAGTCGATCGTCCGGGTGATCGTGCCGTCGTCGCTGGTCCAGGTGCCATGTGAACGACACCGCCCCGAGGGCTGTGGTGCGCATCCAGCCTCCGTGTAGGTACCCATCACCGGGTCGTGGTTCTGCGGCACCACCCCGGGCACCGCCAGGACGAGGAAGACCACCGCCGTCACGGCCAAGGCGAGGTCACCTCCGGCCCAGTGTCCGCGGCGAGGGTTACGGGTCATGGGTCCAGTGTGGCAAGTAGAGGTGCCATCGGTGGCCGGCGCGGCCGCCCGGCCGTCCAGGCAGGCCGCGCCATGGTCACCATTCTCCTGTCACTCGTGACAGCAATCTGTTACGGCACCGCAGACTGCTGCGGTGGTCTGGCCAGTCGATTCTCGCACGTGATCCGCGGGCTGGTCACCCCGCACACGGTCAGTCTGGGCATACTTCTGGGGGGCGCTCCCAGCCCTCGACGGGCCCGGCCACCACCCGGAAGAGGGGATGCGGATGTGCCCCGTCCAACCTCGGCAACCAGTCAGGGGAGCGTTGGGTCACCTTACGCTGCAGGTGGTCGGCCTCGAAGGCCAGCTGGCCGTCGGTGACGCTCAGCAGCCCGGGCAGGTCGGCGGGCTCGACGATACGAGACCGGTCGAATCGGTAGCCGCGCGCGTCGGCCTCCTCCGCCAAACCGCAAAGCCACGCTCCCACGGCCCGCACCGGCTCGTCCGCGGCACGGAAGCGTTCGAGCTGCGGATGGTGTTGGTAGCCCTTCGTCAGGCCTTGCAGCACTTTCTGTGCCAGCAGCCCCTCACGCCAGCCGGCCACGAGTGCCATTCGGTCGAGGTGCTGCGGGTGCAGGCTCCACAGGCGCACGCTCAGGCGTCCGGTCGCTCGTTGGTGCGTCGACTCGCCCGGTCTCCCAAGGTCGTCAGACGGTTCACCAGCGGTGAACCGAGGCGTTCACGAGCCTCGTCGCCACGGATCACCTCAGGCTGGTCACCCTTGGGCAACACCCGGCTGACGAGCCCCATTGCGCGCACCGTGACGCCCGGCAGCACACCATGCACGCGACTGGCCAGGTGCGACAGTGGCGAGACGAGCGCCACCGGCCGTCCGCGCAGCACTGCCTCGACCATCTGGTGAGCGGCCTTGTTTGCATCCATGCTCAGGACGGGCAACGAGGCCGCCGGGGCAAACCACGCGTACTGCCGCGGTGCATCACCATAGAACGTGGCCGCCGTGTGCGAGCCGGTGCGCATCAGGCCGGGGACGATGGCGGTGACGGTGACACCGGTGCCCGCCAGCTCGGCAGCCAGGCCCTCGCTGAAACCCACGGCGGCGAACTTGGCCGTCGAGTAGGCCAGCAGCCGGGGCGGGCTGACCTTGCCGCCGATGGAGGCGACGATGCCGATTCGGCCGTGCCCGCGCGAGGTCATCAGCGGCGCCACGGCGAGGGCCAGATTGATCGGGCCCCAGGCCATCACGTCCATCGCCCGTTCGAAGTGCTCACGTCGGGTGGCCTGCCAGGGCCCGACCTCGATGATGCCGGCAACGTGCATGGCAACCTCGATCGGCCCGAGCTCGGTCTCGACGCGCCGCACGGCAGCCTCGACAGTCTCCCCGTCACTGGCATCGCAGGGGACGACCAGGATCTGGGCGGCCGGTGCGCGGGAGAGCAGCTGCAGGCGGGCGCGCTGCAGACTCGCCTCGTCACGGGCACACAGCGCCAGGTCATGGCCCCGTTCGGCCAGCTCCTGGGCCAAGAGCAGGCCGAGACCGCGAGAAGCGCCCATCACCAGGGCAACCGGACGTGTGGTGGTGTCAGCGCTGGGCGAGGACTGGGCCATCAGGGGCTCCTTCTTGGTACTGGCGGGGAAGTCGGGCACATCACCCGCAACCATTGTTGCGGTTCGGACGAATCGGCGTCACGCCCACGGGGGTGAGGCTTCCCTAACCCGATGCCGCATCTGCTTGCGATCGGGCCCCACCCCGCGGTGTCGGCGAGGGCCTCGTTACAGGCTCGTTGGAGCGGTGCGCGGGAGCCAAACTGACGGTCCTGGGCCGTCGTGCGGCGCGGCGCAACAACAAGGAGGGGCGACCGCACCATCAGGCCGGGCGGTTGCGCTCAGGGCTCAAAGCCCTCCCCAGCGACGCCCCGGTTCGCCTAGCGTGGCAGCCGCAGGACCATCCACACCCGATCCGAGGAGGACGTCGTGACCGAGAGCCCGTTCAAGCCCGATGTCGATCAGGACCCGGGCCCCGACATGCCGATGTCGGAAACCCGGCTGAACCCCGTGGACGAAAACACCGACGAGATGTTCGACGCGTCGAGCGGCGCCGCCGACGATGCCCGTCACGCGGCTGGCGAGCTGGACGCAGAGGCACACCTCGACGAGCACTGACCGCATCCCCGTCCAGGTGGGCGACGCCCAGAACGCGTGCCGCGGCGCCCACCGGGGTGGTGGTCACTCCTGCGGGGGGGGCTCAACGAACACATCGGCGCCGTCGCCGACGTGGGGCATCACGGGCACACGGTAGTCGGTCAGCTCCGCTGGGCGCGCAAGAAGCTCCACGGGTGCAGGGCGCTGCGATAGGTGCCGCCCACCGGGCGCACCTCGAAGTGCAGGTGAGGACCGTCCATGTCCTCAACCCCGCTCATCCCCGAATGCCCCAGCAGATCGCCGGGGCCAACTCGCTGCCCGTCCTGCACGACCACCGACGACAGGTGGCCCAGGACGATGTCGTGGCCGTCGGAGCGCAGCAGCAGGGCCTTCACGCCATACACCGTGCCCAGCGATGCGGGACGTACCCGGACCGTGCCCGAGATGGCGCTGCGGACCGGGGTGCCCACCGGGAGATCGATGTCGATGCCATGATGGCTCCCGGTCTTGGCATACCACGGGGCGTCGCTGTGGCCGAAGGACAGCATCACCGGATGCGTGCCGTCGAACCACGGGCTGGTGAAGCACCCGTGCTCCTCGGCACGCGTCACGTAGAAGCGACGGTTGCCCTTCCAGTAGTCGCTGGAGGCGGAGCACTTCGACGGGTCGAGCACGGCGCCATAACTGGTCCTGGTGATGGCTTCCGTCGTCGGTGAGGTTGTGGGTGTCGATGAGCTCGTGGGGGTGGGTGAGGTTGTGGGTGTCGATGAGCTCGTGGGGGTGGGTGAGGTTGTGGGTGTCGATGAGCCCGTGGGGGTGGGTGGGGTCGAGGGTGTCGAGGAGACTGCTGCGGAGGGCGAGCGGGAGGGCGTGGCGGGGGCCGACCCGGGGGTCGGGACGGCCCCGGACTGGTTGACGATCGTCGAGATCACCACGACCCCGGCCAGCAACAGTCCGACGCCCACCGCGGTCAGGGCCAGGACAAGAAATGGCCACCACCTCGGCCGCGGCTGCCGACGTCCTCGCATCGCGGGTCAGCTCCCGTGCCGCTGGGCGAAGTCCGCCTGCCGACGGAAGGTCTCCTGCAGCGCCGGGTAGAGCCCGGCCTGGATCTCCGCCAGCTCCCGATAGACCTCGTGCGCCTCCAGATCCGGCTGGACCACCTCGCCCAGGTGACACATCGCCGTGGCGGTCTCGGCCATCGAGCCGTGCACCCCCAAATGGGCCATCGCCATAACGGCCGCACCGAGCGCGCTGACCTCCTCGGTCTCGCAGCAGGTCAGGGGCAGCCCCAGCGCATCGGCCATCATCTGCCGCCACAGCGGGCTGCGCTGTCCGCCGCCCATCACCCGGACGCTGGTCAGCGGGGTGCCGGTGGATTCCTGCAGCCCGACGAGATTTCGGGCGACGGCGACACTGAGACCCTCCAGGATGGCTCGGTAGATCTCCGGCCGGCCATGGGATCCGGCCAGACCGACGATCGCGCCCTTCGCCAACGGATCCCACTCCGGGCTCTGCACCGCATTCCAGTAGGGGAGCACGCTCAACCCACCGCAGCCGACGGGCACCGCTGCCGCGGCCTCGTCCAGGGCGGGGTCCGGCTTGCCCTCCATCGCCGGATCACCCAGCTGGCTGCGGAACCACCCCGCAAGATAGGCGCCGGAATTGTGCACCACCTCAAGCACATAGTGACCGGGCAGCCCGGCGGCGTCGGTGCGGTAGACGTCGGCGGTGCGATATTCAGGGCTATGTACCCCGGCCACCACCGCGGTCCCCATGTTCAGGTAGGCCTCGTCGGGGCGCACTGCGCCACAACCCAGGCCGGCGGCCTGGCCGTCGCCGCAGCAGGCCACCAGCGGGATCGGCCCCGTCAAGCCCAGATCAGCGGCCACCTCGGGCAGCAGCTCGGCCAGCACCTCACCCGGCGGAACCAGTTCCGGCAGCTGCTCGCGGCGAAGACCAGCGGCCTGCACCAACTGGTCGCTCCAGGTGAGTGCGGCCATGTCCAGCATGCCGAGGCTGTCGGCGGTGGCGGCCGAGTCCAGCCACTGTCCGGTCAGGGCGTGGGTCAGGTAGCAGTGCACGCTGGCCACCATCGTGGCCCGGGCGACGTGGTCCGGCTCGTGCTGGCTCAGCCAGGCAATCTTGTAGATCGACGGGGTGACATCCGGCTGGAAGCCGCTCAGCCGGTGTACCTCCTCACTGCCGATCCGCGCCACCTGCTCGCTGGCGCGCCCATCCAGCCACAGGATGCCGGGACGGATCGGCTCGCCGGTCTCGTCCACCAGGGCGAAACTCTGCCGCTGGGGGGTGACGGCCATCGCCTGGATCCGCGCCCGATCGGCGGCGTCCAGCTGGCCGATCGCGTCGGTGACGGCCTCGCGGGTGCTGCTCCACCACTCGCGCGGATCCTGCTCATAACGGTCCATCCCCGGGGTGAGCATGGCGACGGGGCGGCTGGCCTGGGCCAGCACCTGCCCGGTGGCGTCGACGACGAGGGCCTTGGTGCTGGTCGTCGAGGAATCGACGCCGATCACCAGTGGCGTGGTGTCCATCTGCAAACCTCCAAGTTCGTGATGCGACGGTGCATCAGGCCCACCAGCCTAGGACCTGCAGGGGCCGTGCTGGCACTGCTGTGCGATGAACCGGGAGGCGCGGCGCTACCGGGAGCACATCGTCACGCGGCTGGTGGAGGCCTGACAGACAGGCGTCCACCAGCCCACGTCGCGACTACGCGTCGATCAGAACCGGGATCACCACGGGACTGCTGCGCCGCCCGCGCTGGAACCAGTTGGTGACGGTGCGGAAGACCTCCTGCTCCAGCACCTCCTGGTCGGTCCGGCCGGCGGAAACCGCGCTGTGCAGGGCCTTCTGGATCTTCGGGGTGAGCTCCTCGAATTCCTCGGCGCTGGGCAGGGCACCCTTGCTGAGGTATTCGGGATCCTCCACGATGTCGCCATTCTTCGGGTCGATGAACAGCAGCACCGTCACCACGCCGTCCTCGGCCAGGGCGCGACGATCGGCCAGCGTCTCGTCGGTGACGACGTCCACCTTGCCGCCCTCGACGAAGACCTGCCGGGCCGGGGCCTGCCCGACCACCTTGATCCGGCCGTCGACCAGGTCGATCACCGCGCCGTCGCGCACCACCAGCACATTCTTCTCGGGCACGCCGGTGCGCTTGGCGATCGAGGCCTGGGCGTCCAGGTGACGCCACTCGCCGTGGATCGGCAGCACATTGCGTGGCTTGATGATGTTGTGGCAGTAGGCCAGTTCACCGGCGCTGGCGTGCCCGGAGGTGTGCACCTTGGCATTGCCCTTGTGCACCACATTGGCGCCCAGCTCGGCCAGCTGGTTGATGATCGAATAGATGGAGCTCTCGTTGCCGGGGATCAGCGAGCTGGCCAGCAGCACGGTGTCGCCGGGGCCCACCTTGATCTGGTGGTCGTTCTTGGCGATCCGGGCCAGGGCCGCCATCGGCTCACCCTGGGAGCCGGTGCAGATCAGCACGGTCTTGTTGTCGGGCATCCGGCTCAGGTCGCGGTGGTCCACCAGCACGCCCTCGGGGATCTTGAGGTAACCGAGATCCCGGGCGATGCCCATGTTGCGCACCATGGAACGGCCGACGAAGGCCACCTTGCGGCCGTGCTCGTGGGCGGCGTCGATCACCTGCTGGATGCGGTGTACGTGGCTGGCGAAGCTGGAGACGATGATCCGCTTCGGGGAGGTGCGGAAGACCTCCGCGATCGCCGGTCCCAGATCCCGCTCACCGGTGGTGAAGCCGGGCACCTCGGCATTGGTGGAGTCGGGCATGAAGACGTCGACGCCCTCCTCACCGAAGCGGGCGAAGGCCCGCAGGTCGGTGATGCGCTGGTCCAGCGGGAACTGGTCCATCTTGAAGTCGCCGGTGTTCAGCACCGTGCCGCCCGCGGTGCGGACGAAGACGGCCAGGCCGTCGGGGATCGAGTGGTTCACCGCGGCGAACTCGCAGTCGAAGCTGCCGACCTTGACCCGGTCACCCTCACGCACCTTCTGCAGCACCGGCTTGATCCGGTACTCCTGCAGCTTGGCACTGATCAGGGCCAGGGTCAGCTCGGAGCCGACCAGCGGGATATCGGGGCGCAGCTGCAACAGGTAGGGCACGCCACCGATGTGGTCCTCGTGCCCATGGGTCAGCACGATGCCGTCGACGGCGTCGAGCCGGTCCGCGATCCAGGCAAAGTCGGGCAGGATCACGTCGATGCCGGGCTGGTCGGGGTCCGGGAAGAGCACGCCACAGTCGATCACCAGCAGGCGACCGTCGATCTCCAACACGTGCATGTTGCGGCCGATCTCACCCAGGCCACCCATCGGGACGATCCGCAGCACCCCCTTGTCGGGGGCGGTCAGGGCGTCCTTGGCGGCGGACTTGGGCTTACGGGACGAGGAACGATTGCGAGCCATCGATGCTCCTTTCGAGCGGGGTCAGGCGCTGGCCGGGCCAGCAGGGTCATGGGTCAAGGATTCGAGCAGGACGTCGGGATTGCGCTGCCGGAAGAAGCGCGCCTGCCATGAGTCGGCGAACAGGGCGAGCAGTGCGCCGTCACTGCGTTGCGCCACCTCGGCGCCGGGATGGGCGTCGATGGTGGGTGCGTCGGAACTGCGGGTGAGCATTGCCAGGCCGAAGGGCAGGCCGTCCAGGCGGATCGGGGCATTGAACTCGTGCTCCATCCGGTGACTGACCACCTCGAACTGCATCGGCCCGACGGCGGCCAGGATCGGCATCTGGCTGGGGCGACGATCCGAACGCAGCACCTGGATCACGCCCTCCTGGTCCAGCTGCTCGATGCCGCGCTGGAACTGCTTGTGCCGCGACGGATCGACAGCGCTGGCCTGCCGGAAGTGCTCCGGCGGGAAGGACGGGATCTCCGGGAAGGTGACCGGCTCGTCCAGGTAGAGGGTGTCGCCGGCGCGCACGTCACCGGCATTGACCAGACCGATCACATCGCCCGGCCAGGCCTGCTCGATGGTCTCACGATCCCGCCCGAAGACATTGGAGGCGTACTTGGTGGCCAGCGGGCGACGATTGGCAGCGCGGGTCACCACGTCGCCGCGGTGGAAGACGCCGGAGCAGATCCGGGCGAAGGCCAGCCGATCGCGGTGGTTGCGATCCATTCCGGCCTGCACCTTGAAGATCTGGGCGCTGAACGGGGCCTCCAGCGGCCGCGGCGAACCGTCGACGTCGGGCCGGGGATGCGGCGGCGGCGCCAGCTCGGAGAGCACCTCCAGCAACTGGCCGATGCCGAAGTTCAGCACCGCCGCGGCGAAGAGCACCACGGTGCTGCGCTGCGCCAGGTAGTCGTCCAAGTCATGGGCATAGCCGTCGGCGGCCAGCAGTTCCGCCTCTTCGGCGGCGGTGGTGTAGACCTCGCCCAGCCTGGCCTCGGCCTCGGCCGGGGTCATCCGCTCCTCGATCGCCAGCGTGCTGCCGCCGGGTGTGCGGGTGTACTGGATGTACTCGCCGGTGCGGTTGTCGATCACGCCATGGAAGTCGCCGGCGATCCCAACCGGCCAGGTCAGGGGCGTGGGACGCATCCCGGTGCGCTCCTGCACCTCGTCGAGCAGCTCGAGCGCCTCGTGGCCGGGGCGGTCCCACTTGTTGATCACGGTGATGATCGGGATGCCGCGCTGCTTGCACACCCCGAAGAGCTTCATGGTCTGCGGCTCCATGCCCTTGGCGGCATCCAGCAGCATGATCACGCTGTCGACGGCGGTCAGCACCCGGTAGGTGTCCTCGGAGAAGTCGGCGTGGCCGGGGGTGTCGACGACATTGAAGACCAGGTCGTCGTGCCGGAACTGGATGGCCGACGAGCTGATCGAGATGCCGCGGTCCTTCTCCATCTCCATCCAGTCGCTGACGGTCGCCTTGCGGCCTGCCTTGCCATGCGTGGCCCCGGCCTCGTTGAGAACGTGGGCGTGCAGCAGCAGGGCCTCGGTGAGCGTCGACTTGCCCGCGTCGGGATGGCTGATCACGGCGAAGGTGCGTCGCCGGGAAGCGTGCGTGAGCAGCTCGGCAGTATCCACAGGGGCGGTCTCCAGAATGAAGGCGAAGGCGCGGGCGGGTGCCCAAGCCGACCAATTGTTTCACAGCACGGCATCGGGCCCGAATCCTCGACGAGGACTCGGGCCCGACGGCGGGCGGTCAGCGAACGCTGACGTGCACGTGGTTCTTGTGGTTGGCGTTGTCGCTGCCGCGGTTGGACATGTAGCGCCAGCCCTCGCTGGAGCGCTGCACCGACCAGATCTTCTGGTCCCAGATCACGTAGCTGACGCCCAGTCGCGACGCATTCGCGCGCAGGTGGTTGGCGATCTCGGAGCCCAGGGCCCGGTTGGAGCGATAGTTCGGGATCATCACGTCGACGGCGCGGCCCGAGCCGTGGTCGCCGCCGTCACCCGCACGGTAGCCACCGATGCTGGAGATCTGCGGGAAGTTGTTGCGAACGGTGACGGCCACCCGGTAGCCGTTGCCGTTGACGCCGCGCGGCATGCTGATGTGGCGGGCGCTGCTGGTGACCGCGGCGCGCTTCGGGGTGACCTTGGACTTGCTCGTCTTCACGGGAGCCGTGGTCAGGTAGCGCTTGGACACCCAGGCCTGGCGGCCCTTGTAGTTGACCGGCTGCCAGCCGCGGGTTGCCGAGCCGGCGTTGCCGACCCGGTAGCCCTTCTTCAGGGTCCCGAGGGTGCGGTAGCCCTTGCCGGGGCCGGTGCGCAAGTAGACGGTGCCGGTGGCGTACCAGAGCTTGGCCTTGGCGGCGGGCAGTTGGCGCGACGGGGCGGTCGGCGCGGCGTGCGCCGTTGAGGTGCAGCTGAGGGCCACGGGCCCGGCGCTGATGGCCATCAGGGCCACGGAGGCGATGGTGGAGCGCATCTTCATGAAGGGTTCCTGACATGTGGGGTTCGTTTGACTGCCAGTGAACCTTGGCACATTTTCCCCCGCAGCTGAAATTATCTCAGAATGTCTCTCAGGATTTGAGGGGGTGCACGGAGTGCCCTCGGGGCGCGGAATTCCCGTGTGTGCAGGGGTCTGGGTTATCTGAGGAGTTCCTGTGAGCTGAGATCTGGTGACACACGGCTCTGGCTCTCAGTTCCATGCCCCTTGGCGTGCGATTCAACACGCGGTGAATTCTGGGGCTTAACTGAACGGGCAGATCGACGGTCAGAGGGGGTGGTCCCCACGCATCCAGCGTTCCATCATGGCGAAACCACCTGTCACCGCCGTGGCCAGCCTGCTGGCCCTCGCCCTGTCCATCACCGCTTGCTCCACGTCGGTCAGCACCAGGCGCAGCATGGAGAAGAGCAGGATGGAGACGAAGGTCTCCGAGATGCTGACCGAGAAGGTCGGTCAGAAGCCGGACAAGATCGAGTGCCCGGGGGATCTCAAGATGAAGCTGAACGAGAAGATGATCTGCACGCTGACCGCCGGAGCCGACCAGCTGCCGGTGGATGTCACCGTCGACAATGCCGACGAGGGCAAGGAGCACATCCAGATCAAGGTGGGGGAGACGCCGATCCCGATCAGCACCCCCTGACGCGTCCTCGCGGGGTCACTCGGCGGATCGCGGAGGAGGTGGGGCGTTTGGGCATCCTGGCCGCTGGCCGGGGACTCCTCTCGTCGGCGCTGAATCCCTTGTGACTAGGGGTTGTTGCGACAATTTGTTGAGTACGCGCAGCTATGTCTAGCATCTGACCCAGTGGACTTCGCAGGGGTCGGGCGGACCCTTGCGAGGCGCGTCCAGAGGGACGGCCCGGCGGGGGCGTGGTTCCACCGACCCACCCCCCCGACAACCGAAGGACCATTCCCGACATGATCCGTCATGCCCGCTTCGGCGCGCCGATCTCCGGCGCCCTCGCCGCCGTCCTGATGGCTGGCATCCTCGCCCCGACCCCGGCCGGCGCCGCCAAGGCCACCACCTTCACCACCGAGAGCCCGGTCCTGACCTCCAAGCAGGTCGGCCAGACCCTTGCCCTGCGGGTCACCCCGAGTGACTCGGGCAGTATCGACTGCACCACCGTCGGCTTGGCCCTTGTTGGTGGCCAGAAGCTGCCCGTCAACTGGTACCTGTCCGGCTGCTGGCGGGGTGGGGTCAATCTCGTGACCCCCATCACCCGCAGCATGGTGGGCAAGGCCGTCCGGCTGCAGGGTACGGCCACCGGCATGAAGCGCAGCCCCGCCGGCAGCAGCACCATTGGCCGGGCGAAGGCAACCAGCCAACCCGTCGTGCTGGGCCAGGCGCCGGTCCCGCCGCGCCCCGAGCCCACTGCCACCAAGCCCATCGCACCCAAGCCCACCGAACCCAAGCCCACCGAACCCAAGCCCACTGCACCGGCCAAGCCCGACGCGGGAGCCACCCCACAGCCGGGCGGGAGGATCGCCTCGCTGCAGCTCCCGCGGATCGCCTGGGAAGGCGGCCCCGGCTACTACTCCCGCTTCCCCGATGCCGTCCGCGGCGGCTGGACCAGCCCGGCTCACTTCCCGATTGCTGTCTGGTGGGGCGGGGCAAGCTCCGATGCGGAGGTGCGGGCCGACAAGGCTCTGGGGATCAACACCTATGTCGTGACCAATCCGTCCATGGACCATCGCCTCTTCGCCCGTAACGGTGTCAGCTACATCGGCTCCGGGGTCCGCAACCAGCCCCGCAGCGACCGGGCCTGGGTGGGGGACTACCTGGACGACGAGGTGGACGGGCGCTTCGCCCCGCAGCCCGGCCTGGCCCACCTCAAGTCCATCGCGAACAAGCTGCCAGACCACCGCAAGTTCCGCTACGCCAACTTCACCGGCATGCTGATCAGCTGGCACCAGAACAACCCGGCGTGGAACAAGGCCGCGGACAGCTACGCCAATTCCTTCACCGACACCGTCAGCCTGGACACCTACTGGTACTCCACGGGCCAGTGCAGCTGGGCCCAGCCCAATGGCTTCGCCTACCAGACGCCCTTCACCAAGCAGACCTGCCGCAGCCCGCAGAACTACGGCCGCACGGTGGAGTCGATGCGTTGGCGGGATGCGCGCGACGGCAAGCTGCAGCCGGTGTGGAATTTCATCGAGAATGTCGACGTGGCGGCCGACGGCACCAGCTTCCACGATCTGACACCGGCCGAGGTGAAGGCGGCCGCGATCAGCTCGATCATCCACGAGGCCCGTGGACTGATCTGGTTCAACCAGTCCTTCGGTGGCAAGTGCAGCACCGGCAATGCGCTGCGCGACGCCCAGCGTCCTGGCTATGCCTGCCGCGCCCAGGTGCTCGCGATGGGTGAGGTCAATCGGCAGGTCCAGGCCCTGGCACCGGTGCTGAACACCCAGTCCTACCGGTGGGATTTCGGGCCGGGGCTGGAGACGATGCTCAAGCTGCACGACGGGTCGGCCCACATCTTCGCGATGAGCAGTGACGCGGTTCATCCCGGCCGACGCACCTTCACCCTGCCCCCGCAGCTGCGGGGCCGCAGCATCGAGGTGCTGGGCGAGAACCGCACGATCACCCCGGCTGCCGATGGCACCTTCACCGACACCTTCGCCAGCCTGACCAGCTACCACGTCTACCGAATTCGCTGAGCCCAAACCCCGGGCCGCACACAACGGGTCCCGGCACTCCAGAACGGAGTGCCGGGACCCTGGTGTTGTGCAGCCGGTCTACTTCTTGGTCTCCTGGGCCGTGGGCGTCGGCGTCGTGGAATCGACAATCACGCCGCTGCCGCCGCCGCTGGCCGGCCAGCAGGAGAAGCCGACCGGGATCTGCTGGCCCTTCTGCACCATCTCGGACATCTGGTCCAGGCACTTGCTGACCAGCACATTCGGGTCCTTGCTGACCGAGGCGGCCAGCTCCTTGTTGGCCGCGGCCTCGGCCGCCGCGGTCTTCTTGCGCTGTTCCGCGATCCGGGTATTGCCAACCTCGGTCTGGTAGGCGTCGATCCGGCTCTGGGTCTGCGGGTCGAAGTCCACCTTCGGGATGATCACCGAATCGATCACCAGCCGGTCGCCGATCTTCTCGGTCAGGCGCTTCTTCACCTGGTCGGCCACGCTGTCCAGGCTCTTCGCGTCACCGGTGGCGGTGGCCAGCGGGTTGTAGTCCTTGAAGGCCTCGTTCAGGGCGGCGGAGAGCTCCTGCTCCTGCAGGGCGGGGCCGATCCGCTCGAAGGTCTTGTGATCGCGGTACAGCCGGTCCGCCGCGTCGGACTTGATCCGCCAGCGCACCGCATTCTGCACATAGGCCACGGACTGGTTGCCCAGCCGGATCTCGGTCCGCTTGTCGCCCAGGTTGTCGTCGATCTGCACGGTGCCATCCATCTTCACCACCCGCTCCCACGGGGCCTTGATGTGCAGGCCGTTCTGCATGGTGCCGACGGGGCGCCCGAAGGCGACGCGGATGCCCACCTGCTGGGTGGGAACCAGGGTCACGCAGGAGACGGCCAGGGCCACCAGCCCGGCCAGCAGGGCCCCACCACCCAGCACCCGAGCGGTGGTGCGAGGAGCCGGGCCGGACTTGGCCGGCTTGCCCTTGCCGGGGGAGGTGACGGTGGGGGTGGTGGACAGGGAACGGGAACCGAAAAGGGCGATCAGGCCGATCACGACCAGCGCTGTGGCTAGGAGGAACATGTCTTCCACTGTAAGGGTGGTCGGGGTGCAAGAATGGCCGTCATGACCACCAGTCTCACCGACGATGCGCTTGCCACCCTGACCCCAGCCCGTGTGCGACTGGGCGTGCTCACCCTGACCTGCCAGCTGCCGGCAGTCCAGGACGAGGTCTGGCGCTGGATCACCGAGCCCGACGAGCTGGCGCGCTGGTCACCGATCGTGCCCAACCGGTCGCTCGACGGCGTGGGCGAGGCCACCAGCAGGGAGACCCCCGACGCCGAAGAGGTCGACGCCACGGTCACCGAGGCCCGCGCGCCCTGGTTCCTGGAGCACCGCTGGGGCCCCGAGGTGATCACGTGGCAGCTGGCGCCCTCCGGCGAGGGCACCCAGCTGAACCTGGTGCACGAGCCCTCCCAGTCGGAGCAGATCGCGGAGCTGGCGGCGGGCTGGCACCTCTGCCTGGTGGTCCTGCGTCGCCTGCTGGCCGGCGTCGAGACCGGACGCTGTGTCGGGCAGGACGCCGTGGCCCATGGCTGGCCGCACGTGCGCGATTGCTATGCCGAACTGTTGAAGGAGCAGCTGCCCGATGGCAGCTGTGGCAGCGACGCCTGAGGCCAGCCGGTCATCGAGTGGTCAGACTCAGACCCTCAGCCCGCTGATCGCGGTGGTCAGCACCTCGTGCACGGTCTCCAGCGGCATCTCGGGGTTGTAGGCGCGCCGGTCCAGCGTCGCCACCACCAGCGCCCCCAGCAGCGGCATGGTGACATTGCTGACCTTCTCCGCCGGCAGCAGCCGGCTGCCCTTGGCGGCGGCCCGATCCTCCGCCAGTTCGGCCATGATCTCCAGCAGGGGCTTCATCAGCACGTCCCGGGCGTCGGCCAGGCACTTCGACCACGGCCGCTGCAGCCGGAAGAGCTCGGTGACCAGCACCTGGGCGGGGGCCGGCGCGGCGTCGGCGGCCCGGAGCACCCGCCACACCGCCTCGCTGAGCGCATCCCAGCCGCGTCGTCCCTCCCGTGCGGCCTGGACGTCGTCGGCGATGGTCTGCGCGGCCTCCTTGATCAGCTGCTCGAACAGGTCGGCCTTGTTCTTGTAGTTGTAGAAGATCGTGCCCTTGCTGACCCCGGCGGTCTCGGCGATCTGTTCCATGGAGGTGCCGGTGTAGCCCTGTTCCGCGAACAGTTCGCTGGCCGCTTGGACGATCTTGCGTCGGGTCTCCACCTTGCGCGCGCTGCGCCCGTCCACCCGGCCCCGCGCGGTGAGCGGCATGTCGGAGGAGTGGGACGGCAGGCCGGTGTGCACTTTGACCACGAGTTGTTCCTCCCGACGCTCGACAAGTGCCAGCCAATCTAGCTGACCGAGCGGGTCCGAATTGTGTTTGTGGTCACATCTTGGCGAGGTGACCACCCCTCGAAGCGCTCCGGTTAGCCTGAGGACTCGTCGCCCCACCGGGGCTGGAAGGAGCACTCCCATGAGCACCCCCACCGATCCCCGCCACCCCGCGACCTTGGCTGTCCACGCCGGCCAGGAGACCGCGGATCCGACGACGCACGCCCGGGCGGTGCCGATCTACCAGACGGCCGCGTTCACCTTCGACTCCACGGAGCACGCCGCGAGCCTGTTCTCGCTGGCGCAGCCCGGCAACATCTACTCCCGGATCATGAACCCCACCACGAGCGTCTTCGAGGAGCGGGTGAATGCGCTGGAGGGCGGTGTCGGGGCCCTGGCCACTGCCTCCGGTGCGGCGGCCGTGACCTATGCGGTGCTGAACCTGGCGGGAGCCGGCGACAACATCGTCGCCATGTCCACCCTGTATGGCGGTACCTTCGCCCTGTTTGCGCACACCCTGCCGCAGTTCGGGATCGAGGCGCGTTTCGTGGACCCGTCGGATCCGACCGCGTTGGCAGAGGTGGTCGATGAGCGGACCAAGTTGGTCTTCGGCGAGTCGATCGGCAATCCGACGCTGAATGTGGTGGACCTCGACGCCTGGAGCCAGGCCGCCCACGCCCTGGGGCTGCCGCTGGTGATCGACAACACCGTGCCTTCGCCCTACCTGTGTCGTCCCTTCGAACACGGCGTCGACGTGGTGGTGCACTCCGCCACCAAGTATCTGGGTGGGCACGGCACGGCGATGGGCGGCGTGATCGTGGATTCCGGCCGCTTCGACTGGACGGCGAATGCCGAGCGCTTCGCCAACATGACCGGGCCCGACCACGCCTACCACGAGGTGGTCTGGACCGAGGCCGCCGGTGCGGCCGCCTACATCACCCGGGCACGCACCGTGCTGCTGCGCAACACCGGCGCCACCCTGACCCCGATGAACGCCTGGCTCTTCCTGCAGGGGATGGAGACCCTGCACCTGCGGATGGAGCGACACTCGGCCAATGCGTTGACCATTGCCCAGCACCTGGAGCAACACCCGGACGTGGCGTGGGTGAACTACCCGGGGCTGGAGGCCAGCCCGCAGAAGGCGGTCGCCGACCGGGTGCTGACCGGGCAGGGCTATGGCGGCATCGTCAGCTTCGGCCTCAAGGCCGGCCGCGAGGCCGGTTCGCGATTCGTCGATTCGTTGGGGCTGTTCAGCCACCTGGCCAATATCGGCGACACCAAGAGCCTGGTGATCCACAACGCCACCACCACCCACTCGCAGCTCACCGAGGATGAGCTGGTGGCCGCCGGGGTGCCGTCGGAGATGGTGCGGTTGAGCATCGGCATCGAGCACGTCGACGACCTGATCGCGGATCTGGACCAGGCGCTGGAGGCCAGCCGGTGACATCCGACGCCGACCACCCCGGTGACCACCCCGAGCCGGGGCAGCTGGGCCTGGTGGAGACCCAGTCGGTGGAGCTGTTCAGCCCCGAGCAGCCGCTGGTGCTGGCCAACGGCCAGACGCTGGGGCCGATCACCGTCGCCTACGAGACCTATGGCGAGCTGAACGACGAGCG
The DNA here is from genome assembly GCF_038433135.1 of Luteococcus sp. H91. NCBI lineage: Bacteria > Bacillati > Actinomycetota > Actinomycetes > Propionibacteriales > Propionibacteriaceae > Luteococcus > Luteococcus sp. H91. The sequence goes on along the minus strand of NZ_JBCDMV010000024.1, from coordinate 19,945 downwards.
GGACAATGGCATCTACATCTGTCATGCCCTGACCGGCGACGCGCACGCCGCGGGATGGCACGAGGGTGACAAGCACCCCGGCTGGTGGGACAACCTGATCGGGCCCGGCAAGCCGATCGACACCAACCGCTGGTTCGTGGTGTGCAGCAATCTGCTGGGCGGTTGTCAGGGGACCACCGGGCCGTCGTCGATCAATCCGGCGACGGGGGAGCCGTGGGGACTGGACTTCCCGCTGCTGGACATCACCGACTTCGTCACGGTGCACCGGGAACTGGCCCGCCGGCTTGACGTGCGCCGCTGGCACGCGGTGGTGGGCGGCTCGATGGGCGGGATGCAGGCGCTGGACTGGTCGCTGAAGTACCCCACCGAGATGTGCAATGCCGTGGTCATTGCCTCCACCAGCCGGCTGACCGCGCAGAACATCGCCTTCTCCGCCGTCGGCCGCGAGGCGATCATGCGCGATGAGTCCTTCCACGGCGGCGACTTCGCTGCGCAGGGGGAGAATCCCGACGTCGGGCTGTCGATCGCGCGGATGATGGCGCACATCACCTACACGAGCGAGGAGGGCTTCGACGAGAAGTTCGGCCGCCGCCCCCAGTTCGGCGACAGCACCCGCGGCTTCGGGGTGGACTTCGCCGTGGAGAGCTACCTCGAGCACCAGGGGGAGGCCTTCCTGGGCCGCTTCGACGCCCTGAGCTACCTCTACCTGACCCGGGTGATGGACTACTTCGACCCCTTCGCCGCACGCGACGCGCTGGATCTGGTCAAGCAGCACCCGGTGAACTACCTGGTGGCCAGCTTCGACACCGACTGGCGGTTCAGCACCGAACACTCCCGGCGGATTGCGCAGGTGCTGGAGCGCGGCGGGCTGCCGGTCAGCTTCCGGGATTTCCGTTCGCCCTGGGGGCATGACTCCTTCCTGCTGGAGGTTCCGCCCTACCACCAGACCGTTCGGGCCTTCCTGGAATGCGAGTCCGCGAGCCATCCCCACACCCACAGCGGACGGACGGTGAGCGCATGAATCCGCATCGCTACGGCCTGCGGCCGGATCTGGAACTGGTCGCCGACCTGGTGCCCGAGGGGGCGCGGGTGCTCGATCTGGGCTGCGGCGGGGGCGAACTGCTGGACGTCCTGGTGCGCACCAAGGGCTGCCACGGCACCGGCGTCGAGAAGGATCCCGACGAGGTGCTGCGCGCCCTGTGGCGCGGCGTGCCGCTGCTGGAGCTGGACATCGACAGCCAGCTGGAGCAGTTCGCCGATGAATCCTACGACGCGGTGGTGCTCAGTCGTACCTTGCAGACCGTCCGGAACCCGGAACAGGTGCTCACCCAGATGGCCCGGATCGCGCCCCGGATGGTGGTCTCCATGCCCAATTTCGGGCTGTGGCGCCACCGGCTGCGGCTGCTCAGCGGGCACATGCCGCGCAGCAAGGACCTGCCCTTCACCTGGTACGACACCCCCAACCTGCACCACGCGACGCTGGTGGACCTGGAACGCTTCTTCGGTGGCCTCGGGCTATCGATCGAGCAGCGGATCGCCCTCGACGAGGGCGGCCACCGCAGCCGGCTGGCCGGCGCACGGCCCAACCTGCTGGCCGGCGCCGGGCTCTACGTACTCACCCGGCCAAGGCCGTGAGGATCCGCTCCAACGAACCACCCAGCCCCCACCGCTGGTCCAGCGCAGCGAGCGCGGTGCGGTCGATTCGTTCGGGCCTGATGGTCAGCGAACCGTCGGCGAGTTCGGGCAGCGGAAGGTCGGGCACCACCCGGACCACCTCGCGGGCCGCGGCCAGGTAGTCGACGGCCCCGGCCAGCTTGGCACGCACCGAGGGGCTCATCGTGGACTCGGGGTCGCCGGCTGCTGCCAGCATCCCCTCCAGATCGCCGTGGCTGGCCACCAACTGTCCGGCTGACTTGTCGCCGATGCCCTTCACCCCCGGCAGTCCGTCGGACGGATCGCCCCGCAGCACCGCAAAATCGACGTAACGGTTGGCGGGCACGGCGTACTTGGCCTGCACCCAGGCCGGGTCCACCAGGTCATGTTTGGCGACCCCCTTGCCGATGTAGATGATCCGGGTGTGCTCGTCGGCCAGCTGGAAGAGGTCCCGGTCGCCGGTGACCACCAGCGACTCCCCGTCGTGCTGGCTGGCCAACGATCCGATCACATCGTCGGCCTCGTAACCGTCGCGGCCCACGACGGCGATTCCCAGCGCTGCCAGCACCTCGCGGATCACCAGCACCTGGTGGGCCAGGCCCTCGGGGGACTCCTCGGCCAGGCCACCGGTGGCGGCCAGGGCCCCGGCCCCGACGACGCCCACCCGGTCGGCCTCTGCCGCGCCACCGGCCACCCGGTGGGTCTTGTAGCTTGGCAACAGCTCCACCCGCCAGGCGGGCCGCCAGTCATTGTCCCAGGCACAGGCCAGGGCGTCGGGGGAGTACTGCTCCACCAGCCGGGCGATCGCATCCAGCAACCCCCGGACTGCATTGACGGGCTCGCCCTGCGGCGAACGCATGCTGGACGGCAGACCGTAGAAGGACCGGAAGTACATCGAGGCAGTGTCAAAAATCATGAGCTTGGCGCTGTTCACATGAAAATAGTGTCACCATGTGCCCATGGAAAGCACAGATCAGCAGATCTTGGCGTTGCTGGCGAGTGAGGGGCGGATGTCCTACACCGACATCGGCCGGGAGACGGGGCTGTCCACCTCGGCCGCCCAGCAGCGGGTCCGACGCCTGGAGCAGCGCGGCATCATCTCCGGCTACCACGCCACGATCAACCCTGAGTCGCTGGGGCGAAACCTGACGGCCTTCATCTCCATCCGTCCGCTGGATCCGGAGACCGACGAGGCCACCCCCGCGAAGCTGGACGGCATGCCCGAGATCGCGTCCTGCTTCTCGGTGGCCGGCGACGCCTCCTACCTGCTGGAGGTGCACGTGGGCACCCCGGCCGAGCTGGATGCGCTGCTCACCCGGATTCGCACCGCCGCCAATGTGACCACCGTCACCACCGTCGTGCTGACCACCATCTTCCGGGACCGGCCGATGCTCAATGCGCCGAGCGCCTGAACGTCTGATCGCCCTCGTGCTGGGCGCCCTGGCGGGCACCGCGTGGCAGTCGCTGGGCTGGTGGCCGACCATCTTCGTCGCCCTGGCCGGCTTCGGGCTGCTGATCGGGCGCACGCAATCAACCGAGCCTCCCCGAGCCCTGCGCCGGGCCGCCGGGCTGGGGTGGTTCTTCGGGCTGGGACAGGGGATCGTCGCGCTGCACTGGGTGTACGTGATCGGCTGGTACGTGGTGCCGCCGCTGCTGTGTTTCATGGCCCTGTGGCAGGCCCTGGTGGGGCTGGCGATCGGCTGCGCCCACCGGCTCAGCACCAACCCGGTCGTCGTGGCACTGCTGAGCGCCTGCGCCTGGTCGTTCTCTGAATTCGGCGCCGGCCGGGTGCCCTTCGGTGGCTTCGGCTGGCTGCGGCTGGCCTACACCCAGATCGATTCCCCGCTGGCCGGCTGGCTGCCCCTGGTCGGCGTGGGCGGGCTGAGCTTCGTGGTCGCCCTGCTGGCCCACCTGGTGGGGGCGCTGCCGGCCCTGTGGCGTGGCCGACGCTGGTACGCGGTACTGGCCGCGAGCCTGGCGGCCCTCCTGGTGGCCGGTGGCCCGGCTGCCGCCCGGCTGACCCCCGTCGAGCCCCCGGAGCCGGGGGAGAAGCCGATCAACGTCGGCGTGGTGCAGGGCAATGTGGACGGTTCGGCCGGGCCACAGGCCATGGGCTATGCCCGCTCGGTCACCGACAACCACGTCAGCCAGACCGTCACCCTGATGGCGCGTGCCCGGGCCGGCCTCGATCCGATGCCGGACTTCGTGCTCTGGCCGGAGAACTCCACCGACATCGACCCGACGACCGATCCGCAGACCGCTGCGCTGGTGGAGCGGGCCAGCCGGATCACCGGCCTGCCGATCCTGGTGGGGGCCGTGATGGAGGGCCCCGGCGTCGACGAGCGGCAGACCAGCGCGCTGTGGTGGACCACCCAGGGGGAGATCACCGCTCGTTATGACAAGCGCAACCTGGTGCCCTTCGGGGAGTGGATCCCCCTGCGCAAACAACTGTTGCCGGTGCTTCCGGTACTCAGCCAGGTGGGTGCCCAGTCGATTCCGGGCAGCATGCCCGGCACGTTGCACGTCACCCTGGCCGACCAGAGCCCGCTGGTGATCGGCGACGTGGTCTGCTTCGAGCTGGCCTGGGATTCGACGGTGCACGACACTGTCACCCACGAGGCCGAGGTGCTGGTGGTGCAGTCCAACAACGGCACCTACACGGGCACCGCGCAGCCCCGCCAGCAGTTCGCCATCACCCGAGCCCGGGCACTGGAGCTGCGCCGGGAGATCGTCGTCGCCACCACCAATTCGCTGTCGGCCCTGGTGCATCCCGACGGCAGTGTCACGGGCCTGACCACCGAGGGCACCGCCGCGGCGCGGACCTTCACCGTGCCGCGCCGCACCGGCATCACCCCGGCGGTCCGCACCGGGCCGGCGATCGAGCTGGCGGCCTCGGTGGCCGGCCTGGTGATGATCCTGGCCGGTGCGGGCCGTGCCTTCACCCGTCGAGGCTTGGCCGGTCAGTAGACTGGAAAGACCGGCACACAACGACGGGTGACGGGTACGCGACAAGGGGTAAGCCATGGTGGACCGCAGGGAGCCGACCGACAAGGTGCTCGTCATCATCCCGACCTACAACGAGGCCGAGAACATCGAGCCGATCATCACTCGGCTGCGCGCGGCGGTTCCGGACGCGCATGTGCTGGTGGCCGACGACAATTCCCCCGACGGCACGGGCGAGATCGCGGACCGGCTGCACGAGTCCGATCCGGAACACATCCATGTGATGCACCGCAAGGGCAAGCAGGGCCTCGGCGCTGCCTACCTGGCCGGTTTCCACTGGGGTCTGGATCGTGGCTACAACGTGCTGGTGGAGCATGATGCCGACGGTTCGCACCAGCCGGAGCAGCTGCCCGCCATCCTGGAGGCGCTGCAGGATGCGGACATGGTCAAGGGCTCCCGCTACGTGAAGGGCGGCTCGGTGGTGAACTGGCCGACGAGCCGGCTGCTGATCAGCCGCGGCGGCTCGCTGTGGACCCGGATGTGCACGGGCATGGACGTCAAGGACATCACCGGCGGCTTCAACGCCTTCCGCGCCTCCACCCTGCGCGCCATCGACCTGGACGAGATCGCCAGCGCTGGCTACTGTTTCCAGCTGGATCTGGCCTGGCGGGTGGCCAAGGCCGGTCTGAAGATCGTCGAGGTGCCGATCGAGTTCATCGAACGGGAACGCGGCGAGTCCAAGATGAGCAAGGACATCGTCACTGAGGCACTGATCCGCACCACCCTGTGGGGCGCCGAGTACCGGGCGCTGCAGCTGAAGGAGCTGGCCGGCAAGGGTGTCAAGAAGGCCGAGCCGCTGGTCGGCCAGGCCAAGCAGACGGTCGCCAAGGTGCGCAACCAGCGCAGCTCCGGCGGCACCGGCACCGGGAGCTGAGTGTGGCCGCCCCGCGTCGCAATGGCTGGGCCCTGCCCGTGCTGGTGGCTCTGTTGGTGGCGATGCCGATCGCGGAGGTCTGGCTGTTGATCCAGACGGCCCACGCGATCGGCGGGTTGCCGACGATGGCGATCCTGGTGGCCGAGGCCCTGATCGGCGGCTGGCTGATGAAGCGGGAGGGCGCCAGGGCCTGGCAGGCGCTGAGCGCGACGATGCACAGCGGTCGGCTGCCCGCCGCGGAGCTCACCGACGCGGCCCTGGTGCTGGTCGGCGGCGTGCTGCTGATGCTCCCCGGCTTCCTCACCGATGTGGTCGGCTTCGTCTTCCTGCTGCCCCTGACCCGGCCGTTGGCCCGGAACCTGGTCGGTTTCTTTGCGGCCCGTCAGGTGAGTCGGGCCGGGATCGACGTCGACCTGCTGAAGGCACGCGGCCGGCCGGGCATGACGATCGAGGGCGAGGTGATCCCCGGGGAGACCGTCGATGGACCGCCCGGTTCGGGATCCACGGCCCGGCGCCGGCCGGATCGCGGCGACGAGGGGGAGCCCCCGGCCATCACCGGCACCGTGCTGTGAGCCAAGGCCGTCGACGACGCAAGAAGGGGAGCCCACACCTGGTGGGCTCCCCTTCGTCATGCGCGGGACTGGCGCGGTCTCACTGGTCCTTGCGGAGCAGTTCCAACCGTTCGGCCAGCAGAACCTCGAGTTCCTTGATGCTGCGGCGTTCGCGCAGCATGTCCCAGTGGGTCCGCTGCGGCTTGGTGACCTTCTCCTCCGGCTGGGTGCCGTCGCTGCGCAGGCTCTGCGCGCCGCAGCGCGGGCACTCCCATTCGGCAGGAAGCTCGGCCTCCATGGCAAAGGTGACCTCGAAGTGGTGTTCCTTCTCGCAGTCGAAACCGATCGTCTGACGGGCAGCGAACTCGATGCCCTCCTCGTCCTCGAAGCTCTTGGCTCCCAGGCCCATTCCTCGTAGTGCTCGATCTGCCATTGGTCGTTCCTCCTCGTCGCCCCCGACGTGCCTGGTCCTGCGGAAATCGCGAAACCCCGGATGCGGGGGTGTCCAACACTGATCACAACGAGTCGGGGGCGGGCTTTGTTCCCCCGGCACGCTGCCTCTCAGCTGAGGGGAGCTGGCCCCTGGTGCCACAGGCCGCGCTCGAGGAGCACATCCCGCAACACCGCGATCTCGTCCGTGACGAGGCCATCCACCCCTTGGTCGATCAACTCGTGCATCTGTGTGGCGTCATTGATCGTCCACACGTGCACCACCTTGCCACGTCTGTGCGCGGCGTCAAGCAGCCAAGGGGTCAACAGCCGCACCCGACGGCCGCGCACGCTGTGCTCGACGGGCAGCTGGAGCGCGACGCCGGGGCTGGCCAGCAGCCGGGGGAGTAGCGGCACCCGGGCGGTCCAGGCCACCCCCACCGGGCCGCTGGCGGTGGCCACATCGCAACCCATCAGCCGACGGAAACGGTTCAGCCGGGCGGCGCCGAAGGAACCGACACAGACCCGCTGCTCGGCCCGATGGGCGCGCAGGCAGCTGACCAGCGGATCGACGGCGCCGGGCGCCTTGATGTCGATGTTGATCCGGGCGGTGGGGAAGGCCTCCAGCACCTCGTCCAGCGTGGGGATCTGGTCGGCGCCGGCGATCCGGGCGCGTCGCACGGTGGCGAAGTCGGTCTCGGCAACGGCGCCCCGACCATCGGTCACCCGATCCAGTACGGCGTCGTGGAAGGCCACCAGCTTGCCGTCGCGGGTGGCGTGCACGTCGGTCTCCAGGTGGGTGTAGCCCAAGGCCAACGCCTCGCCGAAGGCGTGCAGGGTGTTCTCCCGCCCCAGATTGGCCTGCAGCAGCGATCCACCGCGGTGGGCCAGTGCGATGAACGGCTGGTCGAAGTAGCCGAAGTCTCGGGCCTGCATGCTGGCCAGCCTAGCCAGCCCTCATCCGGGATTCGATGCTCAGCGTTCGATCAGGGGAAGCCGGTCCAGCTCCTGGGCGATGGAGTCGGGCATCCAGGTGGGCACCCCGTGCCAGGCCGCCAGTCCGTACCAAGCGCCCAGGGCGCAGACCACGCACAGCACGTAGAAGATGTGCCGGGTGCGATCGGGCCACCCCAGGAACCAGTCGAAGGCCCGCTTGAACCACATCATCACGTTGTGCGCCCAGGTGAATTCGCTGGACCACACCACCAGGCCCAGCATGAACAGCGGGATGCCGCCGGGTCCGGGGAGCCAGCCGGTCAGCGCGGCGCCGATCATCATCAGCGCACCCACCAGCGCCACCCCGATCCGGTACCAGAACAGCGCCAGCGGATTGGCTCGAATCCGGGCCCGCCAGGCCCACCGGTCCTGCTGCCAGTCGCGGGTCTTCTTCTCGGCGACGGGGGTGAAGTCGTCGGCCAGCTCCACCGGAATCGCGTCACCCGGCGTCGCCTCCACCACGCTCACCTCGGCGATGGTCGCCGGCTGGGTGCGGGTGGGCTCTGACTGCATGCCCTAGAGCATGCCAGAGCCGCGGTCGCCAACCCAAGACACCCCGGTCTGGTGGCATCTCCACCCGTGGTCGTAGACGTGCCGAGGAGACCTGGAGGCCCTGCCAGTGGCAGAATCGAGCGGGTGACCACCATCCTGTCGATCCAGTCGCACGTCGCCTACGGCTATGTCGGGAATTCCGCGGCTGTCTTCCCCCTGCAACGGCTGGGGGTGGAGGTGTGGCCGGTGCTCACCGTGAACTTCAGCAACCATACCGGTTATGGCGCCTGGCGCGGACCGCTGATCGGCGCCGACCAGGTCTCCGACGTGGTCACCGGGATCCAGGAGCGCGGCTTCCTGCGTGGGGTGGATGGTGTGCTCTCCGGTTTCCAGGGCAGTGCCGACATGGGGCAGGTTATCCTTGACTCGGTGGACATGGTGCGGGCGGAGAACCCGTCGGTGATCTACTGCTGTGACCCGGTGATGGGCGACGTGGACACCGGCTTCTACTGCCTGCCGGGAATCCCGGAATTCATGCGTGACCAGGTGATTCCCCGGGCCGACGTGGTCACCCCCAACCTGTTCGAGCTGGAATTCTTGGTGGGTCGGACGATTCGCACCATGGACGACGTGATGCAGGCGGCGCAGGAACTGCACGCCAGGGGGCCGGCGACGGTGCTGGTCACCTCGGTGCGCTTGCCCGAGGCGGCGAACGACTCGATGCGGATGGTGGCGGTGACCTCCGACGGTGCCTGGCAGGTGGAGACCCCCCGGATCGAGGGCTACTTCACCGGCACGGGAGACATCACCAGCGCCCTCTTCCTGGCCAAGATGCTCGGCGGCCAGCCGATCCACCAAGTGCTGCAGGAGACGGCGGCAGTGGTCTACTCGGTGCTGCAGACGACGGCGGACCTGGGCCGCAGTGAACTGGCCCTGGTGCAGGCGCAGGACAACATCGTGGCGCCCTGCTGGAGCTTCGAGGCCATCCGGATCGGCTGATGACCCGCTGGCCCGGGCACGCGGTGCTCCAGGTGCCGGTGCCACCGCTGGAGCCCTACGTCCGCGGCCGCTACCACTTCTACGACCCGTCGCTGCTGGGCGTCAGCGATCTGCCCGGGATCGGCTTCGTGCATGCGCACGTCACGGTGCTCGGGCTCTTCGACGAGCTGCCCGATCCGGGCGACGTGGCGAGCGTGGCCGGGCGGATGACGGGCTTCGACGCGCACTGTCGGCGCGTCCGCGCCTTCCCCAATGGGATCATCCACTGTCCGGCCGAGCCCGCGGAGGGTTTTGGCAGGCTGCACGACCTGGCGCGGGCGGCCTTCCCCGGCATCGAGCCCTACCGGGGCCACTACGACGTCGACCCCCACGTGACGTTGGACGCCGTGGGGGTCGAGGTGTCAGTTCGCAGCGTGGCCCGGGAACTCAGCGGCGTGTTGCCGGTGACCTTCCGGGCCGAGGCGCTGGATCTGGTCTGGTACGAGCAGGGCCGGACCAGGCTGCTGGGCCGGTGGGGCCTGGGGTGAGCTGACACAACCGTCGCTGCAGACTCAACCACGATGGCCGAGCCTGTCGGGGCCCCTCGACAAGCTCGGGAGCGGTGGTCGGGTCAGCCCCAGACAACGCTCCCGCTCAGCTCACTCGTGGAAGACCTCGATCCGCGCACCGAGCTTGCTCAGGCGCATCGGGAGATCCTCATAGCCGCGGTTGATCACGTAGACGTCGCGCAGCACCGTCTCGCCGCGGGCGGCCAGAGCGGCCAGCAGCAGGCAGACGGCGGGCCGCAGGGCCGGCGGGCAGACCAGGTCCCGACCGCGCCAGCGGGTCGGGCCGTTGACGATCAGCCGGTGCGGATCCAGCAGCTGCACGTTGGCACCCAGCTTGTTCAGCTCCAGCAGGTGGATCGCACGGTTCTCGTAGACCCAGTCGTGGATCATCGTCTGGCCCTCGGCCACCGCGGCGATCACGGCGAAGAAGGGCAGGTTGTCGATGTTCAGGCCGGGGAAGGGCAGCGGATGGATCTTGTCCTGGGCGGCGCGCAGCGTCGACGGGTGCACGGTGATGTCCACCAGCCGGGTGAAGTCATTGCGGCTGGGGTATTCCTCGCTCATCACGTACTGCAGGCCCATCTCGTCCAGCACGGCGAGCTCGATCTCCAGGAATTCGATCGGGCAACGGGTGATGGTCAGCTGGCTGTCGGTGACGATGGCCGCGGTCAGCAGGCTCATCGCCTCGATCGGATCCTCGGAGATGTCGTACTCCACGTCGACATTGATCTCCTCGACGCCAGTGATGGTCAGGGTGGTGGTGCCGATGCCCTCCACCTTGACGCCCAGCATCTGCAGGAAGACGCAGACGTCCTGCACCATGTAGTTCGGCGACGCATTGCGCAGCACGGTGACGCCCGGGGTCTGCGCGGCGGCCAGCAGCGCATTCTCGGTGACGGTGTCGCCCCGCTCGGTGAGGGTGACATGGCGCACCTGCGCCACCTTGCTGACGTCGACGTCTGCCTGGTAGTAGCCCTCGGTGGCCTCGACCTCCAGTCCGAACGGGCGCAGCACCTGCAGGTGGGGCTCGATGGTGCGGGCGCCCAGGTTGCAGCCGCCGGCATAGGGCAGCCGGAAGGACTTGTACTGCTGCAGCAGGGGGCCGAGGAACATGATGATGCTGCGGGTGCGGCGGGCGGCCTGCACGTCCATGGCGTCCAGGTCGAGCTCGGCCGGGCGACGCAGGGTGAGGTCGGTGTGGTCTTCGTTCCAGGTGGCCTCGACGCCGATGCTGGTCAGCACCTCGAGCAGGCGGTTGACCTCCTCGATCCGGGCGATGCCGCGCAGGACGGTCGTGCCCCGGTTGATCAGGCTGCCGCAGAGCAGCGCCACGGCGGCATTCTTGCTGGAACGCACCTCGATGGATCCGGACAGCTTGGTGCCGCCCTGGATCCGGAAGTTCATGGTGCCGCCGGAGGCGGGCGTGATCAGTGGGGATTCCAGCGCTTCGGCAATCCGGTTGATCATTTCCAGGCTCAGATTCTGGTTCCCGGCCTCGATGCGATGCACCGCGCTCTGGGAGGTGTTCAGGACATCGGCGAGCTGGTGTTGGGTGAGCCCGCGCTGCTTGCGAGCGTCACGGATCAGGCGGCCGATGGAGGCAGGAGTGGTCTCAGTCACGCCGTTCAGGATAACTCACACCTGAGATACTGCCGATGTCGAGGCTGCTCCTCGGCGGGTCGCAGGGCTCCCGATGGGCCGCGCCGAGGGGGCATCCCCGACGCACTATGCCGCCCGTCTCGTCGATTCCTGTTCAATTGCTGTACGTCTGCTGGCCGATCGGGTGCGGTCTGACCCAGATAGCTTTCACGGCGTCCGGTACACGGCTCGACCAGTCTGGCTGTCGTGGGCGGATGTCCAGACTCACAGACCCAGGGAGCATCATGAACAAGTCCTTCCGCGTGGCGGCGGCGGCAATTGTGACCGCCAGCCTTGGCGCCTCGGCCGCCGCCGGTGTCGCCGTCGCCGACCGTAAGAACGACCGTCAGATCCGCAATGTCATCTACCTGGTGGGCGACGGCATGGGCCACACCCACGTCGATGCCGCCCGGCAGCGCTACTACGGCGCCGACGGCAAGCTGGTGATGGAGACCATGCCCAACATCGGGCAGAACCGCACCTACTCCATCGAGCCCAATTCCGGCCAGCCGGGGGAGCACGACTTCAAGCCCAACTACGTCACCGACTCCGCCTCGGCCGCCACCGCCTGGTCCTCGGGCGTCAAGAGCTACAACGCTGCGCTGGGAGTCGACGGCAAGGGCAAGGCCAAGGCCACCGTGATGGAGCTGGCCAAGAAGGCCGGCTACCGCACCGGCAATGTCTCCACCGCGGAGATCACCGACGCCACTCCCGCCGGCCAGATGAGCCACGTGCTGATGCGCGGCTGCCAGGGCCCGGAGTACAGCGCCAAGGCCTGCCAGAACACCGAGGTCACCGGCAAGCAGCTGCCGACCAGCGACATCCGGGTCACCCCGGTGGCTGACCAGATTGCCCGCAACGGCACCGCCGACGTGATCATGGGCGGCGGCCTGAGCCGCTTCGATGCCGCCGACGAGAAGGCGCTGAAGGCCCAGGGCTACACCGTGTTGGGCTCCCCGGCCGCGCAGCGCGTCGCCACCGAGCGGGACATGGACCGGGTCAAGGTGAAACGGGGCAAGACCAACAAGGTCTTCGCGCTCTACAACAAGGGCAACCTGACCATCGAGAAGAGCAAGCGGGAGAACCCGTCGTCCGCGGAGGCCAAGGAGCCGAACCTGGCGGAGATGACCCGCAAGTCGATTGCGCTGCTGAACACCAACAAGGGCAAGAAGAAGGGCTTCTACCTGCAGGTGGAGGGCGCCCTGATTGACAAGCGTTCGCACGCCAACGACGCCGCCCAGACCCTGGAGGAGACCAAGGCCTTCGATGAGGCCGTGCGGGTTGCGCTGGACTTCGCCAAGAGGGACAAGCACACCATGGTGATCGTGACCGCCGACCACGAGTGCGCCGGCTTCAACATCATCGAGAAGGGCACCTACACCAACTCCGAGGCCGCGACGCCTCCGGCGAATGTGGACAGTGGCAACCCCGCCAACAACTCCGTCCCCTCCCGGGCGAAGGGCGGCAAGCTGGATCCGAAGCGTTCCAGTGGCATCATCAACGGTGACGGCAAGAACGACCCGGCCAACTTCGGCCCGGCAACCTTCCGCACCCCCGATGACGCCGCCGGCGTGAAGGACGGTTCCGAGGATGCCAGCCTGTGGCTGAGCTACCTCTCCGGCAACCACACCGGTGCCGACGTGCCGGTCTACGGCTACGGCCCCGGATCGCAGAAGGTTTCGGGCAACATCGAGAACACCGACCTGTTCGACATCGTCGGCAAGGCCCTGCGCGTCACCAAGTGACCCACTGAGCAGTAGCACGAAGCAATAGCACGCCCGGGGACCGCGCGGCAGGCTTGCCGCGTGGGCCCCGGGCCTGTCCATTCCCGAACCATCCAGCCCCAGGAAGCCATGTCACCGCATCTGCACCGCCCCGCCATCCGCTCAGCCGTCGTCGTCGCCGCCCTTGCCGTCAGTCTGGGCCTGAGCGCCTGCGGCAGCGATGAGGAGGCCACTCCGCCGGATCCCAGCGCCGCCGTGGCCACCAGCCTGCCGGGGCTGAGCACTCCCACCGGCGATCCGACGCTGGCGTCGATGGACGCCCTGTCGCCCCAGCCGGGCACGGTGGTGCAGGCCAAGGGACCCTTCGACAACCGGTTCACGCTCAGCAAGCTGAAGCTGGCCGACGGCAAGCTGACCGGCACCGTCACCGTCACCAGCGATGTCTCCGAGCTGCTGGAGCTGCAGGTGCTGGCTGGCTTCCATGACGCCGACGGCAAGCTGCTGCAGACCGGTCGCTTCACCCATCATCTGGACGGGGCGCATGACCATGCGCAGGAGGAGCATGACCATGCCGCCTCCGGCTCGGCCAGCCCGAACTTCTTCCACTCCACGGACTTCACCATCGAGGTGCCCAAGGACGTCTCCGCAAAGGCGGTCTCGGCCAGCGTCGGAGTTCCGGTTCTGGTGAACGAATGAGTCTTCCCCCGTGCCCTAGAGTGAAGCCATGAGCTCACACTTTGACGTCGTTGTCCTTGGCGCAGGCCCCGGTGGCTATGTCGCCGCCATTCGCGCCGCCCAGCTCGGCAAGAAGGTCGCCATCATCGAGAAGGAGTACTGGGGTGGCGTCTGCCTGAACGTCGGCTGCATCCCCACCAAGTCGCTGCTGCGCAATGCCGAGATCGTGCACCTGGTCACCAAGGAGGCCGACACCTTCGGCCTGTCCGGTGAGATGACCGCCGACTACGGCAAGGCCTTCAGCCGTTCCCGCCAGGTCAGTGACCGGATGGTCAAGGGCATCCACTTCCTGATGAAGAAGAACAAGATCCAGGAGTTCTCCGGTTGGGGCACCTTCACCGACGCCAAGACGATCAGCGTCGCCAAGGAGGACGGCAGCAGTGAGGACGTCACCTTCGACGCCTGCATCATCGCCGTCGGCGCCACCACCAAGCTGCTGCCGGGCACCGAGGTCAGCCAGAATGTGGTGACCTACAAGGAGCAGATCCTGGCCGACAACCTGCCCAAGAGCATCATCATCGGAGGCTCCGGCGCCATCGGCACCGAGTTCGCCTACGTGCTGAACAGCTACGGCGTCGACGTCACCATCGTCGAATTCCTGGATCGCCAGGTGCCCGCCGAGGACAAGGACATCTCCGCCGAGCTGCAGAAGCAGTACAAGAAGCTCGGGATCAAGGTGATGACCTCCACCGCCGTGAAGGCTGTGGAAGACACGGGCTCGGGCGTCAAGGTCACCGTCGAGCCCGCCAAGGGCGGCGAGCAGCAGGTGCTCGAGGCCGACAAGTTCCTGCAGGCGATGGGCTTCGCCCCGCGCACCGAGGGCTTCGGCCTGGAGAAGACCGGCGTGCAGCTGACCGACCGTGGCGCCATCGCCGTCGACGACTACCTGCGCACCAATGTGGACGGCATCTACGCCATCGGCGACTGCACCGGCAAGATGATGCTCGCCCATGTGGCCGAGGCCCAGGGCGTCGTCGCCGCCGAGACCATCGCCGGCGCCGAGACCTACCCGGTCAACTACGACTTCATCCCGCGCGCCACCTACTGCCAGCCGCAGGTCGGCTCGATGGGCTACTCGGAGCAGCAGGCCAAGGACAAGGGCTACGAGGTCAAGGTGGGCAAGTTCCCCTTCGCCGCCAATGGCAAGGCCTGGGGCCTGGGCGAGGGCGTCGGCTTCGTCAAGATCGTCGCCGATGCCAAGACCAATGAGATCCTCGGCGCCCACATGATCGGCCCCGAGGTGACCGAGCTGCTGCCCGAGCTGGTGCTGGCCCAGCAGTGGGACCTGCGCGCCGACGAGATCGGCCGCACCGTGCACGCCCACCCGACCCTGTCGGAGGCCCTCAAGGAGGCCGCTGAAGGTGTCGTCGGCCACATGATCAACTTCTGATCCCACCTGGTCACAGATCACTGGACCACGCTCCCCGAGCTCGTCGAGGGGCCACAGCAGGTCCCGCGGAGACGTCTTCCGCGGGACCTGCTGTGTTTGGTGCGACGCACGATCGCTCGGTCGTGGATTTCGTGACCAGTCGGTTAGGGTTTCCGACATGGCCTTTTCTCGTGCACGGGCAAGTCTTGCCGCCGCCGTCGTCCTCACTACGGCACTGGGTGCTGCCTGCAGCGGCCAGGACCAGCCGGGCCCCGACATTCCAGCACCCGAGACCTCCCAGGGCTCCGTTGCCAGCGCGATACCGACGCCGACGCCCACCCCAACGCCTGCGGCCGAGCTGCCCCGCGGCGGCCGGACGATCTTCCCCACCTACCGTCTGTTCGGCTACTCCGGCGCACCCGGTGCGCCCGGGCAGGGGCGGCTGGGGATCGGCGCCCTGGATGACCGGATGGTGGAGATGGAGAAGCGCGCCCAGCCTTATGCCAAGGGCCGCAAGATCATGCCGATCATGGAGCTGATCGCCACCACCGTGCACGGCTCGCCGGGCAAGGACGGCATGTATCGCACTCGGATCGACGACGCGGTGATCAAGGAGTGGCTGACCACCGCCCGCAAGCACAAGGCGATGCTGCTGCTCAACATCCAGCCCGGCCGCTCCACCTTCCCGGCCGAGATCAAGACCTACGAGAAGTGGCTGGCCGAGCCCGACGTCGGGCTGGCCCTGGATCCGGAGTGGCGGATGGGTCCCAACGAGGTGCCGATGAGGACCTTCGGGCATGTCAAGGCTGCCGAGCTGAACGAGTCTGCCCAGTGGGTCTCCAACCTGGTGGCCAAGCACAACCTTCCGGAAAAGGTGATGCTGTACCACCAGCTCAACGAGGGCGTGGTGGGCAACGAGGCCGCGCTGAAGCCGGCCAAGGGCGTGGTGATGATCAAGTCCGTCGACGGCATCGGCTCGCCCGCGGCCAAGACCGACACCTGGCAGCGCGTCGTGGCCAAGAAGCCGAAGTTCGTGCACGGCGGTTTCAAGCTCTTCTACCAGGAGGACGTGCAGACCGGAGGACGCCTGATGACCCCGGCCGAGGTGATGGCGCTCAAGCCCACCCCGGAGTACGTCCTGTTCGAGTGACTGGGCACCGCCCAGCCAATACCCTGATGGACATGACCTCCCACCTCACCGGCGATCCCGCCGCGGATGCGCTGTTGGCCAGCAACGACGATGCCCTGTTGATCGGCATGTGCCTGGATCAACAGATCCCGATGGAGAAGGCCTTCAGTGGCCCCGCGGTGATCGCGGAACGCTTGGGCGGCACGCTGGACGTGGCCGCGATCGCCGCGATGGACGAGGTCGATTTCGTGGCACTCTGTGCGCAGAAGCCCGCCGTGCATCGCTTCCCCGGGTCGATGGGAGCCCGGGTGCACCAGCTCTGCACGGTGCTGACCGAGGAATACGACGCGTCAGCCGCGCAGGTGTGGGCCGACGGTGATGGCCCCACGGTGCTGAAGCGGCTCAAGAAGCTGCCCGGCTTCGGCGACCAGAAGGCGCGGATCTTCCTGGCGCTGTTGGGCAAGCGTCGTGGTCTGGCCGCCGACGGCTGGCGCGAGGCCGCCGGGGACTACGGTCTGGACGGTTACCGCTCGGTGGCGGACATCACCGACGAGGCCTCCCTGCAGAAGGTTCGCGAGACCAAGAAGGCCGCCAAGGCCGCGGCCCGGGCGAAGCAGAACGCCGATGCCTGAGCCGGCCGTCCGACGACTCGTCGTCGGCGCCATCATCACCGGCGACGACGGGCGAGTCCTGGCCGCGCAGCGTTCCTACCCCGAACAGTTCGCGGGGCTGTGGGAGTTCCCGGGCGCCAAGGTGGAGCCGGGGGAGAGCCCCGAGGCGGCCCTTTCCCGGGAAGTGTGGGAGGAGCTGGGCTGCCGGATCGAGATCGGCGACGAGCTGACCAGGGATGGCGGGGCCTGGCCGGTCAACGAGCGGCTGGAGCTGCGGGTCTACCATGCGCGGCTGGTCACCCCACCGACGGCCGGGCACGCGCACCACACCGTCGCCTGGTTCCCGGCGGCCGAGCTGCCAACCCTTGCCTGGCTACCGGCCGACACCGCGATCGCGCGCCTGCTGGCCGACACTGCGGTCTAGGCTGGCCAGCATGACCAGGACGCAGGGCGATTCCCCGCGCACCATCCCCACCCGGCCGGTCGCGATCCTCAATCCGGTCGCCAGGGGCTGTGACCGGGTTGTCGACAACATCACCCGCCGGGCGGCCCTGGCCGGCTGGCCGGTTCCGGTCATCATCGAGACCAGCCCGCACGATTCCGGCGGTGGCCAGGCCGCACAGGCACTGGAGCTGGGGGCAGACCTGGTGATCGTCGGTGGCGGGGACGGCACCGTGCGTGCCGTGGCGGAGCGGCTGCGTGGCACCGGCGTCCAGCTGGGAATCATCCCGCTGGGCACGGCCAACATCTTCGCCCGCAACCTGGGCCTGTCACCCCGACGGCTGGACCGGGCGGTGCAGATCTCGATGTTCGGTTCCGCCAGCGCCGTGGACCTGGGCGTGGCCACCTTCACCATGGCCTCCCTGCCCGGCCAGGGCTCCCGCGAACACCTCTTCCTGGTGCTCGCCGGTCTGGGCAATGACGCCGACACGGTGAGCAGCACCCGTCCCGGGCTCAAGCGACGCCTGGGCTGGCTGGCCTACTTCGAATCCGGTGCCCGTCACATGGTCCGTCGGCCGATTCGGATGACTGTCACCATCGATGACCAGCCGCCGCACGCCAGGGCCCTGTGGAGCTTCCTGGTGGGCAATGCCGGACGGATCCCGCTGGGGATCGAGGTCTTCCCAGAGGCCCGGCTGGACGACGGGAAGCTGCGCACCATGGAGGCCCGGATCAGCCACCTGTGGCAGTGGGCACCCGTCGCGCTGGCCGGGCTGCGGCGCACCGCCCGGACCCCCGTACTGGTGCATGGGGTGGCTCGGCGGGTGCGGTTGCGGCCCGAGTCACCCACCGCGCTACAACTTGATGGGGACACCTTCGGCCCCGTCATCGACGTCGACATCCACGTGGACCCCGGCGCGCTGTTGGTGCGCCAACCGCACACCCGAACCAAAGGAGGCCGCCCATGACCGCCGAACTCAGCTTGACCCGGGAGTTGCTGGCCCACCGCACCGGCGAGCAGGACGAGAACCGGATCCTCGGACTGATCGAATCGCTCGAGCCTCACGAACTCAACGAGTTGTTGACCGAACAGGGGGCGGAGCGGCTCTTCTCTGCGATGGACGACCGGATCTTCGGTGCCGACAATCGATCCGCCCTGCTGGAGTTGGTGGCCCAGCGCCGGGCCGGTGACCTGGAGCTGCATGCCCGGGCGGCGGTGATCCACGCGCTGCAGACCGGCCGGACCAGCGACGACGAGGAGGCGCGGATCGCCGACCTCCTGTGCGCCGTGCACGGTGACGAGCTCACCCACCTGAAGAACATCCTCAACCTGCGCAATGACCACCATGACCTGGAAGGTCTGGTCTTCATTGACCTGGACGACGCCTCGGTACGCGAGCGGATCCTGCAGCACTTCGCTGTAGAGGCCCAGGGCCAGCAGTTCACTGAAGCCAAGGTGCTCTCCGACATCGACGACACCGTCTTCTGCAAGTTGCATGACAAGCGCTATCCCCGGGGCACCCTGTACCCGGGGGTGCTCGCCTTCCAGGAAGCGTTGGACAAGGGCCCCGACGACGATCCGAAGAGCCTGGGGGATCTGACCTTCGTCACCGCCAGGCCCGGTGACTTCTTCGGTCTGGTGGAGAACCATTCACGGGAAAGCCTCAAAAGGGCTGGCATCGCCGATCTCTCCCTGATGTCGGGCAGTCTGTTCAGCCTGTTCACGCTGGATTCCATGGCCGGCAAGAAGCTGGAGAACATCAGCCACTACACCCAGCTCTTCCCCGAATACCGGATGACCTTCATGGGGGACTCCGGGCAGGGCGATGTCCGGGTGGGGGAGAAGCTCTGGGAGCTCTACCCCGGGGCGATGGATGCCGTCTTCATCCACGATGTCGTGGACACCCCCGACGAGGAACGTGCCGAGCACGCCGAGCACCAGGTCTGGTTCCACGACACCTACGTCGGCGCCGCCAACAAGGCCCTGGAACTGGGGTTGATCTCCCGGGCCGGTCGGGATCACGTGGTGGACGAGGCACAGCGCGCCCTCGAGCAGATCAAGTGGGAGGATGCCGCGCAGCGCGACCGGATGACTGCTCTGTTCCAGCGCGACATCACCGCAGCCTGAGCCATTCGCCCCCGATTGCGGGGTGGGACCGGTGGGCAGGGTCGTCACCGTGATGGTTGGGCGGGACTGGTGGGCAGGGTCGTCACCGTGATGGCTGGGCGGGACTGGTGGGCAGGGTCGTCACCACGATGGCCGAGCCTGTTGAGGCCCCTTGCACGACCTGAGACTCCTCAAATCCACTTTGACTAGGGCCTTTGAAGCGCCTCCACATTCTTCCACGAAGCTCTTGCATCTGCCTGGGTATCTGTGTATGCTGATCCAGCTCTTGAAACCGGGCCACGACGCGCGGACGGGAGCCGGGCAATGTCTGCCACCCCACTTCCTCAAAGATGTGCGGGGCGACGCATTTCCCAGAAGTTGTTCGAGATCCCCGATTTGCACGGGGAATCGAAAACAACTAAAGTTTTACGAGTTGCAGAAATGCAGCGGGGAGTTCGGTAAAAGGAACTTCCAGCCGGATGAAATTGCCAATTTGAACAAGGCAAAAGATTCCGGTAAGCTTGATCGAGTTGCCCCAAGCGGAAGACCGGATGGTTGGATGTGCGGGTTGTGCCCGAAACTTGAGAACTCAACAGCGTGTCTAAAGTCAATGCCAAGTTTTACCCGTGGCTATTGCAGTGGATCC